>CAKSIW010000015.1 GCA_934463175.1 uncultured Clostridia bacterium | reverse complement strand
ATCAATCAGTTTCGTTGAAATGTGCGTGCGTTTCAGCACAGCAAAGCCGCTGACTGCGGCTTTAATCTGTGCGGCGTTAAAAATTCTTTGTTCGAGCAATTAACCCGACACAAGTCTGACAGCGGCGCGCAGGGGGGTTGGGGGCGATGCCCCCATAAAAAAAGTATTTATGGAAAAAGAGAGACTTTCACGCCTCTCTTCTTCCATTTAGGATAGGTTTTATATATGTAAATAGACCGCAAAAGTCTAAATACCAAAGTTATTTCTGTCCGACACCCGACAAAAAGGCGCACATATCCAAGGGCGCTGCCGCCCCTCGATATGCACGCCATTGTGCCTCGGTATTTTCTTTAAATAATTCAGCCGAATCCTATTTCACGCTGAAAATGATGTCTCCATATGACGGAACAGGCCAGAACTCACGGTCAGCGTCCGCCTCAACCGAATCAACAAGCGCACGAAGCTCCTGCATTTTCGGAACAATATTGTCCTTATAATACACCGCAACCTCGGACGCGTCGCCTGCAGGCACTGCCTTGAGCGCCGCGTCAAGCTCATTGTTCTTTGCAAATATCTCGTCAGCCGCAGCCGCAATCTTCTTGAGCGTCTCGGTCTCCTCAACACACGGAAGCGACTCGCAAACCGCCTTCTTAGACAAAATCGTGTCGCAGAGACTTCTCTGATATTCGCTGATTGCAGGGCTATAGTCCTTCTTCACCATCTCAACCATTGTGAGAGCCTCGATGTTGATGACCTTGCTGTATTCCTCCATCAGAATCTCATAACGTGCCTTCATCTCGTTCTCGCTGTATACGCCGTGTCTCTTGAACAGTTCGATGTTCTCGGGCTTGATGTAATACGGCAGTGCATCAACGGTTGTTTTGAGGTTCAGCAGACCTCTCTTTTCAGCCTCCTCAACCCATTCGTCGGAATAGCCGTTGCCGTTGAATATGATCGCTTCATGCTCACGCAGAACCTTCTTAACCAAATCGTGAACCGCACCGAGGAAGTCATCAGCCTTCTCCAGTTCGTCCGCAAAGGTTTTCAGCTCATCTGCAACGATTGTGTTCAGCATGATGTTTGTGCACGCAATTGAATCCTTTGAGCCAAGCATACGGAACTCAAACTTGTTGCCCGTGAACGCAAACGGCGATGTGCGGTTTCTGTCGGTTGAATCCTTCGGGAACTCGGGCAGCACGCTCACGCCGACCTTCATGGTCTCGCGGCTTGTGCCTTCATAGTCGCTGTCTGCTTTGATTGCGTCCAGAACCTCAGTCAGCTCGCTGCCGAGGAACATTGAAACAATCGCCGGCGGTGCTTCGTTCGCACCCAGTCTATGGTCATTGCCCGCACTTGCCGCAGAAATTCTGAGCAAATCCTGGTGCTTGTGAACCGCACTGATGACCGCGCAGAGGAACACAAGGAACTGTGCATTGTCATGCGGCGACTTGCCGGGTTCGAGAAGGTTCTCGCCCAGATTTGTCGAAAGCGACCAGTTGTTGTGCTTTCCGCTTCCGTTTATGCCGTCAAACGGCTTTTCATGGAGCAGACAGGTCATGCCGTGACGTGCCGCAACGACCTTCATCATCTCCATTGTCAGCTGGTTGTGGTCGGTTGCGATGTTCGTTGTGGTGAATATCGGCGCAAGCTCATGCTGTGCCGGCGCAACCTCGTTGTGCTTTGTCTTTGCCAGAATGCCCAGTTTCCAAAGCTCCTCGTCAAGCTCCTTCATGAAAGCCGAAACACGCGGTTTCAGGTTTCCGAAATAGTGATCCTCCAGCTCCTGACCCTTCGGTGCGGGAGTTCCGAACAGAGTGCGTCCGCAATATATCAAATCTTTTCTCTTGTCGAACATTTCCTTATCAATCAGGAAATATTCCTGCTCAGGTCCGACTGTTGAAAGGACTCTTGTCACATTGTCCTTGCCGAACAGCTTCAGGATTCTGACTGCCTGACTGCTGACCGCCTCCATTGAACGGAGCAGCGGTGTTTTCTTGTCAAGTGCTTCACCGCCGTATGAGCAGAACGCGGTGGGAATGCAAAGAGTGCCGTCCTTGATGAACGCATATGATGTCGGGTCCCAAGCCGTATATCCTCTCGCCTCGAATGTCGCGCGCAGACCGCCCGACGGGAATGATGACGCGTCAGGCTCACCTTTAATCAGCTCTTTTCCCGAGAACTCCATGATAACCTCGCCGTTTGCCGCAGGTGCGATGAAGCTGTCATGCTTCTCGGCGGTTATGCCCGTCATCGGCTGGAACCAATGTGTGAAGTGCGTTGCACCCTTTTCAATCGCCCAGTCCTTCATTGCGTTCGCAACAACGTTTGCAACGTCGGGCTTCAGGCTCTCGCCGTTGTTCATGGTCTTTTTCAGTGCCTTATATGTATCCTTTGGCAGCTTTTCTTTCATGACCTTTTCGTTGAATACCATTGTCCCGAACAGTTCCGGAATTTTACTCATTGTTTTCTCCCCCTGTCTCAATTTTGAATTTCCTCATATTATACAAAAAAAGGTACCGCAGGTTTACCCCACAGCACCTTTGCTGTCTATATCTGCATTATACACTCAATTTTTCAATTTGTCAATAGTTTTTTTGAAAAATTTTCATCGTTTGTCAATCGGAGTGTATTCAATGCGTTTCACAACGCTCTTATATGCCGGACGGATTATTCTGCCGCCCGTGAGAACCTCCTCGATTCTGTGTGCGCTCCAGCCGACAATTCGCGCCATTGCGAAAATCGGCGTGTAAAGCTCCTCGGGAATGTTCAGCATTTGATATATGAAGCCCGAATAGAAATCGACATTTGCGGGCATCGGGTCGGTGATTCCCTTTTCAGCCTCGAAAACCTTCGGTGCAAGCCGTTCAACCAAATCATAGAGCGCGAACTCGTCCTCATGTCCCAGCTCTGCCGAAAGCTTTTTCGCGCAGTCTTTCAGAACCACCGCTCTCGGGTCGGAGAGGGTGTAGATTGCGTGACCGATACCGTATATCAGACCGCTGCCGTCGCCTGCCTCGCGTCTGACAATTCTGCACAGATAGTCATATACCGCGTTCTCGTCCTTCCAATCCTTGACATTTTTCTCGATTTCCGACATCTGCGCAAGCGTTTTCTGATTTGCGCCGCCGTGCTTGGGACCTTTGAGAGAACCGATTGCCGCAGCAACTGCGGAATATGTGTCGGTGTTGCTGGACGAGAGAACTCTGATTGCAAAAGCCGAGTTGTTTCCGCCGCCGTGTTCCGCGTGCAGCATGAGCGCAAGGTCAAGAACCTTTGCTTCTGTCTCGGTGTATTTGTGGTCGGGTCTGATCATATACAGAAAGTTTTCCGCAACCGAAAGATTCGGGTTGGGATTGTGCAGAACAAGGCTCTTTCCGTCATAGTAGTGCCGCTTCGCCGCATATGCATATGCAATAAGGGTTGGGAAACGCGCAATCAGCTCAAGGCTCTGGCGGAAAAGGTTGTCGGTGCGTATATCGTCCGGGTCAGCGTTATCATATGAATACAGTGCCAGAACCGAACGCGCAAGCTTGTTCATGATGTTGTTGCTCGGAGCTTTCAGAATCATGTCCTCGGTGAAGTTCTCGGGAAGGGTTCTGCGTGTTGCAAGTGCCTCGGAAAAGTCGCGCAGCTCCTTTGCTTTCGGAAGATAGCCGAAAATCAGAAGGAATATGACCTCCTCAAAGCCGAACCGATTCTCTCTCAGACAGCTGTTTGTTATGTCCTCAATGCTGATTCCGCGGTATCTGAGCTGACCTGCAATCGGCGACTTTGAGCCTTCGTCCATGACATAGCCGTGAACCTCGCCGATTGCGGTGATTCCTGCAAGAACACCTGTTCCGTCGGCATTTCTGAGACCGCGCTTCACGTTATATTCGTCATAGTAATGCTTGGGAATGTTGTAAAGCGTTTTGTGTCTGTCGAGTATTTTCTGTATGTAGCTGTTAAATTCACGTGTCATGTTTATGTTCCTTTCTTCAAAAACTTCTTTTTCTGTGGGGGTGCACCCCCACACCCCCTGTGCGCCGATTATTGCTCATGTGTCGGATTAGTTGCTCAAACAAAGGATTTTTGCCGCCGCAAAGATTAAAGCCGCAGTCAGCGGCTTTGCTGTGCTGAACCGTGCGCACATTATGGAAATTGATTAATTCGTGCGCACGGTTCACGTCAAAAATCCTTGCCCTTCGCAAAATCCGACATCATGACCAACAACAAGGCACAACTTGAAGATGCACCTCGCGGATTAACCGCTAACTATGCCGCAACGACATTCGGGCGATTGTAAATTGACCGAACATCCCCCCTTTTCCAAAGGGGGGTGGCAAGTGCAGCACACTTGCATTGGGGGGTTTAGGGCTCCCGAAAAGTGTTTAGGGTTCCCAAAAAGCTCTGCTTTTTGGGAAAGAGGAGCAACCAAGCGCAGAGCGACTGTCCGACCGAGCAGGAAGGACGGAGCACAACCGCTTGCGTTGCGACGATGCCGACACTTTTTGGGATAGAGGCGCAGCCAAGCATAGAGCGATTGTCCGACCGACAAGGGAGGACGGAGCATAATTGCTTGTGCTGCTACGGCGAGAGTGGTCGAAAAAAAACGTGCAGAATGTGCAAACCGAACCCAAAGTGTCCTTTGGGGCTACCCGAAGGCGTACTAATGTACGCCGAGAGGTGAGGTTTGCGCATAGCAGTCTGCGTTCTGCGCGTTTTTTTCACCACTCTCTAGCCCGGCGGCCACTGCAAACCCCTGCCCGCAAGCAGATGGAAATGCAGATGTCCGACTGTCTGTCCTCCGTCCTCTCCGCAATTGTTCACAATGCGATAGCCGTTTTCCGCAAAGCCAAGCTCCTTTGCAATCTTCCCTGCCGCAAGAAACACTTTGCCGACAACCTCAGCGGTGTCCTCCGCAAGCTCATTCGCCGACTTTATATGCTTCTTCGGAATTATAACAATATGCTGCGGTGCCTGCGGTGCAATATCGCGGAATGCAAGCACATCACTGTCCTCATATACCTTCTCTGACGGTATTTCCCCGTCAATAATCTTGCAGAAAATGCAATCCGGCATTTCGTCTCCTCCTCATTTCAGCAAATTCTTCACAGCCGCAAAGGCTTCATCGAGCTTTGATGCGTCCTTTCCGCCTGCCTGAGCGGAATCCGGCTTTCCGCCGCCTCCGCCGCCCGTTATCTTCGCCGCCTCGCGGATTATATTGCCTGCATGTGCGCCGAGCTTCACTGCCGACGGCGTTGCCATCGCAATCAGATTGACCTTGCCCTCCGCTGCGGACGCAAGCACAATCACCGCACATTCAAGCTTATTCTTCAAGTTATCGCCCGCGGTTCGCAGAGCGTTCATATCCAGTCCGTCATCAAGCCGTGCCGTCACGACCTTGATTCCGCCAATCTCTTCAGCATTATCCGCAATGCTGCCCACAGAGCTGTTCGCCATCTTGCTTCTCAGACTCTCCAGCTCGCGTCTCAGGCTCTTGTTCTCCTCGCAGAGACTCTCAACCTTTTTCTCCGCCTCGGCAGGGTTGCTCTTCACGCTCTCCGCAATATGTCTCACCGTTTTCTCGGTGTCATCAAGCAGGTCAAGCACTCCAAATCCCGTCACGCCCTCAATTCTTCTCACGCCTGCCGCAACGCCGCTCTCCGAAACAATCTTCAGCAGTCCGATGTTGCCCGTGTTTTCGGCATGACAGCCGCCGCAGAACTCCATGCTGAAATCGCCCATCTTCACAACGCGGACCGTTTCACCGTATTTCTCGCCGAACAATGCCGTTGCACCGAGTTTTTTCGCCTCGTCAATGCTCATGACGCGCGTTTCAACAGGTGTTGCACGGAGAATTTCCTCATTCACAATTTTCTCAACTTGTGCAAGCTCCTCCGCAGTCATTGCGGTGAAATGTGAAAAGTCAAATCTCACTCTGTCCTCCGAAACATATGAGCCTGCCTGCGCAACATGGTTTCCGAGAACCTTTTTGAGAGCCGCCTGAAGAAGATGTGCCGCGGAATGATTGCGTCTGATTGCCAGTCTGCGCTCGGAATCTATCTTCGCCTCCACGCTCTCGCCGCAGCGCGCCGTGCCGCTCTCAACCGTGCCTATGTGCAGAAACTTTCCGTTCTGTTTCTTTGTATCGTTCACTCTGATCCGGAAGTCCGCGCCTTCAATCACGCCCGTGTCTCCGACCTGACCGCCACTTTCCGCATAGAACGGTGTTTTATCAAGAACCACGGTCACATGTGCGCCGCATGCCGCCTCGTCCTTCAGCTCGCCGCCCTCGGCAATTGCCGTGAGCTTGCCCTCCGATTCGTCACTTTCATATCCGACAAACACAGTCTCGTCCTTGAGTGCCATGAAAACGTCCTCGTCCCAGCCTGCGTCCTCCATATCGCCGCGCGCACGGCGTGCTTTTTCCTTCTGCTCGTTCATGAGCGTTTCAAAGCCCGTCTCGTCAATCTCCACGCCTGCCTCCTCGGTTATCTCGCGTGTGAGGTCAATCGGGAATCCGAAAGTGTCATAGAGCATGAATGCCTGCTCGCCCGAAAGGACGTTTTTGCCGTCCGCTTTGAGCGCGAAAATATAGTCATTCAGGATAACCAGACCCTGGTCAATCGTTTTTGAGAAGCGTTCTTCCTCGGTCTGAATCACCTTTTCAATGTAATCAAATTTTTCTTCCAGCTCGGGATATGCCGACGCCGACTCTCTTGCAACCGTTCTTGCAAGCTTATAGAGGAACGGCTCATGGATTCCGAGAAGTCTGCCGTGACGCGCCGCGCGTCTGAGGAGACGTCTGAGAACATATCCGCGTCCTTCATTGTCGGGCAGGACGCCGTCCGAAACCAGGAACACCGTGCTTCTGATGTGGTCGGTTATGACGCGCAGGGAAATGTCCGTTTTCTCGTCCGCGCCGTATTTCACGCCTGCCATCTCCGCAGCATGGTCAAGCACCCGTCTGATTGTGTCAACCTCGAAAAGGGAGGTCACGCCCTGCATTATGCAAGCCATACGCTCAAGACCCATGCCCGTGTCAATGTTCGGGTGAGCCAGGCGGTTATAGTTTCCGTTTTCGTCCTTGTCAAACTGTGTGAAAACAAGGTTCCAGAACTCGACATATCTGTCGCAGTCACAGCCGACAGCACAATCGGGGCTGCCGCAGCCGTATTCCTCGCCGCGGTCAAAATATATCTCGGAGCAGGGACCGCACGGACCCGTTCCGATTTCCCAGAAGTTGTCCTCTTTGCCAAGATAGACAATTCTGCCGGGGTCAACACCGACATTCTTTGTCCAAAGCTCAACCGCCTCGCTGTCGTCCTCATATACGCTGACCCACAGCCTGTCGGTCGGGATTTCAAGCACCTCGGTTATGAACTCCCACGCCCACGCGGTGACTTCCTTTTTGAAATAGTCGCCGAACGAGAAATTCCCGAGCATTTCAAAGAACGTGCCGTGTCTTGAAGTCTTGCCGACTCTCTCGATGTCGGGAGTTCTGATGCATTTCTGACATGTTGTCACGCGCTTTCTCGGCGGCGTTTCCTTTCCCGTGAAATATGGTTTCAGCGGTGCCATACCTGCGTTAATCAGCAGCAGACTTGCGTCATTCTGCGGTACAAGCGGGAATGACGGAAGCCGCAAATGACCCTTCGATTCAAAAAACGAAAGGAACTTTTCTCTGATTTCATTCAAACCAAGCTTTTCCATTTAATATATTACCTCACTTTATTTTATCCTCTGCGTCCGTTGGTGCATTATTCTTTTATTATACCAACTGTGAGCCGAATAGTCAACTGTTTTATTCGTCTTCGGCGCATTTATTTTGTATTCCTTTTGGGCATACCCTCATGCATATTCCGCATACCGCGCCGCGCCCGATGTGCTGAAAAGCCTTTTTCATATGGTCGCTGCACGCTTTCGCGTCTATGATTTCGTCCCTTTCGCCGCCGGGCGTCCACTCGCAGCCCGTGATTGCCATTGCGGGGCAAGCCTTCACGCACGCGCAGCAGTCACCGCACAGAGAGCGCGGCGCGGCATTTCCGTCCGCAAGGCGGCAGTCGGTCAGGATTGTTCCGAGACGAATCCGCGGTCCGAATTTAGCCGACAGGAACAAGCCGCTTTTTCCGACATATCCCAAGCCGGAAAGTGCGGCGGCATATTTATGCGAAAAAATCCCCTGAAGTCCGCAGACAGACTGTGACGCGGGAATCGGGGCATATGCATAGCCCTCGCGAGCAAGCATGAGTCCCGTTCTCAGGGAAAGATTGTCAATCAGGGTGTTCACCGTTCTGTAGTGGTGAAAATATGTATGGGTCGGCGCGGTGCATATTCCGTCAACAATGCTCCGCGAAAGCGGTATGTCAAAGGATATTGCATATCCGAGACCGAACGGGTTTTCTGCGGCGTCAAGTTTGCAAAAGCCTACCTCGCCCGCTCCGTTTTCCGTGAGAAATTCTATTATTTTTTCTTTCATTTGAATGTTCCTCTTTCCGTTTTGTCTGCAAAAACACCCTTTAAGGCTGCGCCTTGTTATTGGTTATGATGTCGGATTTTGCGAAGAACATGGATTTTTGGCGTGAAACGCACGCACAAATCAATCAGTTTCATATAATGTGCGTGCGTTTCAGTCCGACAAAACCGTAGGCTGCGGTTTTAATTCGGACGTGCGCCCGAAAATCCCTTGTTCGAGCAAAGCACTTCCGACACATGACCAATAATCGGCGCACAGGGGGGTTCGGGGGCAATGCCCCCGAATAGTCTTAATCCTTCACCTTCTTCAAAAACTCCAGCGATGCAAATTCATGCTCAAAGCGGCGGCTCAGATATATCTCGCTCACGCGGCTGAGATATTCCACCGTGCTCTGCGCCGCGTCAAACGAAAAGATTTTTTTGCTGTCCGCACGGCATATGTAGTCAATAATCTTCATCATGCCCTCCGACAGCCTCACCGAATCCGCAGTGCCTTCCGCGCACTCCTCACACACCGCATATGCATTGTCAAGCGACAGTGCCGCAAGGGAATCCTCCCTGCCGCACAAGCCGCAGCGGTCAAGCATGGGCGCATATCCCGCATTCTGCGCAAGCCGCCATTCAAACACCGTTTTAATCTTCTCGGGCGGCTGAAGCTCACGGTCAAGCGCATACAGAACGTTCAGAAGCAGGCGCAGAAGCTCCTCGTCGGGTGATTCCTCCGCCGCGGCATAGCTTGCCGCCTCCGCAAAATACGCGGCATAGGAAAGCTTGTCAAGCGACAGACATATTCCCGAAAAGCTCTCCGCCGCCGTGATTTCGTTTATGCTGTACAGCCCGTTTTTGTTCTTTCCGCGGTACAGAACCATTTCGCTGTATGCAAAAAGCTGAGTTCCCATGCGCATTCGCGAATTTTTCGTTCTGACGCTCGCCGCAATTGCGGAAATCTTCCCGAAATCCTTTGTAATTGCGGTGATAATCAGGCTTGTGTCACCGTATTTTGTGACCTTGGTGACAATTCCCGCGGTTTTCACTAACCCCAATTTCCTCACCGACCTCAAGGCTGAAATTGCCGTCTGCCGCCGCGCCGCGGCTTTCTCTATATCTTAAATATGCGTCAATTCTGCCTGTTTTTTCAAATTCCGCCCATTCGGACAGCTGTTTTTCCGTCATTTTCCGCACCCCTTTTTTGTTCAGGCACACGGCAGCCGAACCCGATTGTGTTCGACTCCCGTGCGCCTATACTATGTTATTAGTATTAAGCCCCGAGAGTGCGGATATACTGACACTTTTATCCTCAAATTCCATTATTCAAAACCGACCGTGTTCATAAATCCTTCTTTGTTGCGCCAGTTTTCCTTGACCTTCACCCAAAGCTCAAGATATACCTTTGCGTCCAGAAACCGTTCAATGTCCTGTCTTGCGCGGCTGCCGATCTGTTTCAGCTTTTCGCCGCCCTTGCCGATTATGATTGATTTATGGCTTTGACGTTCGCAGTATATCGCGGCAAGGATTTCATATGTTCCGTTGTCGCGCCGTTTCATTTTTTCAATTTCAACCGCAATGCCGTGGGGGATTTCCTTGTTCAGCAGCCTGAGAGCCTTTTCGCGGATGAACTCCGCCACAATCTGCCGTTCGGGCTGGTCTGTTATGACATCATCGGGGAAGAACTGCGGACCTTCCGAAAGACAGCCGCGGATTTTCTCCATCAGCACATCAACATTTTCGCCCGTATGCGCCGAAAGCGGCACAATATCATGAAAATCATAGAGTGCCGAGAGCCTGTCCAGAATCGGGAGCAGCTGAAGCTTTGGGAGCGTATCAACCTTGTTCACAACCAGAATCACAGGCACATCGGATTTTTTCAGTCCGCCGAGTGCCGCGCGTTCCTTTTCATATTCGTTTTCGTGAAGGTTGCAGTCCACAACATAGAGAAGCACATCAATATCGCGTGTTGCGGTGTAGATATATTTCTCCATTTTCTCGCCGAGTTTGTTGTGCGGTTTGTGGATTCCGGGGGTGTCGATTAAAACAAGCTGGCAGTCCTCCTCGGTGTGAACACCGAGAATTTTGGTTCTTGTTGTCTGCGGTTTGTTTGACACAATGGCGACCTTCTCGCCGATTATTCTGTTCATCAGAGTTGATTTCCCTGCATTGGGACGCCCTGTTATTGCTGCAAATCCTGATTTCATATGTTCCTCTTCCTCTTTATTTATTTTATGTATTTTAATATGTACGTTTTTTCTGCAAGGTATATCTTTATTGTGCGCCTTGTTATTGGTTATGATGTCGGATTTTGCGAAGGACACGGATTTTTGGCGTGAAACGCACGCACAAATCAATCAATTTCATATAATGTGCGTGCGTTTCAGTCCGACAAAACCGCTGACTGCGGTTTTAATTCGGACGTGCGTCCAAAATCCCTTGTCCGAGCAATTAATCCGACACATGACCAATAATCGGCGCAAGAGAGGGGGTGTGGGGGAGTGATACTCCCCCACATAATAATATAAGCATAATGGGGGCTTGGGGGTGATACCCTCCTCCGAAAAAAGGGGTCATGGGAAACAGTTCCCCATAATTAAAGTCCAAATATATACCCCACGCACACACCTGCATAAACCGCAATCCAAAGCGCATAAGCCCTCACAAACTCAAAAACCCTGACCCAGCCGTTCCAATCCGAAAAGGTGAAAACCGCGCACAAAACCGCGCCGACCGCCATAATCAGAACCGCACCTGCTGCCGTGTCCTTCGCAAGCCGTGCCGCGTCGCACTTTTCCCTGCACGCAAGGTCAACCGCCGCCTCAACCGCCGTGTTCACAAGCTCCGCACACATCACCGCGCATACCGTCAGCGCAAGCCGCGCCGCCTCCGCCGCCGTCACTCCGAACACCCAAGCAAAGACCGCAACCGTCACCGCCGCGACCGTGTGTATCCTGAAATTCCGCTCATTCCTGACCGCGCCGAAAATCCCTCTCAGCGCATAGCCGAAGCTCCGCAAAAGCCCTCTCATCTCTTCAGCCCCATTCTTTCGAGAATCTCTCTCTGATAGCCGAACATCTCCTCCTCGTCCTCGGGGGTCATATGGTCATAGCCGAACAAATGCAGCATGGAATGAACGGTCAGAAATCCAACCTCACGCGCCAGCGAATGCCCATATTCCTCCGCCTGCTCCGCGGCTCTCTCCAGCGAAATCACAATATCACCCAGAATCAGCTCACCGCTGGGGTTGAAATCCAGACACTCCTCATATATTTCGCCGTTCTCGTCATATTCCAGAAGCGGAAACGACAAAACGTCCGTTGCACGGTCGATTCCGCGGTGCAGCTTGTTGAGCGCGCGGATTTCCTCATTGTCGGTGAACATCACGCTGACCTCAACCTCCTGCCCGAACTCCATGCAGTCAAGCGATTCGCGGATCGCAAGCCGCACAAGGTCGCGCATTTCCTTGTCAACCTTGATTTTTTTCTGATTATTTCGTATTGCTGCTTTCATTTCCCCGTTTTCCTCTTCCTTTGTTTTCATATACTCTCTCGCGCTCGCGTCCCTTCCGCTCATATGCCAGAACAATCTGCTGCACAAGCGGATGACGCACAACGTCGCGTTCGCTCAGATACATGAACTCGATTCCCTCAACATCGCGCAGCACCGATTCCGCGTCCTTCAGTCCCGAACGCTTGTCCCGCGGCAGGTCAATCTGCGTTATGTCGCCCGTGACAACAATTTTCGACGAAAACCCCATTCTTGTCAGAAACATTTTCATCTGCTCGTTCGTCGTGTTCTGCGCCTCGTCAAGGATTATGAACGCATCGTCCAGCGTCCGGCCTCTCATATACGCAAGCGGCGCAACCTCAATCAGTCCGCGCTCAATGTTCTTGTGAAACGCCTCACCGCCGAACATATCGCCCAGCGCGTCATAGAGCGGACGGAGATATGGGTCAACCTTGTCCTGCATATCCCCCGGCAGAAAGCCGAGACTCTCGCCTGCCTCAACCGCGGGACGGGTCAGAATGATTTTGTTGACTTCCTTATTCTTGAACGCCTTGACCGCCATTGCAACCGCAAGATAGGTCTTGCCCGTTCCGGCAGGTCCGATTCCGAAAACAATCGCATTTTTCTCAATTGCCTCAATATACTTTTTCTGTCCGAGAGTTTTTGCGCGTATCGGAGTTCCGCGCGAGGTTATGCACACGCAGTCCTGCCCCAGTGTCTCCAGCTCCTCATCGTTGCCGTCCTCAATCTGGGATATGACATACCTGACCTCCTGCTCGCCGATGTTTTGCCCCGCGTTCACCATGCCCGTGAGATTCTGAATCACCCTGACCGCCTTGTCAACATTGTCAGGCTCACCGCCGATTTTGATTTCCGAACCGCGGTTGATGACCGCAACGTCAAAGCTCTTTTCAATCAGGCGGATATTTTCGTCAAAGCTGCCGAACAGCGCAATCAGCGTTTCCATCTTTTCAACTTCAATATGTCGTTCCATAGCCTACTGCCTTTCATTCTTTTGTTTTTCATCGCTACCTATATCATAATTCATATTTTCGATTTTGTCAATCGGTGTTTGCAAAGCAATGTCCTCAATGCACTCATATTCCACCGTAACCGCCGCGCTGCGGCTCTCGGTGACGCGGAACGAAACATTTTTATTTTTCACCTCCGCGCCGCCCGGAATTTCCCCGTCCAGCTCCGCGAACAGCTCATCGCGCCCCGCTGAGACCGCCTGTTCAACGCTCCGCACGCGCTTCTCGGGTGTATATTCCGCATATTCCGTGCAATGCACCGCGGTGTTCGGAATCGGGAGGTTTCGGACACTCTCCGCGGTGTCCGAGTTTTCAAACGGCACGCCCTTTCCGGGCATGAGCGGAATTTGTTTTCCGAAAATTTCCGCGCTGTATCTTTTCGCGGTTTTGCCCGTATATATTTTTTCCGTATATTCAAGCGGATATTCGCGTTCCTTTTTATAGCTTGTTGCGGCATATACGCCGCCGAATGAATGGACATAGCGCATGCCCTCGCTGTTTGAGTCCACAACTCCGCTGACCAGCAAATCGCCCTTCTCGACCATATCGCCCACACCGGCAACCGACTGACCTTCCTTGATGTCCATGAGCCGCACAATCCCGTCCTTTGCCGCGACAATGTTGCACGGCACGTTTGCGTCCGTGTTTCTCACGGTTGCAAGCCGCTCCTTTATCTCGACATACACCCTCGAACCCTTGATGTTGACGCCGACCCAAGCGATGTCGTCAAGCTCGGTCATCATTTTGTTCTGAACCTCGCGGCGGTCGATTTTTCCGATTGCCGCTCCGCGGTATACGCCGAAGCTGCGGAGTGCCGATGTGACGGTTTCGGTGGGTATGCGTTCATTGCCGCATATATCAATTCCCATAACGTGTGCGGAGCAGAACCAAAGAATTGCGCAGAACAAAGCGATTCCGACAGCGGCGGCGCGGCGGCGTCTGTAGCGGTGCAGCAGGAACGGCAGACCGCAGCGGCGCGAGATGCTGACGCGCGTCCGCGTTTTGTGCGCGATCGGGCGCAGGCGGAAAAAATCGCGTATTCCCACGCACGCGCGGATTCTTTCGTTTCCCGTTCTGCGGACATTCCACAAAAACACGCCGCGTCTTGTGCATATATTGAGAAACCGTTCGAGAAAAAAGCCGTCTGCCGTGATGACAACATAACCCCGAAGGCGGTTTGCGGTGTCCGTGATGAGCATGGCTCATGCCTCCTTCTGAAATTCCAGCTTTGCGATGCTGCCCGTGATATACAGAATTTCACGGGATATTGTCCTGACTTCAAGTGATGTGCCGCCGATTTTGATTCTGCACGGATTTGCGTCCAGAACAACAGACGTGTCGGTATATTCAACAATTCCGTTATAGTTTTCGATTGTGACCTCGCGGCTGCCGATCAGAACGATTTTTGCGGAATTGAGCAGAATTTCCTTTGAAACGTCAAGATTATCGGCAACTCTCTCTCGGACGGTGCGCCGCGGCGCGGCTGCCTCCTCGGTTTTTTTCTTTTTTTTACGCATATCAAAACACCTCATCAGTCAGCGGCACAAGCAGTCTCCGGTTGAGTGAAAGCCTTACATGTGCCTTTTATTTGTTGTGCCGTCAAATTATTGTCATCATCGCAGCGCAAGCGGTTTTGCACCAATCGACCCGTTCGGTCGGACTGTCGCTCTGTTCCCAACCGAACCTTCGTTTTCCGCAAAGCTTGCGGACTGTCTGCAAATTATAATTTTCCGCTGCGCCTTGTTATTTGTCGCGCAGTTGGATTTTGCGAAAAACACGGATTTTCGCCGTGAACCGTGCGCACACATTTTCATTTTCCTTAATTGTGCGCACGGTTCAGCACAGCAAAGCCGCTGACTGCGGCTTTAATCTGTGAGTGCGGCGCAGCGGAGCAGCGCAAGCAATTTTGTTTAGTCCTCCCTTGTCGGTCGGACATCACTTTGAGCTTGGCTGCTCCTCTTTCCCAAAAAGCAGAGCTTTTTGGGAGCCCTGTTCGCGCTGCTCGTAAAATACTGTGTTTGAGCAATTAATCCAACCGAGACGAATAACGGCGCAAAGGGGGCTGCGGGGGAGCACCCCCGCAATCAACAATATATTTTATGCTTAAATCCCCCATACAATGAATATAAATTATACAAGGCGGTGATTGATTTGACAAAAATACTCAGCAAAACAGCAAGACTTTTCTTCATTATGTGCATCATATATCTCGGCGGAGCAATGGTTCTCTTTCCCCACAAATGCCTGAGTGCAGGCAAGGCGGCGGCGGAGCTGTGCCTCACCGCGGTCATTCCCTCGCTGTTTCCGTTTTTCATATGCAGCGGTCTGTTCACCGCGCTCGGGCTTGCGCGGCTTTGCAGCCGTTTTCTGTCGCCCGTCATGCGCCCCCTGTTCAATGTTCCCGGGGCAGGCGCACTCGCATTCGTCATCGGCATTGTCTCGGGCTATCCCATGGGCGCGGTGTGTGCGGCAGAGCTTTTCTCCTGCGGCGAATGCACAAAAGGCGAGGCGGAACGGCTCACCGCGTTTTGCAGCAACTCGGGCCCGCTCTTCATCATGGGTGTTGTCGGCTGCGGCATTCTGTCCGACCCGAGGCTCGGAAAATATCTCTATGCCGCACACATAATCTCCGCAATCATGACAGGTCTTCTGTTCAGATTTTGGAAAAGCCGAAAAACACGGACTGTTCCGACCCTGCCGCCCTCCGCACCAAGCATAAAAAACACCGCCGAGGCAATCGGCAGTGTTGTTGACAATTCAATTTTTTCAATGCTCAAGGTCTGTGCCTTTGTTCTGATTTTCTCGGTTCTCGTATCAGTCCTGCCGAGTTCGCCGTACACTCCGTATATCCACGCGCTTCTCGAAATCACGGGAGGCACTGCCGCGGCGGCAAAGGCTGTCTCCGACCCCGATCTGTGCCTCCCTCTGCTGTCATTTTTCATTGCATTTTCGGGAGTTTCCGTCATGTTTCAGGTCAGCTCAACAATTGCGCCGCACGGACTTTCAATCGCGCCGTATATTCTCGGCAAGCTCACGCACGGCGCACTCTCGTTCGCAGTCACGCGCCTTCTTCTGACATATTTTCCAATCACCCAAACCGCCTTTGCCGAAAGCATATCCGACGGCACAGCCGCCGTCTTTCCGCCGTCACGGCTGTTTCTCGCCGCCCTCGCCTCAATGACGGTCTGCGCCGCGGCTCTCTTTCTTGCGTGCCGCGCGGCACAGTTCATCTCAGGACTGACCCGAAAAGGCGCATGAGGTGCAGCACAGTTCATCTCAAAACTGACCCGAAAAGGCGCGTGAGGTGCAGTGCAGCTCATCTCAAAACTGACCCGAAAAGGCGCGTGAGGTGCAATGCAGCTCAGCCTTTGTTGACAATTTTATATATCCCCCAATACAGCGGACTTTCCTCCAGCTTTGCCTTTTCAAGTGCCGCAACGAACGCCGCAACATCATTAATCTCAATCCGCTGTGCAAGCTCCCATGTCAGGTCGTTTGCACTCGTCAGCTCACGCTCCATGCCATCACCTCCCGACTTCAGCTCATCAAACGGGAAAAACTGCCCGGGACACGCGGTTGCGAAAAACTTGCCGTGCCGCACAACCTGCGCCCCCGGATATATCCGCCGCAAATATCCCACCAGCTCGCGCCCTGCCTTGAGCTGTGCCGCAGGCATATTCCTTTCGGTCTGCCAGTTTCCCTCAAAGCACACGCCGACCGAGTCGATGTTATGCCCGATGCAATGCGCACCGACGGTCTCCTGCGGTCTGCCGCGGTATATGCTGCCGTCCTTGCGGACATAGAAATGATAGCCGATTCCCGACCAGCCGTTTTCAATGTGACTGCGGTGTATGCTGTCCGCATCGCCGTCACCTGCTCTGTGGTGCAGAATGATATATTCCGTTGAATTTCTCGCCGCAAGTCCGCCGCTCCACTTATAGCTTTTTTCGATTATTTTCATCTCAGACCAACCCCCTCTTTATCATATGCCGCGCTCTCCGCGCCGTTTCCGATTTTTTTCATATATCTTGACGCAAGCTTGCGCTCCGCACTGCCGCAGCTGTCATGTCCGAGCATGGAGGCAACCGCGCGCCAGCTCATGCCGCGGACATAGCGGTAGTTGAAAATCTGCCGTGTTTTGCTGTCCTCAATCGAATCGACAAAATCAACAACCTTTTTCCGCATTATGCGATGTTTTCCGCACATCTCGTGCAGTTCCCGTTCCAGATCCGCAATCTTTTTTTCCTTTGCCGCGCTGAACTCGCCGCCCACACGCGCAAAATATTTCATATTCACAAGCCGCTCCGTTTTGTCGGCAATCGCGCGGCTCAGCCGTGACGGCTCATCAAGCTCCTTCATCGTCAGCATTTCTCTTCCTCCTATATCAAAACAAGCTTTGCGCCGCGCAGTCTGTCATCCGCACCGATTGTAATCCGCCCCGATGTGACCGTGACAGCAAACTTTGCGGTGTTCGCCTGAATATATCCGTGCCAGTAGTTATTGCTATAACTGATGTTATAAAGCCATGCACGGTCCTTTATGCTGTATACTCCGTAATTGAAATAGCCCGAAGCCGCATAGTTTCCCGTCAGAATGAGATATGTGAACTTTGTCGTGTCCAGATCAAGCACGGTCTCATCGGCGGTCGGTGTGAACTCATATGCTGCGTTTGTGCCGAAGGTTGCAACCTTTGACCGCGCAGGAGTTCTGCGGTCGGTGAGTGCGCCTGCTGCTGATATTTCCGCCAGAAGAACATAATATCCCGTCTGCGGCAGCTCCGCCGTGAATACAATGTCCGCCGTCTGGAGCGAATCGTTATAGTATGCATAAACATACCCTGCCGTGTTCTGCGGCACGGTGACGGAATATCCCTCGCTGTCAACTTCCATTGTCACGCCGTTTTCAAAATATATGATTCCCTGCGCCACGCTGACCGCAGTTCCCGATTTGGTGCAGCGGCAGCAGTTCGGGCTAACGCCTGAGGACGTCACCGCCGCGGTGAGCGCGTTGAGGTCGGACGGGGAATAGCTGTTCTTTGCCGCAAACGGCGCAATCCCTGCACCGACCAGTCTTGCCGTTATGTTGTTCACGTCCTCCGTGCCGTATGACACATTGTCCGCAAAGCTGTATGTTATTGCCATTTTTCTTTTCCTCCTACTCTTTTTTCTTGTGGAGCAGTGCCGCCACAACTTTTTTTATAGGAAATGAAGTTTCCAAAACCTCTTTTTTGTCGGGGAAATTCCCCAACACCTTTTTATTCTGTGGGGGCGTTGCCCCCAAAACCCTTTTTGCGGGGGTGCCGCCCCCGCAGCCCCCTATGCGTCGTCGCAGCACAAGCAATTTTGCTCCGTCCTCCCTTGTCGGTCGGACAGTCGCTCCGTGCTTGGCGGCTCCTCTTTCCCAAAAAGCTCCGCTTTTCGGGAGCCCTCCCCCCCCAAGACAAGTGCGCCGCCGTCCGAATTAAAACCGCAGCCTACGGTTTTGTCGGACTGAAACACACGCACAGTTTAATGAAACTGATTGATTTGTGCGTGCGTTTCACGCCAAAAATTCTTGTTCCGCGCAAACTCCGTCATCAAGACCGACGCAAGGCGCAATCTTTATGATTTTTTCTGAAGTCATTCCGCAGAGTATATCTTTAAGTCGCGCCTTGTTATTTGGCTCGCAGTTGGATTTTGCGAAAAACACGGATTTTCGCCGTGAACCGTGCGCACACATTTTTATTTTCCCTAATTGTGCGCACGGTTCAGCACAGCAAAGCCGATGATTTCGGCTTTAATCTGTGAGTGCGGCTAAAATCCCTTGTTTGAGCAATTAATCCAACCGAGACGAATGACGGCGCATAGGGGGTTTGGGGGCAGTGCCCCCATAAAAAGAGGTTTGGAAACAAAGTTTCCATTAAAACCCCTTGCGCGGCAGTGCCGTGAGCCATTCAAGACAAAGCCTTGAAAACGGGGGTTTGGGGACAGCGCCCCCATAAAAAAGGTTTGGAAACAAAGTTTCCATAAAAAATATTTATATAATCATTGCTTCTTCATAGCAATTATTATACACACACTCCACGGTCAGTCCCAGACTGACGCCTCCGATTTCAGCCGTGATTCTGTTCGTCCCGTATTCCAGCCGGAACTCATTCAGATATGAATCATCTGTCAGACTGTTTATGATACTCCCCGAAACGGAGCTTTCAGCCGTCCTCTCCTTCACATCAATCACAATCGTCTCCCCGGCGGTCGGAGTGTGCGAAAACGTCAGCGACTTTCCCGTGGTTTCATTCTCAATCTTCAGCGTCTCCGCATTTTCCAGCGTCTTTGCGCAGTATATCCTCACGCGCGGCTCAACTCCGCGCCTCGTCTGCACCGTCACGTCCGCGCCCGTGGTCGTCTCACCGAACATGCACGGCAGCGTGAACGGTTCTGCAATATTTTTTGACCTCGCATATACCGCCGCAACCGTATCTTCCGCGTCCTCAAAAAACGGGCTGTCACACATAAACTGCACCGCAAAGCTCGCAAGCCGTCCGCGCAGAATCAGCCCCACATCTGGAAACACCGTGCTTTTGCAATATATCCTCCGCCTCATGTCTCCGTCCAGAACATAAAGATACCCCTCGCCGCACAGCACGTCCGCCGCACGTCTCAGCTCCTCCGCCGCAGCCGATGACGATATATCCCCCGCCACCGTCACGCACCGCGCCGCATATCTCGATGAAACCGTCTCCTGTCCGTCATAGCCTGCATATATCACGGTCTGACATTCCTTTTCGCACAGTCCAAGCCCCTCTGCCGCCGTGACGCGGAACACCGATGAGCCGCCCCCCGAGAGTGTCACCTCTCCGCGCTCGTTTTTATATTTCATTGTCAGCATTACAACTCAACCTCCAGAATCGGACGCACACCGCAGCCGTCCGTGTCATTATATATCTCAACACCCGTCACGTATCTTTTCAGGGTCTTTTTGAACCCCTCCGTCTCGAAACGGACACGCACGCGGTCGCCTATGTCATAGTCGCGCCCAAGCTCAAGCCGCCGCACGTCGCACTCAATGTTCTCGCTCGCCGCAAGCTCTGCGGTTTTCTTCTTCAGCTCGTCATCTGTCAGCGTCTCCGGAATCACCGCACTCCATTTTCTGAACCCCGTCTGCGACCCTGCCGCGGTCTGTGTCCATTCGACCGTCTCAGTGCCGTCCTCCGCTGTTGTTTTCTTCTGATACCACACGCCGCCCGTGGTTTTGTCCTCCAGCTCGCGCGTATATATCATTCCGTATGCCGACTTGTCCGACTGCGAAAGAATCACTCTCCGCTCATCTCCCATGAGCGTGTCAAACACCAGCTTTTTCGCGCGCGCATCGGCCCTGAGCCGAAACCCCGGTCTGACCGTGACAAGCTTTCGGCTTGCGTCAAGCACGGTGACCTCGTGCAGGGTGTCGGATATGAATTCATATAGCGTCTGCGGCTTGTCGGTGGTGAGAGTCACTGTCTTGCCCCCTGTGATTCGGTATTCCCCGAAGGTGACATCGCTGCCGAGAACCTTTGTCAGAGCGCGCCGTGCCGCCTCGTCGGGGAAAACGCGGCTGACCGAAAAGCCCTTCGGAAGGATATATTTTGTCAGCAGCCATTCGGGCGTTTTGCCGAACACCGCAATATCCTCATCAAGCCGCCAGCCCGTGACAACCGCCTGATTGTCTCCCTGAACGCAGAATATATATTCGTTCTGCTCCAGTATTTCGATTATTTCCGAGTCGGTCAGCGGAAGGTGCAGCTCAAATGTGCCGTATCCGCGGAACTTCACAGTCAGGTTTTCGGATATGACCCTGCCGCGGACGGCGAGCCGCTCAAAGCTGAAATTGTAGAATACTATGTCCTCCATCTCATTCTCCCCCTCTCAGCCGTTTCAGTGCCGCCGCGTGCTTTGCCGCACGCAGCTGCTGCGTTGTTGTGTCGCGCGACGAATTGAAGGTGAAGGTGTTGTTATACGTTTTCGTGTTCGACCCCGATGACATCACACTGCTCTTTACGCCCGACGCAAGCGACGACGCAAGGCTGTTCATCTGCTCTGTCAGAGCCGCGCGGATTTTGCTCATCAAATCGGGCAGCGACGCAGAAAACCCGTCCGCAAACGCGCCTGCCGCCTGACCGCCGAGCGTGCGGTAGCTTTCGGGAACGCTTTCAAAGCTCTGCTCCAGAAGCTTCACAAACTCGGTTTTCTCGCCGTCATCGCGGCTGAAATATGCCGAATTGAACGCCTCCGCGGAATATATCCCTGCCTCCTGCAAAAGCTCACGGTTCAGAATCGGATTAAGCTGTGCGGATATGCCGTCGGCAAGCTTCTCACGCGCCGAATATCCCTCAATGAAGCGCGACCTTGCCTCGGGTGCTGCCGAAAGAATCGACTGCGCCGCACGCAGCCCCTCCTCAACGCTCATCTGCGAAATGTCGTCAAACACTCCGTTCGGTATGTTCCCGAGATTTTTCAGTCCCATAACCGCGTCGCGGTATTTTTCAAGCAGCTCAATCTCAGTGCCGAAATCGGTCAGATAGTCGGTGCGGTATATCTCATTCCGCCCCCTGCTTCCCACGCCGCGGAAAATCTCCGTGACCTGCTTATACCACGGCGCATTGTCGGCTTTGAGCTTTTCGGCAAGCTGATTCTGAAGCTGAAGAACGCGCTGCTGCATTCTCTCCGCCTCTTCCAGCATTTCCTGCTGCTGCGCCTTAACCGCGTCCGCCATACGCTTGTTATATTTCACGATTTCCTCGGTATATTTATACCAGTCGTCACTGCCGCGGCTCAGATTTTTGTCGCGGTATTCCGTCAGCCGCGCATAGTATTCCTCCTCGGTCATCAGCTCAAGGTCAAGCGCATTTTTGAGGTTTTTCAGCTCGCGCTTGCGCTGCTTCTTTGCAAGATTCCTTGCGTTCACGTCCGCATTTTTGCTGATTGTTTCAAGCTTGACATAAACATTTTCAAGCGAGGTCACAGCCTCAACCGATGCCTCGTCAATTCCCGATGCCAGGTTCTGTGCAAGCTGTCTGCCCTCCGCTCTGCCATATTCGCTGTCTGCCATGCTCTCATTCACCCCCTAAAAAACCTTTTCCAGCTCCGCCGCACAGTCCGCCTCGCGCTCCTCAGCACTGCGCATATCCCGAAGCCTGTATTTTTTCTTCATTTCCGCATAAAACTTTCTTTGCTCCGTGTCCTTGATTTTTGTCAAATCGACACTTCTATACATGACGATTTGAGAATATCTGCAATCCTTTCCAAGGCATGAAAGCAGCGTGCGGAACCGCCACCAATGCATTTCCGTCTCGGTCAGGTCAATCCCGTATTCCGAAAGAAATGCTCCCCAGATATATTCAAAATCCTGCCCGAGGTCGCAGACCCTTGTGTGCGGAGCTGCCGCGGAGGAGCTTTCCTCCGCGTGTTCCCCGCCTCCCGCGAAAAACATCAGCATTCCGCGAACCGCCCCGAGAAGGCTGTGCGGAAGGACGGGATAGGCAAGTGTTAGTGCCTTTGCAAGCCTCATGCCGTCCGCAGCTCTGCCCGAGAGCAGGCTGTCAATCTCCAGCCACACGCTCCAGCCGGTGTTCAGCTCATAGTCCACGCCGTCAATGCAGACCGCGTTTGCGGAGTGCAGCCGCGTGCGCATATCACCGTCCGCATTTGCTGAACGAAACCGCGTGCGCATATCACCCTCCGCATTCGCGGAACGAGACCGCGTGCGCATATCACCGTCCGCATTCGCGGAACGAGACCGCGTGCGCATATTACCGTCCGCATTCGCGGAACGAGACCGCGTGTGCATATCACCGTCCGCATTCGCAGAGCGAAACCGCGTGCGCACACCACCGTCCGCATTTGCGCCGCCATGTGCCGCTTCCTTGTTTTTTCCGAAAATCCGCAATGTGCGCACCCCCTTTCATTATGCATTCGCCGTGAACGTGCAGGTCTGCCAGTCATCGGAGCTTTGAGCCGTGCCGTGCGTCACCTCGCCCTTTGTGCGGAACTCTCCGCTGTAGCGGTATGCGTCCGTGCCGTCGCCCTCTGTCTGTGCAACAACCGAAAATTCGCGTTTGACCGCCGCGTGCGAATCGGAGGTCATGTCAACCATAATAATCGGTCTGACCGCGTCCGCCCCCGTTTTCTCATCGGTGAAAATCGCGGCAATGTCGCTGTGAACCTCGTTGTCGCAGAACCTGTCAAAGCCGAACGAAACCGACGGAGTGTAGCCGACCACATCGGTCTGCTCAAATTCCTCATCAACATATTTTCTTGAATATTCCTTGGGATTCTTTGACGTTGTAATCTCATCAAAGCCCTTCATGCGGTGAAAGGTGAAAACCGTTCCGCCGTCCGTTGTCTCAGGCACTCCGTAGAACGCCAGACTCTTGCATCTTTTCATAATATCCTTCATTGATAAACCCTCCCGAATTTATATTTTTGTGCCGTGCGGCAGATTATTTCTCCTCATATGCCGTACCCGTGATTTCCTCGAAATCCACGGCGCAAATCCAGCCGCAGACAACCGCATTGCGAACTCTTTCAATGCTCCACAGTCCGCATTCATAATAATTCTTAACCTTCTCGCGCTTGCTCAATTTCCTCTGCCTCCGCTCTTTCCGCTTCGCACGTTCCGCCTGCCGTCTCCGCCGTGTCCAGCTCAACGCCGCTCATCATGGCAACATAATCAAGGTCTGACTGCGCCTTTCGCAGCTCCGCCATGGCAAGCTCGTGCAGATGTGCCTCACGTGCCGCTCTTTCTTCAATTGATGTGAAACCAAACATCGTTTTCCCTCCCGTCTCAGACTATGCAGCACGCGGGCACAACATAGCAGGTGTCATAGTGTCCGCTGCCCGGCGCGGTGCTGACTGTATTCACACCGATTGTGCCGCTGTAATTGTGAACATGCAAAGCATAGTCCTGCGCCGGCTCCGACCTGAGCCACCAGCATATCTTTGTGCTGCCCTTATATTTCAGCCTGTTTGAATCGGAATAATATTTCCCCGGTGCGACTGCCGCCGTGCGCCCCGGTCCGTAATATGCATACACCTCTCCGTCACAGAGTTCAGAGCCAAAACCGCCGCTGCCGCCGTATACTTCGGTGCATGACAGCAGGAAAACCTTCTCATCACTCTCATCTATAGTGTCTATATTTTTTTGCTTCTGCATATCATATCCCGAATACTTCAATGTTTTCTTTTTAACCTTTCCGAGAACCGAACGGAAGTCCGCGTCCATACCGTTTAAAAAACCCGCGCTTGAAGAATATGACGGCGGTCTGTCATAAACCGTCTGAGCTGTCCACCATGCGTTTGCCGCGCCTTCCGAGTTAAGCCACTGACGGATTGCTGAGGTTTTCCAGTTTGCCGAGCCTGCTCCCGAGCGGCGAATGTCATTCACCCCCTCGGTGGAATTGTTTCCGCCGGGCATCGGCAATGCCGTTCCCTCACTGCCAAGCGTAACCGCCACCGTCTCCAGTGCCGCACCCGTACATGTGCTATAGGTTATAACCTTGCTGTTTGCAGGGTCGGGCGATGCATAGTACTGCCACGTGAACCTGAGCTGCCCTCCGGCAGGCACGGTCTTTGTGGTGGTGAACTGATATGTGTTTCCGCCGCCGTGACCGTCGCTCGTGAAATCGCTGGCGTCGGACGGCATAACAAAATTATACGTTCCTGCCGCAAAACCGTCGGGATATGTTTCCGCGTCAACATACCATGTTGCCTCGGGCTTGTCAAAATCCATTGCCGTCGAAAGCGGCGAATGGAGCTGAAGCGTCAGGCTGTGGGTATATTTCGTGTCGGTCGGCGTATCGTGGTCAATGCCGATGACGTCCCAGACCAGCTCACCGTATTTTGAATGGCTGCATGTGAGCTGGTCGCCGATTTTGAACGCCTGCGGTGCAAGACCTGCACGGACAATTGCCTGAACACGGCTCCACGAATCCGCGTCAATCCTTGCCGCCGCCCCGACCTTCAGTGAAAGCTCATCAACCGCAGCCTTCATATTTGCCGCCGAAAGTCCGCTTGCTGCATTGTCATATGTTATATTTTCCGCCGCAAGCAGAGTCGGAAGGCTGTCCGCCGCCTCGTTTGCAGCTGCCGCCGCGCTGTTCGCCGCGGTTGCCGCGTTGTTCGCCGCAGTCGCCGCAGTGTTCGCATTTGTTGCCGCCGTGTTTGCCGCGTTTGCCTTGCTGTTCGCATTTGTCGCCGCTGTGTTCGCGGTGCTTGCCTTGCTGTTTGCATTGGACGCGGCAGTGTTTGCGGTGCTTGCCGCAGTGTTCGCCGCATTCGCCTTGCTGTCGGCATTCGCCGCCGCTGTGTTCGCGGCTTCTGCTGCTGTGTTCGCCGTGTTTGCCTTGCTGTCTGCATTTGCCGCCGCAGTGTTCGCGGTTTCCGCCGCTGTGTTTGCCGCTTTTGCCTTGCTGTCGGCATTCGCCGCCGCTGTGTTCGCGGTTTCCGCCGCAGTGTTTGCCGCAGTTGCCTTGCTGTTCGCATTCGCAGCCGCCGTATTCGCAGTGTCCGCCGCCGTGTTTGCCGCGGCTGCCTTTCTGTCTGCATTCGCAGCCGCCGCGGTCGCAGTTTCTGCCGCAGTGTTTGCCGCATTTGCCTTGCTGTCTGCATTCGCAGCCGCCGTGTTCGCAGTTTCTGCCGCAGTGTTTGCCGTGTCGGCTGCGGAATTGCAGTCATTTTTTGCCTCACGGCAGGATGAAATCAGACGGACGAGCAAATCGAAGTCCTTTGAATCGGAGATAACATCGCTTGAACAAGCCGAGCGTTCGACCTCCACCTCGAAAAGAAAGCTTGTGAGCTTTCTGCCGTCCGCGTCAACAACTGAAATATCGCATTCGGCACAGCCGGAGACTGCGAGCAGCCAGTCTGCAATCGGGACTGTGACCGAGCCATCGGCATTTACATCTCCTGCGAATATCTTCCGTTCGCCGTCCGCGCGGAGAACATTGACCGTCACCGCCGTATCTCCGCCGATTTCAACCGGCACACCCTCATTTGTGAGAGTGACCTTCAAAAAACGTGAATTGCTGTCGTTTTGCTTTGCGTCAACATGACAGCCGAAATTGACCGCCGCAACATCAACAGAAATTTCTTTAACAATTTTCGCCATATTATTCTCCATTTCTTCACTACTGTCGTCGCGCAGCGGACATATTTGCTCCGCATGACCTGTTCGGTCACGCAGTCGCTTTCAGTCCGCGCGCTCCTCTTTCCCGAAAAGCTCCGCTTTTCGGGAGCCCTAAACCCCCCAAGGCAAGTGCGCTGCACTTGCCGCCCCCCTTTGGAAAAGGGGGGATGTTCGGTCACGCAGTCGCCTTTAGTCCGTGCCGTCGTCGCAGCACAAGCAATTTTTGCTCCGTCCTCCCTGTTCGGTCGGACAATCGCTCTGCGCTTGGCTGCTCCTCTTTTCCAAAAAGCGTCGGCAATGCCTCCACTTTTTGGGAACCCTATACACTTTTGGGGAGCCCTACACTCTTTTTCTTTCTTCACGGTTTGTCCGCAAAGTAAATTTTAAGGCTGCGCCTTGTTATTTGTCTCGCAGTTGGATTTTGCAAAAAACATGGATTTTCACCGTGAACCGTGCGCACACATTTTCAATTTCCTTAATTGTGCGCACGGTTCAGCACAGCAAAGCCGATGATTTCGGCTTTAATCTGTGAGTGCGGCGTAAAATCCTTTGTTTGAGCAATTAATCCAACCGAGACGAATGACGGCGCACAGGGGGGTATGGGGGTGCACCCCCATAAAAAGTCCCTTCATTCCATATAATAATCCAACTCAAGCTGCATTTCATATCTCGCGTCAACGCTCCCCGAGCCGCTCCGTCTCCAGCCCTGCTCCGCAAGAAGCGAGACCGCCGTGCAGCCTTCCGGAAGCGCGGGAAGGTCGCCCTGTGCGTTTTTTTCGGCAAGCCACGCACGAATGCCCTCAAAAAGCTCCGCCGCCGCGATATTATGCCCCTTGTCCTCGGAAAACGCCTCACGCGCCGCAAACACAAACCTTTCGCGCCGACGCTGTGCGCCGTCGGCATATTTTGCAATCACTGCGCCGCCCTCGGTGCTCTCCAGCGAACATGCCCCCGTGCGGTGCGAAAGATAATTCACGTTCAGCAGTCTGTTTTTAAGGAGCGGACATTCCGATAAAAACTCCATAACCTCATTAACCATAACCGACCCTCCTCTCAGCGATAATCAAACTCCGCTTTCAGGTGCCAGTGAGGACTGCCGCCGAAACGGCTGTCGGAAACCGCAGAAACACGGCGGCACTTTGAAAGGTCGGGGGCAGGTTCCGATGTCTTTCCGAAAAAAATCATATCCCCCGTGCAGCACGTCCGCAGGATACGGCTGTCAATCCTCACATCAAATGCGTCCTGCGTCCTTGCCCCGCCGTCACCGCTGCGCAGCTTCATTCTCCGGTGAACCCATGCCGGATATGTTCCCTCGCGCCTGTATTTCCCCTCGGACTCGTCAAGGCGGAAAAGCGTAACATACGAATTTGAAATCACCCTTCCACCCCCGCAAACAGCACGCCGCTCTCACCGAGCATTTTCACCGCAATTGCGCATATGACCCTTGCAAGCGGAAGCGGCGCGGAATATGTCACGGAATATCCGTCAATATCCTCACGAACCGCCTCACCGCGCGAGCTGCGCGAAAACAGCTCCTCCGCAATCAGGCAGACTGCCTGCCTGACCGCGTCCTCAAACTCTGCGCCGCAATCCGAGGTGCAGAGCGGAATCAGCTCACGCCATGCCATTTCAACGAACCTTGCAAAGCTCTCCTTGGGAATTATGCCGCCTTCGCCGCGGCAAAACTCTGTGTAGTAATATTCATACGGAATGTCAATTCTTTTCATTCTTTCCACCCCTTGCAGGCTTCTTTTTCGGTTTTTTCTCAATCAGTCCGACAACCGTCATCGCGACCCCTCCTCCCTGTGCGGACGGGAAACCGTCCGCTTATGCTTTAGTTTGTTGATGCGTGCAGATAGATTCCGCAAGCCTTGTTTTCATATACATCGGCAATGCCGTATGAACGGTAGAAGAACTTCCAGCCGTCAGACGACTGATTCTCCTCGGGTGAGACAACCTTGCTGACAACATGCTTCTGATACTGAATTGCCGCGCTCTTCTCAATGACCATGAAGTTGATGTTCTTGCCGCTTGTCGAATCCTTGACATAGTGACCTGCCGTCTCGCCTGTGGTTGAGCCGTCATAGAGGTCAATTGCGGTGTAGAAACGGCTCTGCGGAACCTTGACAATCTGAGCAAAGGAATCGAGAACCGCCTTTGATTTTGTTGTATCAAGGTTCATGACACCGTTATAAAGTGTCGGAGTTATAAACAGGATTCTGCTTTCTGTGGGGACTTCATTCTCGTCCATGCTGTTCTGAGCGGCAATGAGAGCGGCAAGGGTATCCGTGCCTGCCGACAGCACAGCCGCAGTTGCCGCGGTTATGCCTGTTGTGCCTGCATATTTGGCAAAGCGGAACGCGTCGATTTCGGGAGCAGCCTTTGTGCGGATAAACTCGCCCGAGAGCTGACCGAATGCGATTCCTGCTGTTTCCTCATCGTCCATCGCGTCAACGTTGAAGGAACGTCCTCTTTCATAGTTGAAGGCAACAGTCTCGTTTGTGAGAGTGATGTCGCCGCTGACATATCCGCTTTCACGGCTATAGTCGGCAAGACCGTCCATTGAAATTTTCGGAATTATGATTTCGTTTGCGTTTGCGCCCATGCGGACAAGACGGTTGTTGCCGTCAAGCACCGATGTCACGGACGCAACCTTATAGACCTCGTCAAGAAGGTCTATGTATTTTTTGAATTTTGTAACAGAATTTGACATAGATTTTTTCTCCTTTTTTAAAAGTTTTTTATTTTCGGGGGAGTTTCCCCCGCGCCCCCTCTTCACCGATATAATCGGAGCTTTCGAAAAGCAAAGGCGTTGCCCCCACACCCCTTTTGTGAGAAACGGAGTTCCCAGACCCATTTTTTGTGGGGAATCTCCCCAAACCTCTTTTTTGCGGGGGTGCTGCCCCCGCAACCCCCTGTGCGCCGTCATTAGTCATGTGTCGGAATTGCTTTGCTCGGACACCGAATTTTGAGCAGCGCGAACAGGGCTCCCAAAAAGTGGAGGCGTTGCCGACGCTTTTTGGGAAAGAGGAGCAGCCAAGCTCAAAGTGATGTCCGACCGACAAGGGCGGACTGAACATAATTGCTTGCGCTGCTCCGATGGCGCCGTCCGAATTAAAACCGCAGTCAGCGGTTTTGTCGGACTGAACCGTGCGCACATTATGGAAATTGATTAATTCGTGCGCACGGTTCACGCCAAAAATCCGTGTTCCTCGCAAAATCCGACATCATGACCAACAACAAGGCGCGGCTTAAAGATATACTCTGCGGACAAAAAGTAAGTGAGCAGAGCGAACAGGGCTCCCGAAAAGCGGAGGCATTGCCGACACTTTTTGGGAAAGAGGCGCAACCAAGCGCAGAGCGACTGTCCGACCAAACAGGGAGGACGGAGCAAAACCGCTTGTGTTGCGACGAGCACTTGCCTTGGGGGGTTTAGGGCTCCCAAAAAGCAGAGCTTTTTGGGAAAGAGGAGCGCACGGACTAAAAGCGACTGCGTGACCGAACAGGTCACGCGGAGCAAATATGTCCGCTGCGCGACGACGAGCAGCCAAGCATAGAGCGATTGTCCGACCGAACAGGGAGGACGGAGCATAAATGCTTGCGCTGCGACGACGAACAGGTCGCGCGGAGCAAATATGTCCGCTGCGCGACGACGTCACGGGCTAAAAGTGACTGTCTGACCCTTCGGGTCAGACGGAGCGTTAATGCCCGATGAAAACGAGCAACGCGAGTAGGGTTCCCGAAAAGCGGAGGCATTGCCGACACTTTTTGGGAAGGCGGCGCAGCCAAGTATAGGGCGACTGCGTGACCGAACAGGTCGCGCGGAGCAAAATTACTTGCGCAAAAAGTGAGCAACGCGAACAGGGCTCCCGAAAAGCGCAGCTTTTTGGGAAAGAGGCGCGCGCGGGCTGAAAGTGACTGTCTGACCCTTCGGGTCAGACGGAACGTTAGTGTCCGATGCGCGCCGAAAGACCCATAACCTCCCTCACATCGTCATCAGACAGCGCAGAAAGCGCGCCCGACGATGCTGCAACAACCGACGGAATCCCCGACCTTGGTGCAAACAGGTTGCTGCGGCCGCTCACTAGCCTGCCAAACACCTCGGTATCCTCCATTCCCTCATACGCCTTGTCGCACACCGCACCCTCAAATTCTCTGAGCAAGCCGTCACGGGTAAAATCATTAATAAACTCAGCCCCGTCCGCTGCCTTCAGAAATCTGTCCTGCAATATGCGCTTTCTTTGTGCCTCATTCTCCGCAGCCTTATGCGCGTCAATGGTCTTTTGCAGCTCTTCAACCTTATTCTTCAATATATCTGCCTCACCCAATGACTCGCGCAGTCTGCCGATTTCGGCTTCAAAGCCCTCGGCGCGTTCCCTCTCCGCAATCAGCTGCTTTTGCAGCTCCGCCGCGTCCGTCTCCGAATCCGAAACAGCTTCGGAAACAGCCCCCTCAACGCTTTCCGCAGTCTCCCCCAAATTGTTGTTTGTATATTCTTCTTTCATTTTTTTCCTCCATTATATATATAATCTCTGCTTTCACTTTTCCGCCGCAGTGCCGACCCTTGCCCGTGCCGTCTCCTCGTCCTCGCCGAAATACCACGCGCGGAACTCCCACGGCATCATAATACCGCTTTGAATCAGCCTCATTTTTTCCTCAAACTCCGCCTGCCTGTCCGCCGCAATACTGTCGTCAAAATCAAAATCAACGTTCCATGTGCCGATCGGCGCAAGCTTATACAGAGTGCACCAAACGTCCATGGCATATATCAGATCCGACAGCGCATTGCGCAGTGCTTTCTGATTATCCGCAACCGTCGCATAGCTCCGCTGCTTTGAATTTCGGATTTCCTCCGCCGTCTTGTCGCTTGTCTGCACGTCCGAAAGAGTTCCGTATGCAAGTCCGCACGAGAACTCAATCTGACGGAATATCCTGTCAAGCCCGTTCACAAGGCTATTGTCGCGCATGGACGGCGACCACTCGCGGAAAAAGTCAACATCGTCCACATCAAGCGTGCGGTAAAGCCGCCTGTCGGGAAGCCTCGGCTTTCCGTCCTTGTCGCGCCGAAACGCCATGCTGTTTGCAATCAGGGCGCGCTCGCCGCTCTCAAACTCCCACATCAGCCGTTCATATTGCGCATCCGCATCCTCAATCAGATTGACCGCGTTCGCAAACACCGAAACGCCGAGAGATGGTGAAAAATCAATGCTGTTCGCCAGCGCAGGCTTGAAATATCCGAAAAGCGGCTTTTTCACATTTCCAATCGTCATTTCCTCCGCCATATCCGTCCAGACCCCGCTTTCCTTCAGCGCAATCGGTCTGCCGAGCGCACCGTGCGTGCCGCTCACATATGCGCGGTTGGTGATTTTATATTCCGTCCCCGAAAGACGGTGTTCTTCAAGCCTTGTGAAATATTTCCCGTCTCGCCGCAGACGCTGGACAAACACCGCGCCGCATATTCTGCCCGAATCATCAAAAGCCGTCGGGAAAAACTCGTCTGCGCGGACAAAATCCACCTCAATTGTACCGCCGCTGACATACGGCTTGAACACCAAACCGCCCAAGGCACAGCCAAATTCAACCGGGGTTCTGATGTTTTCAATCACGCGGCTGTAGCACCGGTTCAGGAAATCCGCCCTCTCGCTGCCCGTGATTTTCGAGCTGACCTCAATCGTCACCATTCTTGCAATCTCCGACGACACCGCCGCCGCAAGATGAAGCCCGCCGGGCTTTTCATAAAGCTCCTTCCAGACCGCCTGCGCCTCCGCCATTGCGTCCGATGACACAATATCTGTTTTCAGAGCCGACCTCACGGTTGACCTGTCAAGTGCCGAATCGGTCAGCCTCCTGAAAAAATCCGTTATAATTGCCATTGTTTTTTCTCCTTTCGCTTTCTTTTATTATCTGAGCCGTCTTGCGGCAACCGTTGCACAAAAATATCTGATATCGTCCATCGCATGATCGAACTCCTTAATCACCCTGTCCTCGGGCGCGTCGCTGTCCCATGAATATGTGCCGAACTCGCGGATTGTGTCGGTGCAGCTTTTGTGAAACAGCAGCCTGTCCGACGCAAGCAGCGTACCCGTGATTCTGATTCCGTTCAGAACGCTGTTGTCCGCCTTGCGCACCGAAAATTTTCCGCGGCGGCGAATTGCCTCAATGAAGCTTGCGGCTGACGGGTCAATGATTATGCACCGAATGTCATATCCCTCGGCAAGCTCCTCCAGGCGGTCGCAGTATTCCTCATCGGTGAGCAGCTTCCGTTCCTTTCTGCCCGAATAATACCATTCCGCAATTCTCACCGCACGCTCCTCATCAAGCCGCCAAAGCCCCATGCTGCACGGGTTCATTGTTCCGTAGTCAATTGATATGTAATATTCGCATTCGCCCTTCGGCGGCGGTATTTCCGCGACCACATGCCGTGCCGCGTCAAACATGGGATAGACCAGCCCCTCCGCACAGCACCACTCGCCGAGAATGAAGCGGCGGTAGAAAACGCCCGTATATTCTTTTTTGAGAGAGGCGACATATGCAGGGTCAAGAAAGGTGTTGTCATCAATCAGAAATTCCATCAGGAGGAGATCAAGCTCTTCGCGGCGGTCGATGTAGTTGACCTTAAACCAGTGATTTGGGTTGTCGGGGTTGGTGGTTGCGAACAGCCTTGCGCCCGGCTCGGACAAACGCGACAGCAGCATACTGAAGAAGCTCTCATCAAACAGCGTCAGCTCATCGCAGTATGCCCCCCTGAGCGTCATTCCGCGGATTTTGCCCTCCGCACCCGAATCGCTGACGCTTTCGAGATATATCCGTCTGCCGAAAAGGGTCGCCTCTTTTTTTGAGATGGAATATTTAAAGTTCCGTTGTCCGGCAAGCTTTTCAAGCAGGTCAAGGCAGTTGCGCTTGAGCGCGGTCATTGTCTTTGCCGCCATGATATATGAGCTTTCAATCGGCATATTGCGAATCCAGACGCACCACAGAACAAGGCTTGCCCAAGTCTTGCCGCTTCTGACGCTGCCGTGCAGGACGTTGATTCGTCTGAGACCGCCGCAGGCAATGTTCATAAGCTCGTTTTGCTTTTCGGTCAGATGTAAATATTTTTTCATGATGTCCTCCGATTTTCATTTAACCTCTTTGAAGTCCTCAAAGATTGAGGACAGAGCGCCGTCCGGCAGAGCCGAGTCTCTCTCGTCCGCGCCGAACCTGTCGATGAGTGCGCCGAGAGTTGCCGAAAGCTGATTAATCGGCGCGGAAGCAATGCGCTCATCACTGCCGAGTTCCTTCAGGATTTTGTCAATCAGCGTGCAAATATCAGGTTTTTTCTTTTTGATATATTCAGCGATTGACACGCCGTCATATTGTGCCGAATCGGTTTTTTTCTCTGCCACATTTCTCACTCCCAAATACTATTATAACAGGATAAAACGGACATAACGGACAACTTTCATTTTTCAAGAAAAAAATTCTTTCTGTGGGGGCGCTGCACCCACACCTTTTTTCATGAAAACTCTGTTTCCAAACCTTTTTTATGGGGGCGCTGCCCCCAAGCCCCCTGTGCGCCGCTGTCAGACTTGTGACGGAGTAACTGCTTGAACAAGGAATTTTTGGCGCACGTCCGAATTTAAAACCGCAGTCAGCGGTTTTGTCGGACTGAAACGCACGCACATTTCAACGAAACTGATTGATTTGTGCGTGCGTTTCACACCAAAAATTCATGTTCCGCGCAAACTCCGTCATTAAGACCGACGCAAGGCGCAGTCTTTATGATTTTTTTTGCGGTTAGTCCGCAAAGTATATCTTTAATTCCGCGCCTTGTTATTTGTTGCGCAGTTGGATTTTGCGAAAAACACGGATTTTCGCCGTGAACCGTGCGCACACATTTTTATTTTCCATAATTGTGCGCACGGTTCAGCACAGCAAAGCCGATGATTTCGGCTTTAATCTGTGAGTGCGGCGCAAAATCCTTTGTTTGAGCAAATTAATCCAACCGAGACGAATGACGGCGCATAGGGGGTGTGGGGGCAACGCCCCCACAGAAAAAGAAGTTTTTTAAAAAAGAGGCTTAGCGGCGCAGCCGCCGTCCGCTCAATGCGAAGCCTTGAAAAGCAGGAACTTAGGGGTTGCGCCCTCTGTCCGCTTAAGGCTTTGCCTTAAAAAAAGGGGGGATACGGGGGGACTCCCCCGTAATAGTTTTTTCTAAAAACCTCTCTGCAATCTTCCTCACGCCCTCACCGGTGTTTATGCCGCCGGTCATAAACGCAACCGCGTCCCACGACATACCCCTTTCATATCTCAAATGCATAATCCGACGCGTCAGAACGTCCTCAATATCCGCAATAAACCGCTCCAGCACGGCACGCTCAGCCTCACACCGCTCAATCTTTTCCGCAAGCCGTCTTTCCTCCTCGGCGATATATACCTCATCACCCTCGTGCCAGACTCCCCCGAGCCTTGCACGGCTCTTCAGCGATACAAGCTCCTCGGTGTCGTTCATAATCTCAATATTCAGATAATACAGCTGTTCAATTCTCTCTCGTGTCATCTTCAATCCTCCTCCGCAAGCATTTCCTCGATTATCCGTTTCTGAAAATCCGAATAATCGGGCTTATTCGTGTCAACATAGTTGCAGATTCCGCGCCCCGTGGCAGGTGCGCGCCGCTTTCGGCTCTCGTCATATTCCGCCGCCGTACGGATTCCCGCGTCAAGATTTCCGCGAACCGCCGCCTTAACATATCTCCAGCTTCCCTTCCCGACATCACATGCATACCGAATCAGCCTGATGATCAGCCCTGCCTCAGCCCCATCGGCAAGCAGCTCCGCCATTCCGCTCACCGCACTCTGAGATGCATGTCCGATACATTCCTCAAATTCGGAGACCACTTCTGTGAGTTCGGGCGGCAGGGGGGTGCTTTCTTTTTCTTTTATTATATTTTCTTTTTCTTTTTTTTCTTTTACTTTATTTTCAGTCTCCCTCCCGATTATGCGGATATAGCTTTTCGTCTCATCAGGCGAAAGCCGCCATATCCGACCGTCAACAAAAGAGAAGGACTTGGGCTGCTTCGGCTTCACCATCTCCTGAAACCGCTCCTGAATCTGCTTTGAGGTCAGAATGCCAAGCTCCTCAAAAGCCTCGCGGTCGAACAAGCCGCACCGAACCGCCGCAGTGACAATCGCGGACGCCTCCTCGCAGCTGATTCTGCAATATTCCGCAAGGTCGGGAATCACCCCGTCGTCGGCTCTCGTCATATATACGCATTCATCGCCGTATATGAAGCAAAGGAGCATGACATAAATCAGCACCCCGTTTGCACCAAACTGCCTCATCAGACCCTTGACCCTTCTGTCGGAAAAGGTATTTATCCCGAAGGGAAAATAACTCATATGCTTTGTTGTATTCTTTGTCATAAATTTTCCTTTCCGCCGCTTTTCCGCGGCTCTCAAGCATGTTCTCGACCGCCCAACCTTTTTTTCATCATCTCGCTGAGACATTGTTCACCGCAAAGCAGCTCGCCGCAAAAGCCAAACCGCCCCTCACCGCGGCAAAGCATAATGTGCCTGCCGCACATTTCGCATGTGCCGATGTCACAATCCGCCGCCTGTCTGCTTCCGAAACGCTCGGCGCGCAAAATTTCAGGATCTGTCAATCCAGCTCACCTCTCTTTTATAAAGTTTCTTTTACGATACAAGTATGCAAAAAATTTTTTTCATTCCTCCCTTATGCCGCCTCCGTCATCTGCAAAAAACCACAGTATTATACAAATTTTCGGGCATTTTATTCTTTTGGCATTTTTTGACATATTTTTACTTTGTATCGTATAATATACTAAATATTACCATTTATTGTAAGTTTTGTCAATACTATCAAGTTAATTTTTACCATTAATGTCAAAAACTATTGCATTTGGTCGAATGATATGATACAATAAAGCAGAAGAAGACGGATAGGAGCTGAAAAAAAATGTCCTTTGATTTGGCAAAACGGCGGAAGGAATGCGGACTGACGCTTGAAGATATAGCGAATCGGCTTGGGGTGACGAAAAGCACGGTTCAGAAATGGGAAAACGGAACGATTGCGAGCATGAAGAGTGACAAGGTGCTGCCGCTGGCGCGGACACTTGGAATATCGCCGATGGCGCTGCTTGAAAAGGAGCGGTGCGGAGAGCAGTTTGAGGTGACGGCGGTGCTATATTGCCGCAACGGCGAGCATGTATGTGAAGTATTGACGCGCGAGGCGCACGAGTATCTGACGAAAACGATTGAAATGTTGAAAAATGAAGAGGAGGGACAGTCTCCCCTATAACCCCTCTTTATGGGGGCGTTGCCCCCAAGCCCCCCTTTTAAAAGCTTTCTTCTTTATGTGAAGAATTTCCAAAAACCATTTTTAGTGGAGGATTCCCCACACCTCTTTTCATGGAAAACGCTGTTTTCAAGCCCATTTTTTGTGGGGGGACTCCCTCCCATGCCTCTTTTTTTAAAAACTTTCTTTTTCGTGGAGGAAGCCCCGCCCCCCCTCATTATGGGGAAAGCCACACAACCCCTCTAAAGGGTTTTCTTTGGGAACAAACTTTTTTCTTGTTTTCTTATGGGGCAACGCCCCCTGTTCTTTTTTAAAAAACTTCTTTTTTCTGTGGGGGTGCCGCCCCCACACCCCCTGTGCGCCGCTGTCAGGCTTGTGTCGGAGTAACTGCTTGAACAGGGAATTTTTAATGCCGTCCGAATTAAAACCGCAATCAGCGGTTTTGTCGGACTGAAACGCACGCACATCATATGAAATTGATTGATTTGTGCGTGCGTTTCACATTAAAAATTCATGTTCTTCGCAAACTCCGACATCAAGACCGACGCAAGGCGCAAGCTTAAAGAGTTTTTTACAGTTAATCCGCAAAGCTTTCAGATGAATTTTTAAAAAGCAACGGGGTTTGAGTTTTTTTGTGGTTAATCCGCAAAGTTTTTAACGTAAACTTCCGAAAAGAAACAGTTTTTGAACTTTTGGGGTGGTCAATCCGCAGAGTATATCTTTTATTCCGCGCCTTGTCGTTTGTCTCGCAGTTGGATTTTGCGAAAAACACGGATTTTCGCCGTGAACCGTGCGCACACATTTTTATTTTCCATAATTGTGCGCACGGTTCAGCACAGCAAAGCCGCTGATTGCGGCTTTAATCTGTGCGGCGGCGGAGCAGCGCAAGCAATTTTGTTTAGTCCTCCCTTGTCGGTCGGACATCACTTTGAGCTTGGCTGCTCCTTTTTCCCAAAAAGCGTCGGCAACGCCTCCGCTTTTTGGGAGCCCTACTCGCGCTGCTCGCAAAATTCCTTGTTTGAGCAATTAATCCAACCGAGACGAATGACGGCGCGCAGGGGGTATGGGGGCAGTGCCCCCATAAGAAAAAAAATGTAGACAAAATTGCAAAAAGAGTGTAAAATAGACTTAAACAAAAGAAAGCATGAGAGGAGCAGCATATGTTCAGAATCGGAGACAAAGAGCTTGAAAACAACATACTCCTCGCACCGATGGCAGGGGTGACAGACAAGGCGTTCCGCCTCATCACAAAACCGTTCGGACCTGCACTGATGTACACCGAAATGGTTTCGGGAAAGGGTCTCTTCCACGGCAGCCGAAAAACCGCGGCTCTGCTCGAAACCGATGACGCGGAACGGCCCACAGCGGTGCAGATTTTTGGGCATGAGCCTGATGTCATGGCAAAAATCGCATATGAAGCTCTCGGCTTCGGCGCAGAAATACTTGACATAAACATGGGCTGTCCCGCACCGAAAATCACAGGCAACGGCGATGGCTCGGCACTGTCGAAAAACCCCCGGCTTGCCGGTGAAATAATCTCCGCGGTCTGCCGTGAGGTATCCGTTCCCGTCACCGTCAAAATCAGAAGCGGCTGGGACAGCGAATCGCAAAACGCGGTCGAAATGGCAAAAATCGCAGAACAAAACGGCGCATCGGCGGTCTGCGTCCACGGCAGAACACGCGAACAGTTCTACAGCGGCAAGGCTGATCTCGGAATCATTCGCGATGTGTGCCGTGCCGTTTCAATACCCGTCATCGGCAACGGTGACATTTCGGACGGCAAAAGCGCAGAAACCATGCTCCGCTCCACAGGCTGCGCCGCAATCATGATTGGACGCGCCGCACAGGGCAATCCGTGGGTGTTTTCGCACGTGCGCGAATATCTCAAAACAGGCGTCGAACCCGAACCGCCCTCAATTGAAGAACGCGCCGGCATCATGGAAAAACACCTTTCGCTCCTGCTCCGTTTCAAGGGAGAAGTGCGCGGAATTTTGGAGGCGCGCAAGCACATGGCGTGGTATGTCAAAGGACTGACAGGCGGCGCAAGACTGCGCGAAATCATCAACTCCTCATGCAGCGAAAGCGATATGCGCCGTGCAATCGACATATTCCGCCGCGGCAAAAATCCCGAACAGCTTTGAATTTTATACAAAATATACAAATTGCCGACACTGAATTTTGTAGGATAAACCACGGTGCTTTTGCCAAAATTATCTTGACGGGAACGCCGTTTTGGTGTATGATTATATAGATAGTATATATATGCGACAGGAGGGGCAAGCATGGCAAAGGTAAAACCGTTTCGAGGACTGAGATATAACCCCGAAAAGCTTTCTGATGTCGGCTCTGCTGCCGCTCTGCCGTTTGAGGCATCGGACAGCGCAGATGAATCGCGCTTTTTTGAGAAGAGCGAATATAACATCAGCAGAATAACCTCACAGCTTGGAAAGGAAAGCTCCGGCAATGCTGCCGAAATCATGCGGCAGTGGGCGGAGCATAATGTTTTTATAAGGGAGAATGCTCCCGCACTGTACATACACACCCAATCCTTCACGCGTGACCGCGTGACACGCACAGTCAGATGTGTCATTGCCGAGGTCGGGATTGAGGACTATGCCGAGCGGATTATCTTTCCGCACGAGCATATAACAACATCGGTAAATCATAAAATCCTTGATTTTTGGAATAATACAGGTATAAACCCATGCACAATACGCTCTCTGTACAGCGACAGCAGCGGCGAAGCGGAGGCGCTCATCATCTCGCAGTGCGAAAAGAGCGCGCCCGATTTTGAGTTTGAAGAGGACGGAATCACGAATCGGCTGTGGATTGCCGCGGACAGGGAATTTATTGACGCATATTGCGGCATTATGGAAAGCAAACAGCTCTTCATTGCCGAGGGGCACCACAGCTATGAAACCGCGCTCCGTTACCGCGGCGAAGGACGCGGCGCAGACAGCATTATGATGACGCTGACCTCAATGGAGAACAGCGCACTTGACGTTCTGCCCGTGCACAGGCTTCTGCGTCAGGAGCTTTTTGACGAAAACACGCTTGTCAATAACCTGACGATGGACTTTTCTGTGTCGAAAATATATATGACCGACCGCGGATATGCCGAGACAATCACGGCAAAGCTTGCGTCCGAGCTGCACGGCACGGCAATCGGGCTGTATACGGGCGAGAAGTATTACTACTTCCTCCGCCTTGCAGCTCAGTCTGAGGAGGACAGCCGAATGTCCGAGCTGCCCGAATGCATAAGAAAGCTTGATGTCACGGTGCTGAACCGACTTGTGATTGAGAAACAGGTTATGCGCCGTTCGGGCGGTAAAGAACCCGAATCGCGGTTCACCGTTTCGGCGGAGAAAGCAATTGAGCTTGTGAAACGCGGAGACTTCAGCTGCGCATTCATTATGAATCCGCTGAAGCTGAGTCAGCTGAAGGAAGCGGCTCTGGCAGGAGAACGGCTTCCGAGAAACTCGTCCTGTTTCATGCCAAAGCCTCTTTCGGGGCTAGTGCTTCAGCTTTACGGGGGAGCTCCCCCGTATCCCCCCTTTGCGCCGGTATAATTAGGGCTCCCGAAAAGTGGAGGCATTGCCGACACTTTTTGGGAAAGAGGAGCAACCAAGCGCAGAGCGATTGTCCGACCGAACAGGGAGGACGGAGCATAACCGCTTGCGTTGCGACGATGGCACGGACTGAAAGCGA
>CAKSIW010000014.1 GCA_934463175.1 uncultured Clostridia bacterium | reverse complement strand
TGCTGCGACACACTTAAATATCCCTTTAGAATATTTCAGAAAAACTAAATACTACTTAACGGGTATAAAATCAAAGCTTGTATTTTTGCCAAACACAAACTATGTTAAGTATATTTTGTTTTTTCATACTGAAATATTCTGAATAAAGCAAAAGAGTGTTTTATCAAAACTTAATTTATTACAAATAGCCAAAAAAATCAAGAAGTAAAGCGGTAAGAGAACTGAAAAATAAAAAGTGCGCAGCACAAGGCTGCGCACCGAAAAACACATGGCTTTGACAATGCTGCGACACACTTAAATATCCCTTTAGAATATTTCAGAAAAACTAAATACTACTTAACGGGTATAAAATCAAAGCCTGTGTTTTTGCCGTTTTGACATGAACGGGAAGAAAAAACCGCCTGTTCGTTTCAACAGGCGGTTTGTCATAAACTATGCTTCAGGCTTTGCAAGAGATATAATCATGCGCCTGTTAGGCTCTTCTCCGACGCTGTAGGTCTTAATTTTCGGATTGTTCTGAAGTGCCGAATGAATGATACGTCTTTCATTTGCGGTCATCGGTTCAAGAGTTATTGATTTTTTATCCTTCATAACACTGCGCTCAAGACCGTGTGCAAGACGAACGAGAGTGTCCTCGCGCTTTGCGCGGTAGTTCTCTGTGTCAATTTTAATCTTTATATATGGCATTGACTTGTCTTTGTTGACATATAAAGAGGTGAGCATTTGAACCGCGTCAAGTGTATCTCCGCGTTTTCCGATGAGCAAGCCCATTTTGTCACCCGAAACGTCAATGCTGATGACATTTTTGTCAAGCTTGATGTGAAGCTCGGCTTTGAGTCCTATCTTTGCAAGCAGCTCCGAAACAAAATATTTCGCGTCATCGACTGCGGTTTTCGGAATGACAAAATCATCGTCAACCTCATGAATGGGAGCTTTCCGCGGTCTTTCGGGTGCTTCGGCTTCCTTTGCAGTGTCCGTATCCGCTTTTTTTGCGGGTGCTGCTTCCTTTGAAGGCTTTTGCGCCTCTGTTTCTTTTGACGCCTTTGTTGCTTTTGCATTTTTTGCAGCCCTGATTTCAGCGGCTTTCTTCTCAGCCTTTGCTTTTTCCGCATTCTCGCGTTCTTCGTCAGCAGTTCTCCAGGCTGTTATGTCAATCTCGCTGCCGACAAGAAGTCTCATGAAGCCTTTTCCGACCTCGCGTGTGACGGTGTATGAAACCTCTTCCTTTGAAACTCCCAGATCCTTTGCGGCAAGTGTCAGTGCCTCATCGAGATTTTTTGCGGTTTTTTCTACCTTTTCTAACATTTTTTATCTCTCCTTCCAATTCCTCCGAGCTGATGTCGGTCACAAGATACTTTGTCACAAGCACCTGCTGGACTATTTGAATGATGTTGCTGATTATCCAGTACAGTCCGACTGCGGCAGGAAGCGTGAATGCAAACCATGCCGAGATAAGCGGCATCATCATAGTCATTGATTTCATTGTGTCGCCCGACATTCCGCCGTTGTCTTTCGGCTTGTCGGCTTCTGCAAGAATTTCATTCTTTTTCTGCGGCTGCTGTGCCATTGCAACACGGCTGGAAAGCCATGAGCTGAGACCCGAGAAAATCGGTATCAGCCAAAGCAGAACCGTTCCGAGCGTGATTCCCGCGGTTTTTCCCGTGAACAGACCGAAAAGTGCGCCGAGACTCGGAATTTCGGACAAATCCATGCCCAAAAAGCCGAAATTGATGAGACGGAGCGTTTTGCCCCAGCCGGCAATAGCCTGATGATTGAGAATTTCGGGATATTTAAACAAAAGCTGTGCAATCTGAATTTCATATGTTCCAAAGGTGTTGTTCGACATTGAGCTTTGATATGTCACCGGAACAGCCTTAGCAAGAGCCTCGGGCAAAAGGTCGGTGTGAGCGGTCGCCCAGGCGTTGAACGCCTCCGCAATGCGCCAGATTTCCGACGCATTCACGCCCATCATATATGCAATAGGTTTTTTAACAACCCAGTAAAGTGCAAAGATAATCGGGAGCTGAATCAGCATAGGCAGACAGCCGCCCATCGGGTTGATGCCGTATTTCTGATAGAGCTTCATCTGCTCCTGACTGAGCTTTTCCTTGTCGTTCGCATATTTCTTCTGAATTTCCATGAGCAGAGGCTGGAGCTTCTGCGTTTTCGCCATGGATTTCTTTTGCTTTATGTCAAGCGGAAGCAGAACCAGCTTGATGAATACGGTGAAGAGTATAATCGCAAAACCGTAGTTTCCAATGAGCCTGTAGAATAGATCAAGAATCCACCCCAGACCAATCATGATATATGTCATGAGTATTCCTCCAATTATTTTCTCGAATTAGTATTAAGGAAAATCAACGCCGCCCTTGCAGAAAGGGTTGCAGCGCAGAATCCGCCATGCCGCCTTGAGCAGTCCGACAAACGGACCGTATTTTTTCACAGCAAGAACGGCATATTCCGAACAGCTCGGATAGAAACGGCACCGCGGCGGCGAAAGCGGCGAAATGAACCGCTTATACAGCCTGATTGTGCCGATTATCAGATTTTCAAGAATTTTTCGCATTTTTCAGAGCCTCCGTTTCGGCAGCCGCCGAAAGAAAGTCACCTTTAAGCTTTGCAAAGGGTGCGGACGCCGTCCGTCCTCTTGCAACAAGGACAAAGTCAAAGCCGGGTCGGAGCATGTCCGAATGCTGCCTGAAAAGCTCACGCAGCCGGCGCTTTGAACGGTTGCGTATGACTGCACAGCCAAGCTTTTTGCCTGCGGTGATTCCGAGGCGGCAGACTGCAAGCCCGTTTCTGCGCACATACATGACCAAGGTGGGGCGCACGGCGGATTTGCCCTTGCTGTATAGCTTTTTGAACTGTGAGTTCAGTTTGAGACAAATGATTTTGTTCATAGCAGATCTCCGATTTTGGTTTTAAAAACAGTCCCAAACAGTCAAAAAGACGCACTAAGGCGTCTTTAGGCTGATAATTTCTTTCTGCCTTTAAGTCTTCTTCTTGCTAAAACCTTGCGGCCGTTGCTTGTCGCCATTCTTTTTCTGAAGCCGTGCTCTTTGGCTCTGTGTCTTTTCTTAGGCTGAAATGTTCTAAGCATCAATATCCCTCCCAATCAATAATCTGTTGTAGACGCCTGTCTATAATCAATTGAATAATTAACACAAAACAGCATTACTTATTTTAGCATAAAAGAAGTCAATTGTCAATACCTTATATATCCAAAAAAAAACAAAAAATTTTTTTTAAGGCATAAATCGGCAGATGTTGTTGACGTAAAATGTGCGGACGGGCATATTTTGTGTTTTGAGAGATAAGAAAAATTTTTTTGTTTTTTTTGAGGTTTTTGGTGTTGAAAAAAAGTGAAAAGTCTGCTATGATATATATAGTCTGTTACGGATTTGCACGGCGGAGGGCTGCCGTGCCGATTTGTTTGGATATATATATTTATGGGGTGAAAGGGGCTTTTTGCTTTGGAGGATTTAAAGCAAATTTGGAAAAATGTGCAGCGTCAGCTGGCGGAGGAGATTTCGGCGGTGTCATATGACTCGTGGATTAAACCGATTAAACCCGTTTCGATGGACGACACAAAGGTCACGCTGAAGGTTCCGTTCAGCGTCAACAAGAATATGATAATGACAAAATATTTCTCGCTGATTGAGAGCTGTATTGAATCGGTGACATCGCACAGCTTTGAAATTGAGGTTATTGTTGACGAGGAAAAAAAGGAGGAGCTTTTAAACGACCCGATTACAGCCGAGAATGCGCTCAATCCTAAGTATACCTTTTCGTCCTTCGTTGTCGGCAATAACAACAATCTGGCATATGTTGCCTCCCTTGCCGTTGCAGAAAGACCCGCAAGAACATATAATCCGCTGTTTCTCTACGGCGGCAGCGGTCTCGGAAAAACGCATATGATGCAGGCAATCGGAAACTATTTTGTTGAGAACTATCCTAATAAAAGGATACTTTACACGACAAGCGAAAAGTTTACATATGAGCTTGTCACGGCAATCCGCGAAAAGACAAACCAGGCGTTCCGCAACAAATACAGGAACGTTGACCTTCTTCTGATTGACGACATTCAGTTTTTTGCAAACAAGGAGCTGGCTCAGGAGGAGTTTTTCCACACGTTCAATGCTCTCTATGAAATGGACAAGCAGATTGTTCTCACGTCCGACCGTCTGCCGTCGGAGATTCCGCAGCTTGAGGAAAGACTGAGAACGCGTTTCAACAGCGGTCTGATTGCGGACGTTCAGCCGCCCGACTATGAGACGAGAATGGCGATTCTGAAAAACAAAATCCAGAGCGAATATCTCTCGGTTGATGAAGAAATCGTTGAATTTATTGCGGACAGCATAAAATCCAATGTGCGTGACCTTGAAGGCGCGGTCAAAAGGATTCTGGTGTATGCCGGAATCAAAAGAACAAACGAGATTTCAATGGAGCTTGCGAACGAGGCTCTGCGCGACATTCTTTCAACCCAGCCGAGACATGCGCTGACCGCAAAGCTCATCATTGACGAAACCGAAAAATACTACAGACTTGCAAAAGGGTCGATTATATCGAAAAAACGTTCCAAGGATATCACGCTGCCGCGCCAGGTTGCAATGTTCATATGCCGTGAAATGCTTGAAGACCCCTCATTCCCGAAAATCGGCGAGGAGTTCGGCGGACGCGACCACACAACGGCGATGCACAACGTCAACAAAATCCGCGAGGAAATCGGAACCGACCCCGAGCTTGAACAGACTGTCAAGGAAATCATGTCAAATATAAGGAAGGGTTAGAATCGGGCAATGGAAATGTTTGATACAATTGCCGCTGTTGCCACACCTGTCGGCGTCGGCGGCATTGCCATAATCAGAATAAGCGGCGGCGATGCGGAATCGGCTGCCGGAAAAATCGTTTTTGCAAAAAGCGGAACGCCGATTGCGGAATGGAAAACCCACACCATACACCTTGCCGAGATACGGCGGACAGAGGACGGTGCGCCGATTGACGAGGCACTTGTCACGGTTATGCGCGAGCCGAATTCATACACAGGTGAAACGGTTGTTGAAATCAACTGTCACGGCGGACGGCTTGCGGCGGCGGTCATAATGGAGGAGCTCTTCCGAACGGGAGTGCGCCGTGCCGAGGCAGGCGAGTTCACGAGACGTGCATTTCTGAACGGAAAATGCGACCTTGTCCGTGCCGAGGCGGTGCTTGACCTGATTGAGGCAAGCTCGGAGAAGGGCTTGGAAAATGCCGCAGGGGCACTTTCGGGCAGACTGTCCGAGAGAATAAACGAAATCCGCGGCAGGGTTCTTTCGCTTGCGGCACAGCTTGCGGCGGAAACCGATTTTCCGGAGGAGATTGACGAAATGCCGCAGAGTGAGCTTGATTTGCGCATTCGGAGCATTTCCGAGGATATTGATGAAATGCTGCGCGGCTTTGACAAGGGAAGAATTATGCGTGACGGAATACGCACGGTCATTGCGGGACGCCCCAATGTCGGGAAATCCTCACTGCTCAATGCGCTTGCGCGGTGTGAGCGTGCAATTGTGACGGACATTCCGGGGACAACGCGTGATATGGTTGAAGAATATATCAGGATAAACGGAATCGCGCTTCGGCTGATTGATACTGCCGGAATACGCGAAAGCGACAATGCGGTTGAAAAAATCGGAATCGAGAGGGCTAAGGAGTGTATCAAGGACGCGGATTTATGCTTGCTCGTGCTGGACAGCTCGGAGGAAATTGATGAGGCAGATCTTGAAATACGCCGATGTGCAGAGGGAAAAAGCATAATTGTGATACTCAACAAAACCGACAAAAAATCACGGTTTGACGCGGAGTGTTGCGCGGAAAGGCTGAAGGTCAGCCGTGAAAACATTGTCCTCACGGCGACACCCGAGGGGGAACGCGCGGAAGGAATTGATGCACTTGAAACGCGGATTTCGGAGCTTTTCATGTCGGGCGGAATTTCAAAGGACGAGGTGTTCATCTCGAATGAACGCCAGAAAAATGCGCTGCTTGCCGCGCAAAGGCTCATCGGCGGTATGCTTGACGGAATTGCGGCAGGTATGCCGAATGACCTTTTGTGTGCCGACCTTGAAGAGACTGCGGCGGCTCTCGGAGAGCTGACGGGCGCAACTGTGCGCGAGGAGATAATTGATGAGGTTTTTGCAAGCTTCTGTGTCGGTAAATAGGACAACAAAGAGACTTATGTGACGTTCAGGCGCAGGGACAGTTTGTGAATCGCGCCTGTTGATGAAACGGGTGCTTAAAAAATGAGGATAACTCGGAGATTAAACGGAGAAGAAAGAAATGTCTGACGGATTTGAAATAAAATTTGATTTTGTGGAACGCTGGGGAAGAGTTGCAAAGCCCGAGTACCTTCAGGTATACATATACCTTTTGTGCTGCATGAAAAAAAGCGGCTGCACACTGAGCGTTGCAGAGACAGCAAAGCGGCTTCATGTCAGTGCGGACAGTGTCACTGCCGCCATGGATTTCTGGATAACGGCAGGGGTGCTGGAGGACGACGGGAACGGAGGATATAGGTTTCCTGCGGAGGACGGGACAAAGAAGAAAACGCGGCGCAGTGCTGACAAGTCGGGAAGGCTGCGGACACGCCCGTCATATGACGCCGCGGAGATTGACGCTGCGGCATCGGTGAACGGTGATGTTGACTATATGTTCCGTCAGGCGGAGAAAATTCTCGGAAGGCTTCTCAGTCCGTCCGATTTTGAAATGCTCTACTCCTTTGTGGACTGGCTCGGTCTGCCGGTTGAGGTTGTCATAATGCTGCTGAATTTTGCGGCAGGACAGGGAAAAACAACAAAAAGATATCTTGAAACCGTGGCGATTGACTGGGCTGACAGGGGGATTGACACCTATGAGAGTGCTGAGGAATATATAAAGGAAATTGAAGTTAAGATGTCCAACGAGGGCAAAATCCGCGGAGTTCTCGGAATATATGACCGCGCTCTGACGCAGACGGAGAAAAAATATATAAAAGCGTGGACATATGAGAGGGATATTCCGCTTCCTCTGATTCGCGAGGCATATGACAGAACCGTTGCGGCAACGGGAAAACTGAGCTGGGCATATATGAACAAGATTCTGATGAGCTGGTGCGATGAGGGAATCAAAACCGTTGAGGAGGTTGCCGAACGCGAGGCACTGCACAAGCTCAGGTCGGGTGCGGTGAGGGAGCGCAGCACGCCTGCAAAGAAGAAACCGCGCGGAATCAACAACTATGAGGACACCAATCGTCCCGATTATTCCGACTATGCCGCTAAAATACTGAAAGACATGCTTGACGAGGAGTGATATTTATGGAATCCGCATATACTCTTGCAAACCGTGAGCTGGAGGAAATCCGCACACGAAACCGTGAATTGGGAGCGGAAAGGCGCAGACGCGCATATGCCGCCGCACCGAGACTGGCGGAGATTGAAAGCGAGCTGATGAAAAACGGGACACGTCTTCTGGAGTGTGTTCTGAAAAAGAACGGCAGCTTTGAGGACGTGAAGGAGAGCATACGGCGGCTTCAGCACGAGAAGGCGGCGGTTCTTGAAAAAAATGGTTTTGCGGCGGATTTTCTTGATGACATATACAGCTGCCGCGAATGCCGTGACACGGGGTATATCGGCGGAAAACGCTGCGGCTGCCTGAAATCGCTGATTGTGAAATGGATTGGTGCAAACTCGAATCTGACCGAGCATATGAGAGAACAGACGTTTGAACGCTTTGATTTTACGCTTTTTGCCAATCAGGGCGATGACTCGGACATGGCACTGAAAATAATCCGCAAGCTTTGCGACCGTGCGTTCAGCTTTGCGGAAACCTTTGATGAGACGCATGAAAACCTTCTCATCATGGGAAATGCGGGAACGGGCAAGACGTATATTTCGAGCTGCATTGCAAACCGTGCGTTGGAGCGCGGAAAAACAGTGTATTATCAGACTGCATACCGCATGTTTGAATTTTTTGAAAAGGAGAAATTCGGCAAGGAAGGCGGAGAGGACGCGGCGGAGACGGTCAGATATATATATGATGCGGATCTTTTGATTATCGATGACCTTGGAACGGAGTTTGTGACCCAGTTCACAACGGCTGCGTTTTTTGATGTCATAAATTCGCGGATAATATCGGGAAAAAGCACGGTGATTTCGTCAAATCTCAATTTGGGTGCGATTTCGGACAACTACAGCCAGAGAATTGCGTCAAGATTTGTCGGTGACTACACTCTGCTTCAGACGGCAGGGCGCGATTTGCGTCCGCTGGTGAAGGCGAAAAAGCAATAAATTGTTTTGATAAAGCATATATTTAACATAAAGGGGGGCTTGGCTTTGAATTTATCCGAGCTGAAAAAAAGACTTGGATTCGGAGATGTGCTGACGTTCAAGGGCGGCATTCATCCGAATGACATGAAGGATTCAACCTGCAAAAAGCCGATCATTGAGCTTGAAGCACCGAAAACGCTTGTGTTTCCGATGCAGCAGCATATCGGTGCGCCTGCTGTGCCGACGGTTAAGGTCGGCGACAGGGTTCTCATGGGACAGCTGATTGGCGAGGCGGGAGGCTTTGTTTCCGCAAACATTCATTCGTCCGTTTCGGGAACGGTCACGGCAGTTGAACCGAGACTTCACCCGAGCGGCAGGGAGGTTTTGTCGGTCGTTGTGGAGAATGACGGTGAGGACGAGCCGTGCGGAGCAATTAAGCCGCGCAATGCGGAATCGCTTTCCGCAAAGGAAATTGTTGATATTGTGCGTGAAGCAGGCATTGTCGGTATGGGCGGAGCGGCATTTCCGACACATGTCAAGCTCTCGCCGCCAAAGGATAAGAAAATTGAATATGTGATTGTGAACGGTGCGGAGTGTGAGCCATATCTGACCTCTGACCACCGCGCAATGCTTGAGACGGGCGATGAGGTCGTTGAGGGACTTAAACTGACCATGAAGGTTTTCGGACTCAAAACAGGGTATATTGCAATTGAGACGAACAAGCCCGACGCAATTGAGCATATGAGCAAACTTGCGGAGCGCGAGACGGGGCTTGAAATCAAGGTTGTGAAGGTTAAAACAAAATATCCGCAGGGGTCTGAAAAGCACCTCATCAAAGCGGTGACGGGACGTGAGGTTCCTCCGGGGAAGCTTCCGATGGACGTTGGTGCGGTTGTTGACAACATTGACACCTGTGCCGCAATTGCGAGGGCGGTTCTGAGCGGAACACCGCTGATGAGAAGAATTGTCACGGTCGGCGGTGACTGCGTTGCAAACCGTTCAAATTTCAGGGTGCGAATCGGTACGGATTTTGAATATATTCTTGAAAAATGCGGATACACCGAGAATGCGGCAAAGATTATTATGGGCGGTCCCATGATGGGACTTGCCGTGCCCGATACGGCAGTTCCCGTAATCAAGGGAACATCAGGAATACTGGCGTTCGGAGCTGAGGCGGCAAAACCGCGCCGTGAGGGGGCTTGTCTCCGCTGCGGAAGGTGCGTTGAGGGCTGCCCGATGAATCTTTTGCCTAATGTGCTTCTCGATGCGGTGAAACGCGGAGATAACGAAAAGCTTGAAAAGCTGAATATCTCGGACTGCATAAGCTGCGGTTCGTGCACATATGTCTGTCCTGCCGAGCAGAATCCTCTGCAATACATAAAGACAGGCAAGGAAAGACTCAGCAGGATTGCGCAGGAGGTGAAGAAGTGATGATGTCGGCTGAAGAAAAGAAAAAATATGTTGTGACCGAATCACCGCATATCCGAAGCGGAAACACAACAGAGGGGATTATGCTTGACGTTGTGATTGCACTGTGTCCTGCCTTGATTGCAGGTGTGATTGTGTTCGGAATGCGTGCGGCGGTTCTTGCCGCGGTATGCATTGCGGCGAGTGTGTTTTTTGAATGGTCATGGTGCAGAATACTGAAAAAACCGAACACAACGGGTGATTTCAGTGCTGTTGTGACAGGTTTGCTGCTTGCGCTTAATCTGCCTGTCACGCTTCCGTATTGGATTGCGGTTATCGGTGCGCTGTTTGCGGTTATAATTGTGAAGCAGTTCTTTGGCGGACTGGGACACAACTTCATGAATCCCGCAATGGCTGCAAGAGCGTTTCTGCTCACCTCATGGGCGCAGGCAATGACAACGTGGGCAAAGCCGTTCACTCATGCCGGGGTTTTCGGAGCGGCTGATGCCGTGACTGCGGCAACCCCTCTGGCACAGCTTTCCGAGGGCGGCACTCTCCCGACCTATTCCGCTCTGTTTTTCGGAAACATAGGCGGCTGCATTGGCGAGGTGTCGGCACTTGCAATTCTGATTGGTGCTGTGTATCTCATATACAGGCGTGTTATTGATGTGAAAATTCCGTTTGCATATATTGCAACGGTGGCGGTTCTGACATTTATTTTCGGAGGAGACGGGCTGTTCCGCGGAGACGCGCTCTATCACGTTCTCTCGGGAGGACTTCTGCTCGGTGCGTTCTTCATGGCAACGGATTATGTGACAACGCCGTATACGGCGCGCGGACATATAATTTTCGGAATCGGCTGCGGTGTGCTGACGGCTGTCATCAGACTGTGGGGCGGCTATCCGGAGGGCGTGACATATTCAATTCTTCTGATGAATATTGCATCACCGCTGATTGACCGTTTCACCGTTCCGAAGCGTTTCGGAGAAAAGGGGGGCGCGAAAAATGCTGAATAGAGAGGTTTTGACGGTTTCCCTGAAGCTGTTTGTGATAACGGCGGCAGCGGCTCTTTGCCTTGCGGCTGTGAATACGGTGACTGCACCGGTGATTGCAGAGAATGCGGCAAAGGCGGACACCGAGGCGCAAAGAGAGGTGCTGTCCGCGGCGTCGGAGTTCAAAAAAAGCGAGTTTTCGGAAAAGGACACACCGGAGGGTGCGGCGGCAGGCGTCAGAATTGAGTCGCTGAATGTCGGGCTTGACGGGAACGGAACAGTCGGATATGTTGTCACTGCGGTTTCAAATGCCGGCTATGGCGGAGACATTCGCGTGATGATTGGCATTGACAAGGATATAAAGGTGACGCGTGTTAAGATTCTTGAATCCTCCGAAACGGCAGGTCTCGGTGCAAAGGCTTCAACACCTGCATTTTCGGGACAGTATGAGGGCAGGAACGGCAAAATGGAGGTTGTCAAGGGAGACGCAAAGGGCGAAAATGAAATTTCCGCGATTTCTGGTGCGACAATCACATCAAGAGCCGTGACCTCATGCGTGAATGCGGCACTTGAACAGGTTGCTGCAAAGGCGGCAGACGGCAGTGCGGACACTGCGGCTGCTGTGAATGAAAAGCTTGAAGAAACCAAAAAGGCGACCGATATGCAGATAAACGGCGAGAGCGGAGGTGCGAAGTGAAATGAAGAAAATATTTTTTAACGGACTTCTGAAGGAAAACCCCACATTTGTTCTCTTTCTCGGAATGTGTCCGACACTTGCGGTGACAACAAGCGCGGTGAACGGTCTTGGAATGGGTCTTTCAACAATGGCGGTGCTGATTTGCTCCAACATATTCATTTCACTGCTGAGAAAATTCATTCCCGAAAAGGTGAGAATTGCGGCATATGTTGTTGTGATTGCAAGCTTTGTGACGGTTGTTGAAATGCTGATGAAGGCATATACCCCTGCACTTTCAAGCTCTCTCGGAATATACATTCCGCTGATTGTCGTGAATTGCATAATTCTGGGACGTGCAGAGGCGTTTGCGTCGAAGAACGGCGTGCTCAGCTCTGCGGTTGACGGCTTGGGAATGGGTCTGGGATTCACCTGTGCGCTGTTCCTGATCGGTTCTGTCAGAGAAATTCTCGGTGCAGGCACATGGCTGGGAATCTCGCTGTTCGGCGAGAGCTTCATGCCGATGACGATAATGATTCTGCCTCCGGGCGCATTTCTGACACTTGCACTCATTGTGATGACAATAAACATAATATCGGCAAAGCGGAAGGGGGCAGGCAAAAATGCTTAGGGATTTACTGATTATCAGCATCGGAGCAATTCTGATTCAAAATTTTGTTCTTGTTCAGTTTTTGGGAATATGCCCGTTTCTCGGCGTTTCAAAAAAGGTTGAAACCGCAGTCGGAATGGGGTTTGCGGTTGTGTTTGTCATGGCGTGTGCCTCTGCAATAACATGGGCGCTGCAATATCTTCTGGTGCTGCTCTCGATTGAATATTTACAGACAATTGCATTCATATTGGTGATTGCGGTGCTTGTTCAGTTTGTTGAAATGTTTTTGCAGAAATCCGTTCCGTCGCTTTATAACTCGCTCGGAATATATCTGCCGCTCATAACCACAAACTGTGCGGTTTTGGGCGTTGCAATTCAGAATATAACCAAATTCGGCGGTGCGGAAATGAGCTTTTTGAAGTCGGTTGTATATGCGACAAGCGCAGGACTCGGCTTCACGCTTGCAATTGTTTTGTTTGCAGGTGTTCGTGAACGTCTTGAAAGCTCAGATATTCCCGAATTTTTGAAGGGAATGCCGATTACACTGGTTTCGGCAAGCCTTCTGTCAATTGCATTCATGGGCTTTTCGGGGCTCAGCTTCTGAAGGAGGGAGAGAATATGGAACAGATTTTACTGCCTGTTGCCGCAATCGGCGGCATGGGATTAATATTCGGCGCACTGCTTGCAATTGCGGCAAAGCTGTTTGCAGTTGAAAAGGACGAGAGAGTTCCGAAAATCACTGAGGTGCTTCCGGGCGCGAACTGCGGCGGCTGCGGATATACAGGCTGCGGCGCATATGCGGAGGCGGTTGCCGCAGGACTTGCAGATGTGTCATGCTGTAGTGTCGGAGGAGCTGCGGTTGCCGAAAAGATAGGCGAGATTATGGGCGTCAGCGCGGAAAAAGCCGAGAGAAAGACTGCATATGTTATGTGTTCCGGTACAAAAACGCTGGCAGCGGACAGATATATAAATGAAGGTGCGATTGACTGCCACACGGCAAACAGACTTGCAGGAGGTATGAAGGGCTGTGCGTTCGGCTGTCTCGGTCTTGGGTCGTGCGTTGAAAGGTGCAGGTTTGACGCGATTCATGTTGAGGACGGCATTGCACGGGTTGACCGTGAAAAGTGCGTCAACTGCGGTGCGTGCATTGCGGAATGTCCGCGGGGAATCATCAGGAGTGTTCCCTATGATGCGGAGGCGATCAACGTCTGTTCGTCAAAGGCTGCCGGAAAGACGGTTCGCGCTGTGTGCGGAATCGGCTGCATAGGCTGCGGTATATGTGCAAAAAACTGTCCTGCCGAGGCAATTGAGGTGAAGGATAACCTTGCTGTTATTGACCCGAAAAAGTGTGAAGGCTGCGGTATATGCGCAGAAAAATGTCCGAGAAAGGTCATCAGATTTGCAAAAAATGAAGAACCTGTCATACAGGTTGCACGGTATGCGTCAAGATAAAGCTGAAGTGCAAAAAGCACCGCCAAAGCGTCTGAATTTGGCGGTGCTTTTATCATTACAGCTCCTATATACCCGTGAAGAAAGGCTCTGAATCGGAAATTTCAACATTCAGTTCGGGAAAACGGTTGTGGAAAAACTCGCCGAGAAATTCGCAGATAATGTTTTCGGTTTCAAAGTGTCCTGCGTCAATGATGTTCAGACCAATCTCCTTTGCCGTCTGCGCATGGTGATGACCCAAATCAGCCGTGACATATGCGTCGGCACCCGAGTTGTATGCCGCATATATTCCGCCGCCGCCGCTGCCCGAACAGAGCGCAACCGTCTGAACCGTCTCATCGGGATTGCCCATATATTTTGCTGCGCGGCAGCCGAGAATTGATTTCACATGCGATACAAAATCCTCCATGCTCATCGGAAGCTCAAGCGAGCCGACTCTGCCGATTGCGTCAATCGGAGAACCCTTGGGGTCGATGCACTCGTCCGCGGTGTATTTGCGCACATTTTCAAGTCCGAGTCTGTGTGCAAGGAGGTCATTCATTCCGCCGTCCGCCTTGTCAAAATTTGTGTGCATGGAGTATGCGGAAATATCATGCCTGATTAGTGTGCGGACAATTCCGCCCGTTATGTCGTTTTCGGTGACGGAATAAAGCGGCTTGAAAATCAGCGGGTGGTGCGAAACAATCAAATCTGCTCCAAATTCAACCGCACGCTCAACATTTTCGTTTGTTATGTCAAGACAGATGTAAACGTTTTCGATTCTTTTGTTCTCGTCCCCGACCAAAAGTCCGACATTGTCCCAGTCCTCCTTCAGCTCGGGCGGTGCAAGGGCTTCAAGCTCCTCAATTATTTTTGAAAGTATAACCACCTTCATCATCTCCCTTCATTACTTATTGTTAAAACAGCTTGCTTTGTTTTTTAATCTGCTGATCTGATTCTTAAAGCTTGCTTTCAATCAAATTTAAAGCGTTTTTCAGCTCATCAATTGCGGCAGTGTCCTTTTCTGCCGCGGATTCAAGACCGTGTATGCGCTTATTCAGCTTTTCTGCGGTCTGTGCGCGGTATCTTTCCCACAGCTCGGGAGAGTTTTTTCCGATTCCGCGCCCGAGAAACAGTTCTGCTTCGGAATAGTCGGTTTTGCCGTGCGGTGCGGCGGTTATAATGCAATAGAGCTTGTCATCTTCTGCGGCGAGATATTCTCCGCGGATTTCAAACCCGTTTTCACAGAGAAATTCGCGCAGCTCATAAGCTGCCGTCATCGGCTGAAGAATAAGCAGCTTTGCACGGCTGACGGTCTCGTGTGATTTTTTCAATATGTCCGCGATGAGAATGCCGCCCATTCCTGCAATGACAATGACATCAGCCTCACCGGGGCAAACGGTTTCGAGACCTGCGCCGAGACGAAGCTCAATTTGCTCCTCCAAGCCGAACCGACCCACATTCTCGGCGGCGCGTGCAAGAGGACCTGCCTTTATGTCGGAGGCAATTGCGCGTTCCGTGCGTCCGCGGTGCACAAGATGAACGGGAATATATGCATGATCTGTGCCGATGTCCGCAAGCGTTTTGCAGCAAGGGACAAGGTCGGCAATTTTTTGAAGCCGCGGTGAGAGCGACGGTAGCTTTTGCATAGTAACAGAAAGTCCTTTCATATGTCTATATAATAATTATATCTTAAATTGTTGTTTTGTCAACAAAAAAGAGGAATTTTAAAATAAATGTAGAAAAATAATTATAGCTGAGGGAAAACAATCGTGATTCGGATTGCTTTCCTCACGGATAATGAGGCAGGTGAAATCAATTGAATATAAGGGAAAAAAGTGAGCTTCATGAACGACAGCTTCTCAGCCGCCTTGCGACTCTCAGCGAAAACACTCAGGGACGGGCGGCAGCCGAGCCGCTTTGCGACATTCGGACGGAGTTTCAGCGTGACCGTGACAGAATAATACATTCAAAAGCATTCAGACGGCTGAAGCACAAGACTCAGGTGTTTCTGTCTCCCGAGGGCGACCACTACAGAACGCGGCTGACACACACTCTGGAGGTTGCGCAGATTGCGCGGACAATTGCAAATGCGCTTGATCTCAATGAGGACTTGACCGAGGCAATTGCACTCGGTCACGATCTCGGACACACTCCGTTCGGTCATGCAGGGGAGCGCGCACTTGACAAAATATGTCCGCAGGGATTCCGGCACAATGAGCAAAGCCTCCGTGTTGTAAATGTTTTGGAGCGCAAGGGCGGACTGAATTTGACTCATGAGGTTCGTGACGGGATTTTATGTCACACGGGTGAAAAAATTCCGCAGACGCTTGAAGGGAAAATTGTGCGTCTTGCCGACAAAATTGCGTATATTAACCATGATATAGATGATGCGGTGCGCGGAGGAGTTCTGAAGGAGGAGAATATTCCGGAGAAGTTCACCCGTGTTTTGGGCAGGTCGCACTCGGCGCGGATTGACACGATGATAAAGGGTACAATTTTTCCGAGCATGGAAAAGCCCGACATTGTGATGGACGATGAAGTCTATGAGGCAATGATGGGTCTGCGCGGCTTTATGTTTGAAAATGTATATCTCAATCCGTATGCAAAGCATGAGGAGGGGAAGTCATTCGGCGTCATAAGTGCCCTCTATGAGCTGTTCTCGTCAAAGCTTGAACTGATTCCCGAGGGCGTGCGAAAAATAAGCTGCAGCGATGAGCCGAATGTTGTTGTGCGTGACTATATTGCAGGGATGACGGACAGATATGCGGTTTCGCTTTACAGTAAATATTTTGTTCCCAAAGCATGGGGACTTTAAGTGCGGAAAATTTTTCTGAGCGTCAAAAAGAGGAAACGAAAAATTTGTGTCGAATATTGTAAATAGAGGTGAGGCAAAGCGATGGCAGTTTCCGAGGATTTTCAGGATTTCATAGATGAAGTGGTCGCGAAAAATGATATTGTTGATTTGGTTTCGCGGTATACGACCCTGAAACGCGTAGGCAACAGATTTCAAGCGCTGTGTCCGCTTCATAACGACAAAAAAACACCGTCGTTTTCGGTGTCGCCCGACAAGCAGCTGTTTCATTGCTTTGGCTGCGGAGCGGGGGGGACGGTCATAAATTTCGTAATGGCAAAGGAAAACCTTGATTTCATGGAGGCAGTCAGACTGCTTGCCGACAGAGCGGGAATCCCGATGCCCGATATGCGCAGCGGTGCGCAGCGTGCAAAGGCTGCCGAAATTCACAGCAAGAAAAAACGTATGTATGAGATGAATGCGGAGGCAGGAAGGTTTTTTTTCAGCAAGCTCATATCGCCCGAGCATTCATATGCTCTCGATTATTTCCGAAAACGAAATCTGACAAATGCAACAATCAGGAGCTTTGGTCTCGGCTATGCACCGAATTCGTGGACGGGACTGATTGATTTCATGAAGGGAAAGGGATATGAAGCGGAGGAGCTGGCAGAGGCAGGTCTTGCGGTGCGCCGTGAGAACGGAACATATTTTGACAAGTTCCGCGACAGGGTTATGTTTCCGATTATTGACCTCCGCGGCAATGTGATAGGCTTTGGCGGAAGAATAATCAAGGAGCGCGATGATGCGCCGAAATATCTCAATTCACCCGAGACGCTCATATTCAAAAAGAAGGAAAATCTTTTTGCCATGAACATCGCCAAAAACACCAAGGAGGGTCAGTTTTTGCTGATGGAGGGATATATGGACGTCATATCGCTGCACCAGAACGGTTTCACAAATGCAGTGGCATCGCTCGGAACGGCATTCACACCGCAGCAGGCGGAGCTTTTGAAGAGATATGCCGATAAAGCGGTTTTGTGCTATGACTCCGATGAGGCAGGACAGAAGGCGACCGACCGCGCAGGCGAAATTCTGCGCGAGGCAGGCATAAAAGGGCGCGTTCTGACAATTACGGGCGGAAAAGACCCCGATGAATACATAAACGCCAAGGGTGCTGATATGTTCAGACATTTGACGGAGAGCGCGGAGAGCTTCATTGAGTATAAAATCGGGAAAATTGAGAAACAATATAATCTTGATGATACTGTTGAAAAAATTGAATTTATTGAGCAAATTGCAAAAATTCTTTCAAATATAAAAAACGATGTCGAACGCGAAATTTACATTAAGCAAATTGCAAGGCGGTTTGACATATCGCCCGAGAGCATTGCTGCAAGGGTGACAGAGCTTGCAAGAAAGGGCAGAACAGCCGCGGCGGCACGTGAGGCGCGTGAGGCGCGGCGCGAGTTTGAAAGGCGGACGGGTCTTGGCGGAGATCAGGACGCAATGCGTCTCGGGAACGCGGAAAAGCTCATGCTTAACCTGATGTGTGAGGGTGAGATTTTTCGTGCGGTGAAGGACAAGCTGACCCCTGATGATTTCAGTGACGGCATTCACCGACGGCTTGCGAAGATAATTTTTGATTGCTTTGAAAGGGGCGAAAAAATCAACCCGTCCCATGTCATTGCACAGTTTAATGAGGAAGAAATAGGTGAGGTTTCGGAAATCCTTTTCGATGATAAAAATGTTGATGATAAAAAAGCCGCAGCTGCAATGCCGCTTTCCACGATACTGGAATACAGGCTTCGCCGCAAGGAACAGGAACTGGCAGGAAGCGGTGATACGGAAGGACTTCAGGCGATTATGGAAAGGCTGAAAAAACAGAAGTCCTGATATTGCGAAATTCATATCAAGGCTCACGGATATGAGTTTTCGGTAAAAAAATCTTTTTGTGGGCGGAAAGGCAAATGGGTGTATGAGTAGTAAGAGCAAAACAAAGGCTGAAGCAAAACCGAACGGCAAGAAGGCGGTGTCAAAGGACGCAAAGAAGCAGGCACTTCAGGAGCTGATTGAGCTTGGAAAAAAGAACGGGGAGCTTTCCTATAAGGATATAAGCACCAAGCTTGAAGCAATTGAAATGGAGCCCGATCAGATTGAGCGTATTTATGATTTTCTTGAAAAACAGGGGATTGAGGTCATCGGCAACTTTGAGGAGGAGCTTCCCGAAATTGAAGATGATTTTCAGATTACAGAGGACGAGCTTGCAGATTTGAGCGTGCCGGACAGCATAAGCATTGATGACCCTGTGAGAATGTATCTCAAGGAAATCGGAAAGGTTCCGCTGCTTTCGGGACAGGAGGAGGCTGTGCTTGCGCAGAAAATGTCTGAGGGCGACAAGGAGGCGAAACGCCGTCTTGCGGAGTCCAATCTCCGTTTGGTTGTCAGCATTGCAAAAAGATATGTCGGACGCGGAATGCAGTTTCTTGATCTGATCCAGGAGGGCAACCTCGGTCTTATCAAGGCGGTTGAGAAGTTCGACTACACAAAGGGATATAAGTTCAGCACCTATGCAACATGGTGGATTCGTCAGGCGATTACGCGTGCAATTGCCGACCAGGCAAGAACGATAAGAATACCTGTGCATATGGTGGAGACAATCAATAAGCTTGTCCGTGTGACCCGTCAGCTTGTTCAGGAGCTTGGACGCGATCCGCTGCCTGATGAGGTTGCAAAGGAGCTTAATATGCCCATTGATAAGGTTGGAGAAATTATGAAAATTGCGCAGGAGCCTGTTTCTCTCGAAACCCCGATAGGCGAGGAGGAGGACAGCCATCTGGGTGATTTCATTCAGGACGATGACGCGCCCGCACCTGCCGATGCCGCAACATACACTCTTCTGAAGGAACAGTTGGTTGACGTACTTAACACTCTGACCCCTCGTGAAGAAAAGGTTCTCAGGCTCAGATTCGGTCTTGATGACGGCAGAGCACGAACACTGGAGGAAGTCGGCAAGGAGTTCAATGTGACCCGTGAGAGAATACGTCAGATTGAGGCAAAGGCACTCAGAAAGCTGCGTCACCCGAGCAGAAGCAAAAAACTGAAGGACTATCTGGAGTAGACAGACGGTTCCGGAGAACAATTCACGGCAGAGTATATGCCGCAGGGCATACACCACAGAGCTACGCCACAGTGAACTCTATTTTTCGCGCCGTATGGGCGTTGCGAATCGTTTTGTGATGACGCACAGAGCCGTCGGCGTGAGGATTGATTTACGTTTTGTGCCGCAGGGCGGTTCACAAAAAGACCGTTTTCAGCGGACGTATACAAACAAAAAAAGGTCTCGGCAATTGCCGAGACCTTTTTAACGTTGTCACAAAAACAACGGTTTATCTCTGAACACGTCCTGAACCGTCACCCTTCATGAGGTTTTCAACCTCTGCAACGGAAACAAGGTTCATGTCGCCTTCGATTGTGTGCTTCAGACATGATGCCGCAACAGCAAATTCAATTGCCTTCTGGCAGTCATAATCACTGAGCATTGCATAAATCAGACCGCCGCCGAAACTGTCGCCGCCGCCGACTCTGTCAATGATTGTCATGTGATATTTCTTTGACTTGAAGAAGCTGTCTGCTTTTGCGTCATAGAGAAGTGCAGACCAGTCATTCTCAGAAGCTGAAATGCTTTCTCTCAGAGTTATTGCAACGTGTGAGAAATTGAACTTTTCAACCAACTGTCTTGCAACGTCCTTATATCCCTCGTCGCTGATCTGACCGCCTGTTACGTCGGTGTTTGCAGCATGGATTCCGAAAACCTTTTCTGCATCTTCCTCGTTTGCAATGCAAACATCAACATATTCCATCAGCTTGCCCATGACCTGACCTGCTTTTTCACTTGTCCAAAGCTTCTTTCTGAAGTTAAGGTCACAGCTGATTGTCACGCCCTTTGCCTTTGCAGCCTTGCAGGCTTCAAGGCATATATCAGCAATGCCGTCTCCGAGAGCCGGAGTGATTCCTGTGAAATGGAACCAGTCAGCGCCGTCAAAAATCTTATCCCAGCAGAAGTCCTCGGGGCTTGCGGTTGAGATTGAGGAATGAGCGCGGTCGTAAACAACGTTTGAAGGACGCTGTGATGCGCCTTTTTCGCAGTAGTAAATGCCGACTCTTTCACCGCCGCGCGCAATGTTCTTTGTGCATACGTTGTGCTTTCTCAGCTCGGCAACACATGCATCACCAATGGGGTTCTGCGGAAGCTTTGTGACAAAGCATGCGTCAAGACCATAGTTTGCACAGCTGACAGCAACGTTTGCTTCGCCGCCGCCGAACGTTGCCTCAAGTCCTCTCATCTGAATGAAACGCTCATGATTGTATGTCTGCAATCTGAGCATGATTTCGCCGAATGTAACAACTTTTTTTGCCATGTTAAATTATCCTTTCCGAGCGTTTAGGCTCTTGCTTTTTTGATGTTTTCAACAAACTTCTTTGCGGTTTCGGTGATTGCCGCATAGTCGCCTGTCTTTGCACCTGCGGTCAGAGCACCGCCTGCACCGACTGCAACCGCACCTGCTTTAATCCACTCGCCGACGTTGTCAACCGAAACGCCGCCTGTCGGCATCATTCTTGCCTGCGGAATCGGACCGTTAATTGCCTTGATGATTTTCGGACCGAATGCCTCGCCGGGGAATATCTTAATGATGTCCGCACCTGCCTCCATTGCCGTGACAACCTCTTTGATTGTCATGCAGCCGGGCATATACGGAATTCTGTATCTGTTACAGAGCTTTGCGGTTTCCAAATCAAAATAAGGGCTTACTATGTACTGTGCGCCTGCAAGAATTGCAATTCTTGCGGTTTCGCTGTCCATAACCGTACCCGCACCGAGAATAATTTCGTCCTCGCTGTACATATCGGAAAGCTCGGCAATAACCTTGTCGGCTTTCGGAACGGTGAATGTCATTTCAATTGCCGGAACACCGCCCGCAATGCATGCATCGGTGATTTTTCTTGCCTTGTCGGCACTTTCGGCACGAACAACGGCAACGATTCCGACATCGGTTATTCTCTTGATTACATCTTCTTTTACCATGTTTTTTATCCTCCTCACAGAATTTATGTTCCGTTATTTTCAATATCAGTATATTATATATTCCGCGCATTGTCAAGCTGTCATTTTAATGAAAATATGACTAATCTCACCCGATTTTGACTCAAACGCTTGATGACCACTTTCCGCATTTGTCGCCCCACATTGCTGCAACCTTGCCGTCAATGAGAACCTTGATGACTTCGCAGGCATTTGCACAGCCCGAGCACTCAAAGCTTTTGGGGGTGAATTCAAGGTCAATGCAGTCAAAGCCCTTGAATGCGGTTTTGCCGCCGCTTTCCTCAAGCTGATTTTTGGCGAGAAGAGCCGCGCCGATTGCGCCCATGACGTTGTAGTATTTCGGAATGATGACGGAATGTGCGACCTGTTCCTCAAACGCGTGAATAATACCCTTGTTTGCCGCAACTCCGCCCTGAAAAACAAACGGCGGCTGAAGATTTTTGCCTCTGCCGAGGTTGTTGAGATAGTTGCGAACCAAAGCCTCACACAAACCGTTGATTATGTCTGCCTTGGAATAGCCGTACTGCTGCTTTGCAATCATGTCCGACTCCGCAAAAACCGTACATCTGCCGGCAATGCGCACCTTGTTTTCGGCTGTCAGAGCCATATCGCCGAAGTTTGAAATCGGGATTCCGAGACGTTCTGCCTGATGGTCGAGAAACGACCCCGTGCCTGCCGCACAGACAGTGTTCATTGAAAAGTCGGTGACGATTCCGTCCTTGACGATTATAATTTTTGAATCCTGACCGCCGATTTCAAAAATTGTTCTGACCTCGGGGTGGAAGTGTACGGTTGCCGCTGCGTGCGCGGTTATCTCGTTTTTGACAACATCGGCACCGACCATCAGACCGATCATCTGTCTGCCGCTTCCCGTGACACCGACACCGCAGACCTCGCATTCATGCTTTTCGGCTTCCTCGCGGAGCTGTGCCATACCATGCTTAACCGAGTTAATCGGCTGTCCGTTTGTTCTGATATAGCGGTCAAAAACAACCTCGCCGCCCTCGTCAACCGCAACGACGTTTGTGCTGACCGAGCCTATGTCAATTCCCAAATATACCTTCATATTGCTGTTTCACCTCATATTCTTGAATTATGCATGTATGCATTCATGCTTTTTATGTTCGCGGACTTCTTTTTTTGCCGTGCCGTCAGTGGCAGATGTTTTCTTGCTTCTGCACAAATCGACAAACGCCTCAAGACGCGTCTGCAAATTTGCCTCCCCCATCTGCTCGTCAAGCGAAACCGAAAGAATCGGAATGTCAAGCTCCTCGCTCATCTCGGGGATCAGGCTTTTTGTGACAAGCTCGGGCAGACAGCCGAACGGCATGAGATGAACAATCCCGTCATAGCCCTCGCGTGCAAATTCGGCAATCCAGCCTGTGTTTTCCATATCGTGACCGCCGCATGCACATTCCTTATATTCCTTGCCCATCTCAAAAACCTTCCATGATTTGCTCTTGTTGAAAGCATGCGGAATGATGTTGTGTCTCACCCAGTCGGATATGCACTGAACGTTTGTCACTTCAGCACCGAGAGCGTTCAGACGCTTTTCAATCTCCATGTTTGTTGAGCTTTCCATAATGACATATATTTCGCCGACAACACCGATTCTCAGCCTTGATGCCCCGCTTGCGGGTTTGATTTTCACGCTGTCCAGAAGTGCCTCGGATTCCGCTTTTGCCTGCTTCAGGTCGGAGGTCTTCATGCATTTTTCGTGGATTTTGACAATTTCCTCCCATGCACGGTCAAAGTCGCCGTGATTCACTTCATATGCGCGAAGCCTTTTCAGTTTTTTCTCCAGCTCGTCCATCTGATATATCATTTTATATGCAAAAAGGACATATTTCAGAACGCGGTGCATTGGCGTTCCGTTTTTGATGAGCTTCAGCTTTCTCAAAAACTCGCCGAAATTTTGGAAAATTGAGTCAAACACAATGATTTCGGCGTTATATCCGAGCTGACGCAGAACGCGCCTGTGTATTTCGTTATACATTCCTGCGCGGCATGGTCCGCTTCCGCCCGACGCGACAATGACCTCAACGCCCTTTTCGCAAAGCTCAATGTATGTTCCCATGATAATCTTGAACGGATAGCAGATGAATTCGGGACTGTTGAGAACTCCCAGGTCAACGGTTCTCTGAGAAGGCTTTTCGGGCATGATGACCTCATGACCCAAAAGCTCCATGACCTTTTTGTAGCCCGTCACACAGCCCATGTACGGAAATGAAATTTTCATAATGCAGCCCCTCCCGTCTTTGCAGCCTCGGCGCGTTTTTTGTGCTGAAGCTTGAGCATGTCGATGAACGCCTCAAGCCTCGTCTGAACATGGCTTTCGCCCGTATGCTCATCAACTCTGAGGGTCATGAACGGAATATTTTTTTCTTCGCAGTCGGTCTCCATCATTTTCCCGATTATGGAATCGGGACCGCAGCCGAATGCTGTCAGATGAATCATTCCGTCAATCATGCCGTGCTCCTCGAAATATACAGAGGCATTATATATTTTTCTCGCAAAAACCCAGAACGGCTGACGAACCTTTGAACCCTTGCCGCGAATCACATCATCGCAGAGCATGTCAAAGGTCACAACGTTAACCCCCATGCCGCGGAGCTTTTTGATTGCGTTCATGCTGACAAAGTTGTCATATATGTTGTTGACATATCCCATCAGGGCGATTGTGACATTTTCACTGCGAGTGCAAAGCGGTGCGTCTCCGCCGTCATAGATTTTAAAAACCTCGTCAATGGTGTGTCCCTGTTCGGAAAGGCGGCGGCATTTCACAAAAGCGGCTTTTGCGGCTGTAAGTGCCTGCTTCATCTGCTTTTTTGTCACGCCGAGTGCTTTCATGACAGGTTCATAGTCCGAAAGACGGTCGGGAATGTCGCTCTTTGAGGTTATGTCGGTGTAGATTGGAACGCAGCTTCCGAAATCAACGGAATAGTCAACGATTTCGCCGAGACCGATGAATTTCGGACAGTACCATTCGTGTCCGCGGCTTATGAAACGTGCAATAAAAATGAAGTCGGGCTTCTTTTTAATGAGGTTTTCGATGTGACCGTTAAATATTTTAATCGGCACGCAAAGCTCCGAAACAGTGACACTGCTGCCCTCCTCGATTATTGCGGAGTTGGTGTCGTCCGACAAAACCACCTCACAGCCGAGCTCTTCAAACATTGTTCGCCAGAACGGGTAGTAATAGTAATGCAAAAGTGCCTTTGGCAATCCGATTTTCATAGTGTTACCTCGCATTTTCGGGCAGATGCACAGAACGTGCTGCCCAAATTATTTAACCTATATATAATACACTTTTTTACGGATTTTGTCAAGCCGTGGGAGCATAAATCGAAATGCGCGGTTTTTTGTGATTGACTTAATTTCAAAAATATGATATAATTAACATATTTATTTCAGGCAGGCGAGACCCGTCTGCCAAAGGCAAGAGGAGGCGCTGAAAATGTCTGTACGAAACTATTCAACCGTCACCGATGAGGTTGTTTCGCTTTCAAAAAAATGCATTGAAAACGGAAAAATTGACCCGTCGCTGTATGCTGTTCATCAGGTGAAACGCGGGCTGCGCGACCTTGACGGCAAGGGCGTTGTGACAGGACTGACCGAAATTTCGACAATCATATCGTCAAAGGAGTGCGGAGGGGTTTCCGTGCCGTGTGACGGTGAGCTGTACTACAGAGGAATAAACGTATATGACCTTGTGCGCGGCTTTGAGGCGGACGGGCGGTTCGGGTTTGAGGAAACGGTGTATCTTCTGCTGTTCGGAGAGCTTCCGACCGCAAAGCAGCTCTGCGCGTTTTCGGATATGCTTAGTGACTACAGAACCCTGCCGACAAACTTTGTCCGCGATGTCATCATGAAGGCACCGAATCCCGATATTATGAATTCGCTTGCAAGGGGCGTTCTGACGCTGTATTCCTACGACAAAAACGCGAATGACCTGAGCATTCCGAATGTGCTGAGACAGTGCATTCAGCTCATTGCAAATCTGCCGCTTTTGTCGGTCTATGCGTATAATGCATACATGCACTTCACAAGGGGAAAGAGCCTGTATATTCACAGACCGTCACCGAAGCTTTCGACTGCGGAGAACATTCTCAGAATGCTGCGGCCCGACAAAAGTTTCACCGAGCTTGAGGCAAAAATTCTTGATCTGGCACTGGTTCTCCATGCGGAGCACGGCGGCGGAAACAACTCAACATTCACGACACATGTCGTGACGTCATCGGGAACAGACACATATTCTTCAATGGCGTCCTCGCTTTGTTCGCTGAAGGGACCTAAGCACGGCGGCGCGAACATAAAGGTCAAGCTGATGTTGGACGACATCAAAAAGCATGTTTCCGACTGGGAGGACGATGAGGAGATAAAGGCATATCTTGCAAAGCTCCTGAACAAGGAGGCATTTGACCGTTCGGGTCTCATTTACGGTATGGGACACGCTGTGTATTCACTTTCAGACCCGAGAGCGAATATATTCAGGCATCATGTTGAACTGCTGTCACGCGAGAAAAAACGCGGAAAGGAGTTCGGCTTATACAGCAGAATCGAGCAGCTTGCTCCCGAGGTGATTGCGGAGCAGAGAAAGATATACAAGGGCGTCAGCGCGAATGTGGATTTCTACAGCGGCTTTGTATATTCCATGCTCGACCTTCCCGAGGAGCTGTACACACCGATTTTTGCAATTGCAAGGGTTGCGGGCTGGAGTGCTCATCGGATTGAGGAGCTGATAAACGCAAACAAGATTATCCGCCCGGCATATAAATCTGTTGCCGATAACAGGGCTTATGTTCCGCTTGCGGAAAGAGAATAAAGTGAGAGCTTCCCGTTGAGCGGACACTGAACACAGCAAAGCGGACGGGGCGCAGTGCGCTTTATGCGCATTATAAAACACAAAGGAGAAATGAAAAATGCTGAAGGGCGTGAAGCCGTGCATATCGGCTGACTTAATTAAAATCTTAATGGAAATGGGACACGGAGATGAGCTTGTCATTGCGGACGCGAACTTCCCAGGTGCGGCACTGGCACGGAACTTTGTCCGCGCGGACGGTGTTCCCGCAACCGAGCTTCTGGATGCAATTCTTGATTTGATACCGCTTGATGAATATGTTGAGGCTCCGGTGGTGCTGATGAAGGTTGTCAAGGGTGACAATGCGGAAACTCCTGTCTGGGAGGACTACAGAAGAATTGTTGACAGCAAGCAGAAGAATGTGAGGTTTGAATATATCGACCGTTTTGAATACTATGAAAGGGCAAAGCGTGCATATGCGGTTGTCCAGTCGGGTGAGCTGAAAAAATATTCCAACATACTGATTAAAAAAGGCTGTCTTTAATTTGTCTGCGGCTCTTTGCGTTTTCGGCAGAGAGCCGTTTTAAATAAAATTTTTTTGAAATGCAACCTTTCAGGCATGAAAAAAGTATTATAAGTGAGAGGAGGAAGCGTGGTTTGACTGAGGAAAAGCTTTGCGGAAAAGATGAAAAACGCAAATATGTTGAAAAATATTTCGACATGGTATATAAGCTGGCTCTTTCGCAGACGAAAAACCGCGAACATGCGGACGATGTTGTGCAGGAGGTTTTCTTGAGGTATCTCAAAACCGACAAAAGCTTTGAAAGCGGCGAGCATGTCAAGGCGTGGCTCATCAGGGTGACGCTGAATTGCAGCAAAAGCTTTTTCACCTCGGCATGGATGCGGAAAACCGAGCCTCTGCATGAGGACATTGCATTTGACACCGAGGAAAAGCATGATGTATATTATGCGGCACTGGAGCTTCCCCCGAAATATAAGGCGGTTATTCATCTTTTCTATTATGAAGAGCTTTCCGTGGCGGAGATTTCAAAATATCTCGGAATCAAGGAGTCAACGGTGAAATCACAGCTCAGCCGCGGAAGAGATATGCTGAGAGAAAAACTGAAAGGGGGCTATGGACTTGTTTAGAAAATATTATAAGGAAGCAAATGATGACATAAAGCCGAATCGGGAGCTGATTGACAAAATATTTGAACGGGCGGAGAAGGAGCATACCCCGAGAAGAAAGGTATACAGGTTTGCATACGCGGCGGCAGCCGCCGCGGCAATTGCGGTTTCGGTCTATTCATATCCGCAGATTGTGAAGTTTGCGGAGAGCGATGTGCGGCTTGCGGACTCGGCGGAGAATGTCGGACAGCAAAAAAGCAGCACCGAAAAAACAGCCGATTCGGCAAAGAAGGACAGCGCAGAAAAAACTGCGGAACGGGCGGCAGCTCCCGAAACCGCTGCGGATAAGCAGGAAAACAAAGTGCAGGAGCGTGCGGAGATAATACCGAAGCAGAAAAAGACCGAAAAACAAAAAACGGAGACGGCTGCTGCGGAAAAAGACGCGTCAGCAAAGGTCAAAACACAGAGCGAAGTTTCGGATAAAGGTGCGGCGTCAGAGGTCAAAGTGCAGAACGAAGTGCCGGACAATGGTGCGGCGGAGACAGTGACTCAAAAGGAAGCTGCCGAAAGCAATGAGGCGGAGCGCGGCGGCACAGCAGCGTTTTCCATGGAGACCGCAGAGGATTCGGGCGGTGCAGACAGCTTTGGAATGGCGAAAATCGGCGGTGGCTCGGGCGCGTCGGCAAACGGTGAATATGTGCTTTGGAGCATGGAGAACTACTACTCATATATCGGAATGAACATATGTGAAGCTGCGGATATTCCGCAGGATATGAAAAGCCTTGTTCCCGATGATGTGTATTTTCGGACAAAAGACGGAATCCCGCTTGACGACACTGTTTCGTTCAGCTTTTGCGGAGATGGGGACAGAAGTGTGAACATTGTGACATCGAAAAAAAGGAATGATGATCAGTCGGCTTTGGAATATCAAAGCACGGACGGCGAAATGTTTTCGGCAGGAATGCGCGTCCGCGGAGTCTATGCCGAGGTGTTTGCATACGGACTGACTGCGGAGGAGTGCGAAAGCCTGATGAAATCACTCAGATGAGGAAAAATCCGTTTTAAATATCCAAGATGATATTTTGGTTCATCTTGGGTATTTTTTTGTTAAATATTCACTTGACATTTACTGTTTAATTGCATATAATAATAGCGTTGATATGGGAAGGGATGTTATATGAATACAATAATAATCGGCTGCGGCAAAATCGGACAGAAGCTTGCCGAACAGCTGAACGGAGAAAAGAACCAAAATATAACGGTTGTTGACTTGCAGTATAAGCTTGTCAATGACATTGCGGGAAGGTTTGACGTCATGGGCGTTGTCGGCAGCGGGACAAGCCTTGAAACACTGCTGGAGGCAGGCGTTGAGGACGCCGACCTTCTGATTGCGGTGACGGGGTCGGACGAGATTAATCTGATGACCTGCCTGATTGCGAAAAAGGCGGGAAACTGCAAAACAATCGCAAGAGTCCGCAAGCCTGAATACAGCCGTGAGCTGAGCCTTTTTAAGGACGATTTGGGACTTGCCATGATAATAAACCCCGAGCAGACCGCCGCAAGTGAAATTGCGCGGAATCTGAGATTTCCGTCTGCCATACAGATTGACACCTTTGCAAAGGGCAGAGTTGAGATTCTGAAAATCAGAATCTCAAGAGATTCGGTTCTGGATAATATGAAGGTTGCAGACATAAGCCTGAAACTTGGGTGTGATGTTCTGATATGCGGTGTCGAACGCGGCAGCGCGGCGTTCGTGCCGAACGGCGACTTTGTTTTGTGCGGCGGAGATGAAATCAGTCTTGTTGCGTCAATCAAAAGCGGCGCGGATTTTTTCAAGAAAATCGGCGTGAAAAACAACAGTGTCAGGGACACGATAATTGTCGGCGGCGGTGCCACAGCATATTATCTTGCCAATAAGCTGATTCAGACTGGGATAAAGGTCAAGATAATCGAGCAGAACGCCGAACGGTGTGAGGAGCTTTGCCGTCTGCTGCCGAAGGCGGACATCATCAACGCGGACGGAACGGACAACAGCGTGCTGCTTGAAGAGGGAATCGAAAACGCGGAATCGTTTGTTTCGCTCACGAACATTGATGAGGAAAACATTCTTTTGTCGCTGTTTGCAAAGAGTAAAATGAAGAAGGGCGGCAAGCTGATAACAAAAATAAACCGTATTGCATATGACGAGGTTATAAAAAATCTTGACCTTGACACAACGGTATATCCGAAAAACATCACTGCGGAATATATCGTCAGGTTTGTGCGTGCAAAGGAAAATTCAATCGGAAGCAACATTGAAACAATGCACATGATTCTGGACGGAAAGGCAGAGGCACTGGAGTTCAGAATAAGAGAGAACTCGCCGATTTCAAACATGACAATCGAGAACCTGAATCTGAAGAAAAATGTTCTGATTGCGTGCATAAACCGAAACGGCACAATAATCACACCGCGCGGACGCGATGTGATTATGAAGGGTGACACGGTTATTGTTGTCACAACGATGAAGGGGCTTAAGGATATAAGCGATATTTTGGGATAGAGGAAGTTTTGATTAAATGAATTCAAAGATTATAATGCATGTACTCGGCTGGGTACTGGTTTTTGAGGCGGCGGCACTCCTTTTGCCGCTTGTCTGCGCTCTTGCGTTCGGTGAGCCGTATGTTCTCCTGCTTCTGGAGTGCATCGGGATTTGCCTTGCGGCGGGCGGAGTGTTGATTTTGTTTGCGCCGAAGGATCGTGCGCTTTATGCGCGCGAGGGCTTTGTGACCGTTGCTCTGAGCTGGATTGTTCTCAGTGTGTTCGGCGCACTGCCGTTCTGGCTTTCCGGACAGATTCCGAATTATGTTGATGCGCTTTTTGAAACCGTTTCGGGTTTCACAACAACAGGTGCGTCAATTCTCACAGATGTTGAAGCAATGCCGAAATGTCTGCTCATGTGGCGCAGCTTCACCCACTGGATCGGCGGAATGGGCGTTCTTGTGCTGCTCATGGCGGTTCTTCCGCTTTCGGGAGGCAGCAATCTGTATCTTCTGAAGGCAGAAAGCCCGGGTCCTGCGGTCGGCAAGCTTGTTCCGCGCGTGAGGTCATCTGCAAAAATTCTCTACGGAATCTACACCTTCCTCACCGCATTGCAGATTGTATTTCTGCTTTTCGGCGGAATGACGCTTTTTGAGTCTGTCACTCTTTCACTCGGAACGGCAGGCACAGGCGGATTTGCAATTCTGAATACGGGTGCTGCAACCTATTCGCCATATGTTCAGGTTGTGATTACGGTGTTCATGATTATATTCGGAGTGGATTTTTCGCTTTATTATCTTGCTTTGAACGGCAGATTCAAAAGCGCGTTTTCGTCATGTGAGCTGAAGGCGTATTTAGGAATAATCCTTGCGTCAACCGCAATCATCGGCGCAGATATTTCGGGCATGTTCAGCAGTGTCGGCGAGGCACTCCGCCACAGTGCGTTTCAGGTTGCGTCAATCATAACCACAACGGGATATTCCACTGCGGATTTTGACAAATGGCCTGAGCTTTCAAAGACCATGCTGGTTATGCTGATGTTCATTGGCGCGTGTGCGGGAAGCACGGGCGGCGGAATTAAGGTTTCGCGCATAATCATAATGCTCAAAAGCATTGCAAAGGAACTGAAAATCATTGCACACCCGAACAGCACGCACAAAATCACCATGAACGGCAGAACGGTTGAGCATGAAACGGTGCGCGGAGTGAATGTTTTTCTGGGAGCATATCTTGTGATATTTGTCATTACAATGCTGATTATCAGTCTTGATGATTTCGGCTTCACAACAAACTTCACCGCAATTGCAACCACAATAAACAACATCGGACCGGGGCTTGAGGCGGTCGGACCGACCTGTAATTTTTCGGCATATTCCGATTTATCAAAGCTGACGCTGATTTTCAACATGCTTGCAGGAAGACTGGAGTTGTTCCCTCTCCTGGTGCTGTTCTCGGTTTATACGTGGAAAAAATAGGGTATTGAAAGGTGAGACACAAATGAAAAAAATGAAAAACAACCTGCTGCTTCTGATGACAGCGGTAATATGGGGGTTTGCCTTCACCGCTCAGCGTGTCGGCGGCAGCTATGTCGGACCGTTCACCTTCAACGGAATCAGATTTCTGCTCGGTTCGGTGTCGCTGATTCCCGTGGTTCTGATTTTTGAACCGCGTGAGAAGGAGCGTGCGGTACATAATCCCAAGATGAAGCTTTCGGTCATTGCGGCAGTTGCGGCAGGTGCGGCGCTGTTTTGTGCGACAGTGCTTCAGCAATGCGGAATCAACATAACACAGAGCGCAGGCAAGGCAGGGTTCATAACGGGGCTGTATACCGTCCTTGTTCCGATTTTCGGAATATTCATGAGAAAGAAAACAAATGTGAATGTGTGGATCGGCGTTGCGTTTGCGGTTGCCGGACTGTTTCTGCTCAGCGTCACCGACGGCTGGAGGGTCAGTGCCGGAGACGCGGTTTTAATGCTGTGTGCGGTCATGTTCACATTCCACATTCTGATTGTAGACCGATTTGTTGCAGCGGTATATCCGCTCAGATTTGCGTGTATGCAGTTTGCGGTCAGCGGAATGCTGGGGATCATTGCGGCACTGCTGTTTGAAACGGCAACACCCGAGGGACTGCGCGGCGCACTCATTCCGATTCTCTACGGCGGAATCTGTTCAACGGGCATTGCGTATACCTGTCAGATTATCGGTCAGAAGAATGCCGACCCGACCGAGGCGTCGATAATTCTGTCCACAGAGTCGCTTTTCAGCGCGGTCGGCGGTGCACTCATTATGCATGAGGTGATGACACCGCGCGGATATATCGGCTGCGCACTGATGTTTGCAGGGATTATCATTTCTCAGCTCAGACCGAAGAAACGGGACGTGAACGGCTGAGACGGAATCTTCCGGGAGTCATGCCCTCATGCATACGGAAAGCACGGATAAAATAGTTTGAATCATGAAAACCGACCTCGTCGGCAATTTGCGAAACGGCTTTTGAACTGTTCAAGAGCCGTTTTTTTGCTTCCTCAAGTCTTGCTCCTCTGATATAGTCGGAAACGCCCATGCCGAAAATGCTTTGCGACAGGGAATATAGCTTTGATTTGGAAATGAAAAAACGGCGGCAGAGCGACGGCACAGACAGCTCCTCCGAGAGGTGGCTGTCGATATAGTCCTTCAGCTGATATGATAAAAGGTCGCTGCGGTTTCTGATGATTTTGTTAACATAGAGGTAGCAGGCACACATTGACATCATGCTCACGGCGGAGCGGACAGTCGTGCTTTCGGCACGTCTGATTCCGTCCATTTCGCGGAAGAGTGAGTCAGATGATATGCCGTATTTTTCGGCAACATGGAGAATGCGCTTGCGAACCTCCGCCTCGTCCGTGTCGGTCAGAACCTGACCCAGCATGAGATAACCGATGATAATGCCGTTTTCGTATATCGGTGCGATTGCTTCGGCAAGGTTCATGTGACAGCGGTATATATATGGCTTGCCGCTTTTTATGCAGTTGTCAAAGCCGATGTTGTCGCACTCAATGCATCGTTTTGCAAGTCTCGGATTTTTGCGGATTTCGTTGCAGAAGCCGCACATTGTTTCGGGATATGAATAAATCACGCGTCTTTCCTCGTCATAAAGGACAATTTTCATATTTGCAATGGCGTAAAAGTCTGTTGCAGCTTTTTTAAGCTCTTCAATAGCAATTTCAAGCACCGTATATCACCCAATCATATAAAATAAATCCAAAATGCTGTTTTTAAACTCATATGTCACTTTCATTATATATCATTTCTGTGATAAAATCAAGATAAATCAATAAAAAAGGAAGTGGGCTTATGTGGTATGAAAACAGTTATCGCAGACATCTTTGCGATATGCACATTGATGACTGGAACGACGAGTTCCTTTCGGAATTTTCACCCGGAGAATATCTTGATAACCTGAAGCGGGCAAAGGTTCAGAATGCTATGTTATATTTTCAGTCACACGTCGGATTGTGCTATTTCCCGACAAAGACGGGGAAAATGCATAAGGCTTTCTGCGGACGTGAGGACATGATGCAGCGGCTTGCGCATATGTGCCGCGAAAACGGAATTTCGGTCACAGGATATTACAGCTTGATATATAATAACCGTGCAGCGGAGGAACACCCGGAATGGAGCATGGTTTCGCCCGAGAAAGCGGACGGCGTTAAGCTTGACTTTTCCTCAAGTGCAGGCAGATACGGCTTGTGCTGCCCGAACAACCGTGAATACCGCGCCTTTGTTTCCGCGCAGATTAAGGAAATGGTTGACTTTTTCGAGTTTGACGGAATGTTTTTTGATATGCTTTTCTGGCCGAAGCTGTGCCACTGTGAGTCGTGCCGTGGGCGGTTCCGAAGTGAAACGGGGTATGAGCTGCCGAAGAAAGAAGATTGGAGCGACCCGATTTGGCTGCTGCACATTGAAAAGAGACGTCAATGGATGGGCGAGTTTGCGCAGTCTGTGACCGATGAGGTGAAGTCACACCGGCCCGATGTCAGTGTTGAACATAATGTTGCGTTTGCGGCGCTCCCGAGCGGAACTGCGGCACTTGCGGAAGGAGTGCTCAATGCCTGCGATTATGTCGGCGGCGATTTATACGGCGATATGCTGTTCGGTCAGTCCTTCACCTGCAAGCTCTATCGCAATGTATCAAAAAATCAGCCGTTTGAATATATGTTTTCACGCTGCACACCGGGTCTTGCAAAGCACACAATGACAAAGTCGGAGGACGCAATGCTTTCAGCGGCTTTTCTGACCGCCGCGCACCACGGCGCAACGCTTGCGATTGACGCAATTGATCCCGTCGGAACGCTTGATAAACGTGTTTATGACAGACTCGGCAGGGTTTTTGACGAGGAGATGAAGTATGAAAAATATTTCACGGGGGATATGGTTGAGGACATTGGAATATACTACTCTCTTCACAGCAAATTCAATGCGCACGGTGAGAAATACACAAACCACATCGGCTGCGTGAATGCCGCAGAGCAGCTGATAAAGGACAATATCTGCTGCGGTGTCACGGGCGGCTGGGGTGACATCGGCAAATATAAGCTTTTGGCGGCACCGTGCCTGACAGATGAGGACGGCTATGCATATGACATGCTGAAGGAGTATGTCAGACGCGGAGGCAGGCTGTATATAAGCGGCGGTGACTGCCGCGGACTGCTTCGCGAGTTTTTCGGAGCTGAGATAACGGGCAGAACACGGGAAAGGGTTGTTTATATTGCACCGAAAGCGGGAAGCACGGCAGAGAAGGCATTTGGCTGGTTTAACGAAAAGTATCCGCTGAATTTTGACGGAACAGCCCCGATTGCGGAGGGAATTGACGGGAAATGTGTGCTTGCAAGCCTGACGCTGCCCTACACCGATCAGGACTCTGTTAAGTTTGCTTCAATTCATTCAAATCCGCCGGGAATAATGACAGACATTCCGGCGATGGCTGCTGCGGAATATGGAGACGGCAAGGTGCTTTGGTCGGCACTTCCGATTGAGTGCGTTGAAAAGCCGTATCACTACGGACGTGTGTTTGTAAATTTGTTGGACGGGGTTTTCGGAATTGAAAAAACTGTTTCCTCCGATGCACCCGAGGATGTTGAAATCAATGCTTTCACCGATAACGGAGAAATGACGGTTTCGGCGGTGCTTTATTGTATCGGTGAAAAAGCGCGCAGAGTTGAGCCGTTTGAAGTTTGCGTGAAGTCAGACAAAACACCGAAATGCGTTATGCAGTTGCCGGAGGAGACGGAGTGCGGATTTAAGTATGAAAACGGTATGATTAAATATAACATTGACGAATTGAAAATATTTGATATGAAAAAGATAGTTTTCTAAATGGCTAAGGTAAAATGCAGGGCGGTTTACGAACTGCCCGGGCATAGGCTTTAAAGCTGACTGAAACAAAATATACCGAAAGGAGAAATGAAAAATGTCAGTTGCAAAAAAACTTTTGGAGGAAGGCGGAGGGGTATTCAGGCTTGCGCCGACATGGGTGCCGAGAGCGTTCTGCCGTCCGGCAAAGAGAATCAAGCTTCACCCCGATGACTATTATGTTCTCGGACAGGAGCGCGGAGGAATTGACGAAAGATGGTTTGCATCGACAACCCCTGCTGACAACGGTCCGGGGACACCCGAGGACGAGGGACTCAGCTATATTGTTTCAAAGGACGGAAAAGAACGTGTTTTGCTGCTTGACGCGGTTGCGGAGCTGGGCGCGGAGATTATCGGTGAAAATTTGTGGAACAAATATCACAAATGGCCGATGTTTTCAAAATTCTTTGACAATCTCGGACCTCTGCCGCACCATATTCATCACAGAGAGGAACATGCAAGGCGCGTAGGAGAGGCAGGAAAGCCGGAGATGTATTTTTTCCCGTCACAGGTCAACAACTATGAAGGCGAGTTCGGCTATACATTCTTCGGACTTCGTCCCGAAACAACCAAGGAGGAAGTGAAGGAATGCCTCAAAAATTTCACAAAGGGTGACAATCATCTGCTGGATTTGTCACAGGCATACAAAATCACGCTTGACACAGGCTGGGACGTTCCCCCGGGTGTTCTTCATGCACCTGCAAGCCTTTGCACCTACGAACCGCAGTTCGCAAGCGATGTTTATGCGATGTATCAGTCCGTACTGTACGGCGGACATTGCGTGTCCGAGGAATTGCTGTGGAAAAACTGTCCTGCGGAGGAAAGGGGCAACTTTGACTATCTTGTTGATGTTATAGACTGGGACAAAAACATTGACCCGAGCTTCAGCGAAAACAGATTCATGAAGCCTGTTGTGATTGCTGACAGTGAGGCATACACCGAGGAGTGGATATGCTACAAGTGCGAAACCGTATGCGCAAAACGTCTGACCGTGAAGCCGGGACAAACCGCGGTGATTAAGGATATGGCGGCATATGGCTTCATTCTCCTTCAGGGCAGGGGCAGATTCGGAGCATGGGACATTGAAACACCGACGCTCATTCGATATGGCGAGCTGACAAATGATGAGTTCTTTGTGACTGAGAATGCGGCAAAGAGTGGCATTGAAATCACAAACACCTCGGAGACCGAACCGATTGTGATGCTCAAGCATTTTGCGGAAAACCCTGAACTCAAGCTCAGTTAAAGCATGTAATCCAAAGGTAGAAAACCTTTTTCAGAGACAGTCCGAAGCTGCCCGATTCAGGGCGGAGACGGACTGTTTTCATCTCAACGTTTTCAGAGGCAACAAGAGGAAATTCTCCGCATTCCGCACCGTTGATTTTCACAGAGAGCTTCCCGAGAACATCTCCCTTTGAAACGGGTGCGTGCAAATCCTCAAATGCCTCGGCTGACATTTCAAGCGAGCCTTCCTCGCCGTCCTTCAGCGGAAGATAAATATCACTTTCGGGAACAAGTGTGACACTTTTAGCCGAGCCGCCTTTGATTTCGGCGGTTGCCGCAGCTTCAGAGCCGCTTTTCAGCAGACACGGCTTATATTCCGAAAATATGCTGTCATATATGCTTTTATGGTCATTCCAGTCATCGGGAGCATTCAGCGTCACGCACACGACGCGCATACCGCCGCGGTCAACAGCAGTCACAAGACATCTTCCGGTTGCTTTTGTGAAACCCGTCTTAACACCGATGCAGCCATCGTACATCGAGAGAAATTTGTTGTGATTGACAAGACGGCGGTTATAGTCGTGATCCTTCCAAGGAATGCTTTTTGTTTTTGTCGAGACAATCTCGGCAAATTTGGGGTTTTTGAGTGCATATGCTGTGATTTTCGCCAGGTCGTGCGCGGTTGTATAATGATTTTTGTCTGCCAGACCGTGCGGATTTGTAAAGCTTGAATCATATGCACCGATTTCGGCAGCTTTTTTGTTCATAAGCTCCGCAAATTTGTCAACAGAGCCCGAAACATGCTCTGCAACTGCTGTTGCGGCATCATTGCCCGAGACAAGCATGAGTCCGTAAAGAAGATTTTCAAGGGTGAGCTTTTCACCTAGAACCAGATACATGGACGAGCCTTCAACGCCGTATGCCTGCTTTGACACAGTTGCAACGGAATTGACGTCCGCACTTTCAAGTGCGCATATTGCGGTCATGATTTTTGTTGTGCTTGCCATGCCCATTTTTCGGTCGCAGTCCTGTGAAAATAAGACCCTGCCCGATGCCGCGTCGATTGCTGCGGCACTTTGTGCGGAGATGGCAAAGCAGTCTGTGTGAAGTGCTGCAAGGATAACCGAAAAAATCAAAAATGCGGAAAACTTTTTCAAAGCGATTCACCCCTATATTCTAAAATATTAAGAGTGCTTGTACCTTATACTAAAAAGAACAAAAATGAGCGAACCAAAAGCAATTGCTTTTGGTTCGCTCAACGGGTTAAGTGACATGTTCTCAGCCGATGAAGAGCTGAGTCCAGTAGTGTCCGTTTGCGGCATAGCCGACACCGATTTGGGTGTATGAAGAATTAAGAATGTTTGCACGGTGTCCTTCCGAGTTCATCCAGCCGTTCACAACAGCCTCGGGAGTTGACTGACCCATTGCAATGTTTTCGCCTGCCGTGCGGTAGCTGATTCCGAACCGGTTCAGCATTTCAAACGGACTGCCGTAAGTCGGCGAGTTATGCGAAAAGTATTTGTTGTCACGCATATCTTCCGATTTCAGACGCGCAACCGAGGAAAGCTCACTGTTTAACGTGAGAGGGTTCAAGCCGTTTTGAACTCTGATTTCGTTCACCAACTCAAAAACTCTGCGCACAAAATCGGAAACAGCCGAAACACTGCCGCTGCCGTCGGGCACTGTTGTGCCGTTATCGGGCTTGCTGTCGGGAGTGCTGCCATTGTCGGGCTTGTTGCCACTGTCAGGCTTGCTGTCGGGAGTGCTGCCATTGTCGGGATTCGGAAAAATGGAATCCGAAGAACCGCCGTTTCCGCCTGCCGAACCGTTGCCGGAACAGTCTGCGATGATTCCTCCAAGGTTGTTTTTTATATCATTAATTATATTGTCAATATTCGTACCTGTGTCTGAGCCGCAGTCTGCGGTGTATACATATGATTTGACCGTCACACCGCTTTGTGCAAAAGCTCCGAACGGTATCAGTGTGAGAGCCGCACATGCTGCAGCGGAAATTGTCCGTCTGAGGTTCTTTTCGGTGTTTTTCATTTAAACATCGCTCCTTTAAGCTTATTTTTGCAGACCTTCAAAACTGCCTGCATGGGCTATTATACTAAGCCGTGCAAAAAAAATCAATGCAAAATTTAAGGCAAATCAGAATATATTTGGAAAAACAAAAAAATTTAGAAAAAACACTTGACAAATTTATCTGTTGGTGTTATAATACCTACAATACTTATAGGAAATGTCGGTTATAATAAAAAAGGAGGAAGAAAAAATGAAAGTATATGAAAAAATAACGGATTTAATCGGAGGAACACCGCTTTTGAAGCTTGCGGATTCCGAAACGGACGGTGCGACAGTGCTGGCGAAGCTTGAATATTTCAATCCGGCGGGCAGTGTCAAGGACAGAATTGCAAAGGCAATGGTTGACGCTGCGGAAAAGGAAGGTCTTTTGAAAGAGGGCTCGGTGATAATTGAGCCGACAAGCGGAAACACGGGAATCGGGCTTGCGTCCGTTGCGGCATCGAGAGGATATAAAATAATCCTGACTATGCCCGAGACCATGAGCGTTGAACGCAGAAATCTTCTGAAGGCATATGGTGCGGAGCTTGTTCTCACAGACGGTGCAAAGGGAATGAAGGGCGCGATTGAAAAGGCGAAGGAGCTTGCGGAGCAGACACCGGGCAGCTTCATTCCGAGTCAGTTCACAAATCCCGCAAACCCCGCGGTTCACAAGGCAACAACAGGTCCTGAAATCTGGAATGACACCGACGGTAAGGTTGATATTTTTGTCGCAGGTGTCGGCACGGGCGGAACTCTTTCGGGCGTCGGTGAATATCTGAAGTCGAAAAATCCTGATGTGAAGGTTGTTGCGGTTGAGCCTGCAACATCACCTGTGCTTTCAAAGGGCGTTGCCGGAGCCCACAAAATTCAGGGTATCGGCGCAGGATTTGTTCCCGACACACTGAACACCGATATATATGATGAGATTTTCACGGTTGAGAATGTGGCGGCGTTTGACACGGGACGCGCACTTGCGAGAACACGCGGTGTTCTGGTCGGCATATCGTCGGGTGCGGCTGTATATGCGGCACTCGAAATTGCAAAGCGCCCCGAAAACCGAGGAAAGGTTATTGTTGCGCTTTTGCCAGACACAGGCGAGAGGTATCTTTCAACACCTATGTTTGCAGACTAAAAAGAAAACATGCGGAAGCACGGAAATCCGAACGATTTTGTTCGGATTTCCGTGCTTTTTTGTATTGGCGGCATATGGTATAATTTGCAAAAAGTAACATTAATATAGTATTTTTTAATTTATACAAAAAAATTGTTGAAAAATTTAAAGTAATGTGCTATGATATAACTGTGTATTTAAAAGGTTCAAGAGATTTTTTATAAAGGGGATAGCATTGTGGAAGTTTTGAAAGAATCGGAAAAGGCAGTTGCGGTTAATTCTTCTGCCGAAATAGCGGTATATGAAGGAAAAAAGCGTGAAGCCGTATATGAAACCGCAAAAAGAGCATTTGATTTCATCAGCTCCTTGATTGTGAGTATATTATTGATAGTGCCGTGTGCAATAATTGCACTGATTATTGTGATTGCTGACCCCGGAAATCCTTTTTTTGTTCAGGAACGAGTCGGACGTGGGGGAAAGATAATAAAAATGGTAAAGTTCCGCAGCATGGTGAAAAATGCAGACAAATTGGAGGACATACTGACACCCGAACAGTATGAGCAATATATGAAGGAGTTTAAACTGGACAATGACCCAAGACTGCTGCCGCACAATGTAGGAAAATACATAAGAAAGTTCAGCATTGATGAGCTTCCGCAGATTATATTCAACATATGTATCAAAGGTGATATGTCGGTTGTCGGACCGAGACCGATTCTGAAGGAAGAATTGGAAATGAACTACACACCCGAGCAGCAGCGTCTGCTGACAAGCGTAAAGCCCGGTCTCACGGGATATTGGCAGGCATATGCGAGAAACAATATAGGCTATGAAGAAGGCGGACGTCAGAAAATGGAACTGTTTTATGTTGAAAACAGAAGTGCTTGGCTTGACATAAAGATA
>CAKSIW010000013.1 GCA_934463175.1 uncultured Clostridia bacterium | reverse complement strand
AGTATGTCCTCCAATTTGTCTGCATTTTTCACCATGCTGCGGAACTTTACCATCTTGATTGGCTTATTATCTTTTCCGATCCTTTCCTGAACAAAAAAAGGACTCCCCGGGTCAGTTAAAAAAATCATCAATGCTATGACCGCACACGGAACGATCAGGAATATGCTCACAATCAAGGAACTGATAAAATCAAACACCCTTTTCTCAAGTTCATAACCTCTGCTAACTTTGCTGACCTCACGCTGTTCTGCATGCAGCAAGCTCACATTTCCGGTTGTTTCTGCACTCATTTCACTTATTTTCTCCACCGTCTCTCACTCCTCAATTCTATAAAAGCCCCATACTGTTCAGCAAATTTGCCCGTTCTGCTGTGAGCGAGCCGTTTTTATAGCTTCTTCTCTGACTCCTGAGCCATTCTCCGAGACGATAACCATCATCGGAAACAAGCCCCGACACAATCTTCACATTTGGATTTCTGCGCACATATTCGACAGCGTGGTCATATCCGCGCTGCCATTTTTCCTTATATGCGTCCCAGACAAACCCAATATTTTCAAGCCGTTCAATTCGTTCCCTGCTCAGTTTTCCCGTCCGATATGCCGTTTTTTGGTTTGCCGCCCATGCCCCGAGTGCAAAACCCGTTTCTGTCACAAGCTCCGCGGAAGGATTGGCACTGCCGCATTTCGCCGAATACCGCGCCAGGTCGGCAAAGCCCGTTTCCCAAGCCGCACCGGCAGCATTCCACACAAATCCCAATTTTGACAGTCTTTCTATGCAGTCCGCCGAAAGCTTTTCCGCCTTATATTTTCTTCTTTGAGACGCAAGCCATCGACCGAGTGCAAATCCATCGTCCGTCACATAATCCGCCGCCGCGTCAAGGCTTCCGTTTTCCTCGAAATACTCCTCCGCATATGCAATGCCCGTTTCCCATCGGTCTCTGTATCGCTGCCACTTCATACCGATTCTCTCAAGTGCGTCAATCTGCTCCGCGGTGAGCTTTCCCTGACGATACATATACCGCTGACCCGAAATCCAAACTCCGATTTTCTCGCCGCTGTCCGCCGTATATTTTGCATTTATGCTTAAATCGCCGTGCTTTTCAAAATATTCCTTGGCAATGCCATACATTTTCAGCCATGTCCGCGCATTTAGGGAAGCACTTTCAATCCCGATTTTTTCAAGAAGACAGCTTTTTTCTTCACCTATTGTGCCGTCCAGATAGCCGCGCCGCACCGAACGGTACCAAGCCCCCAAGGCAGTGCCGTCCTCTGCGATATATCCTGCCGGAATGTCAAGGCTTCCGTTTTCCTCAAAATATTTCCTAGCCAGCCCATAACTGTGCCGCCACGCCTCGTCCGTATCCCATATCATACCGATTTCCGAAAGTCTGTCAGTATATTCCGCGGACAGTTTTCCGTTTCTGTATTTCTCCCTCTGTCTGATTATCCATTGACTGATTTCCGAATACTCTGCATTTCCGCTTTCAAGGCTGCCGTATTTCCGATAATATGCCGCCGCTTTCTCAAAGGTCTGCTCCCAGATTCTTTCATGATTTGTGAGCCAGCTCATTCCGATTGTCTCGAGGCGCACAATGCGGCTTCGGCTCAGCTCACCGTTTGCATATGCCGAACGTTGCGCCGTCAGCCATTGTCCGAGACCGTAGCCCTCTTCGCTGACATAGCTCTGTCTCGGCAAAAGATTTCCGTTTTCCCTGTAATATTCCCTTGCCGCGTCATACATACAATCCCACGATGCCGACAGTGCATGTTCAAGCTCGCCGAACAAGCGGCGGCAATCGCGAACCTCGTCAATGATTTCAAAATCCGAATTAACTATATTCCCGTTCTCACCGTTTTCGCCGTAAAAACGGATTATGTCGCTCATCTCTTCTCTGACTTCATTTACGCTGTGCAAATTCTCAAAGTTCAACACAATGTCAAAAATGACGGACTGACCGCCTCCGCCTGCCGCAAGTGCTCTTCCGATTTGCTGCTTATAGATAATCGGTGAGACTGTCGGGCGCAGAAGTATCACCCCCGAAATACCGTCAATATGCACGCCTTCATTCAGCATGTCAATGCAGAAAAGCAGCTTCAGTCTTTCGCTGCAATCCGCTTTAAATTCAGCAAATTCACGGCTTGCCTCCGGGTTATCCGAATACGCCGTATATACATTCGGGCGGCTGTCAACCCGTCCGAACCACTTCGGCACAAGTGCAGCCATTTCCTTCATGTGGGCGCGGCTTGTGCAGAAAACAATATATTTCCCCGATTTATCGGTCATATGCTTTTCAAAAACTCTGTCAAGTCCGTCCGCTCTTTGGAGCGCGCGCCGCAGAGCATTCAGATATTTTCCGCAGGCGTCACGGACTGCACGGCTGCGTGACCTTGATATGCGCTTTTCATATTTTTCAAGCTCCTTTTGATATGAAAAAACCGAAAGCACATATTTCGGAGGTGTGAGTATGCCGCGGACAACCGCTTCCCCCAAGGTCATGACAGACGCAATGTTCCCGTCAAACAGCTCCTCAGCCATGTCGCGTCTGCCGTCAAGGTAGCGTATGTGGGTTGCCGAAAGCCCAAGCAGCTTGGTGTTCGGATGTGACCGGCAGAAAGACGCAATCCCTTCCGACCAGCGTTCAGCGCCCGCACGGTGGAATTCGTCCAGAACCGCATAATCCGCACTTATTGTCTGCACGTCAGCAGCAGTCATTCGCATAAGCCTTGCATATGTGACAAAGGTTATGTTGTCAAGCACAGCACCGCCCTCACGTTCAAGGTTTTCAAGCTGTGTTCTGACGATATATTCGCTCGGAGTCAGCCATAGAATTTTTTTTGCAGGATTATCCTCGGCAAGCTTGAATCCGATGAAGGATTTTCCCGTTCCTGTGGGCTGTATGACAGCCGCCTTGCCTGTCTCGTTCATCATTGAAACGGCGGCTCGATATGCGTCTATGTTATGCTCAAACAGCTTTATTCCCATATCCGCACCGCTCCTCTCCGTTACAATTGATTATTTGCCGTATATAAATTAAAATTAAGTTGCATACTTAAAAATATCTAACTTAATGATAGCATAACAAAACAAAAAATGCAATAGTTTGGCAGAAAAAATATTAATAATTTAAAATATGGAGGAGTTAAAATGACAAATAGTTTTAGAAAAGAAAAGAACCTTCGGACAGAAAAAAGACATGCAGTCAAATTTCAATACAAAGCGGGAGGAAAAACTGCAAAACTGCGTTTCAAAAACGCGGCGGCAGAGTGGCTGACACAAACAAAGCTGCACGTCAAGCCGTCAACCTTTGCAAATTATACATATCTTTTGAGAGTGCATATCATTCCATATTTTGGCGAGTGCCTTATGACAGAGCTGTCGAGGCAATGCGTGAACAGTTTTATATGCGAGAAGCTGACGAACGGAAAGCTAAAAAAACAGGGCGGCTTGTCAAAAAAATATTTGCGTGATATTCTCTCAATTGTGAAAGCTGTCGCGGCGTTTTGCGAGCAGGAGCATGAAATTCGTGACAGAATACGTTATATCACATCTCCCAAGCCTGAAAAAATTGAACCGCACGTTATGAATGATGAAGAATACAGAGCATTGCACGAGACTTTAAAACAGGAAAAATCGGTTTACGGTTTGGGAGTGCTTGTCAGTATGTTTACGGGTTTGCGGCTTGGTGAGATATGCGGTATGAAATGGGGAGATTTTGACCGTAATGAGAAAACACTGACTGTCAGACGAACGGTTCAGCGGATTTCTGACTGCAACGGGTCAACCTTTCTTGCAGAGAACACCCCGAAAACCGCAGCTTCAATCCGCAAGATTCCGCTTCCACAATTTGTGTTCGACATACTTTGCAAATTTTATGCAGACGATGAAGCACCGATTGTTTCCGAATGCGGAAGTTACACCGAGCCGCGGCTTTTGAGAATGTATTTTTACAGGACATTGAAGAAAGCCGGTATTGCCAAAATGCGTTTTCATGACCTTCGCCACAGCTTTGCAACCAAATGCATTCAGCTTGAATTTGACATCAAATCTCTGAGTGAAATTCTCGGACACAGCAATACGGCAATAACACTAAACAGATATGTTCACTCATCTTTGAGACAAAAGCGTGAGCATATGGAAAAGCTGGCTGTATAGGTCGAGTTGATTCTTTCTTTTACTGACGGTCGGAAACGGCGGTCAGTCTTTTGCATACATAATATTCTTGATTCTGTATTTTTATATTCAATATTTCAGCAGCATTCGGAGAGTGTGAACGGTATATCGTTTACACTTCTTTTTTTTGAGCAATTCGTGAAGCCTAAAATCCTGATTTTACATAGTCCGTTTATTTTAAGTATGCAACTTAATTTTTACAATAAAAGCACACAAAAAAAGCTTTCGCCAGCTTCAAGCGAAAGCTTTTTTATACATTATTTATTTCACGCTATTCCTGAGTCCGATTCTTTTTATTTTTGGGCTTATAAATCAAAAACGGAAGATATTTTTCCATAATGCTGAACCGTGTCAGCCCCACGATATATGCAATGGGATACAGCACGACGGGGAAAATCAAAGGGAGAATATACATTCCGAGCTTTCCGCCCGCAAGCCACGACACTGCAAAAAAGTTATACAATCTGTACAGTATATCGCATGTCAGCAAAAACGCCGATGAGGTTTTTATCATCTCATGCCCCTCACCGTACGGACGCCACACCGTCGGATTCACATGATATGCAATCACTCTCAGCGCAAGCAAAATCAAGGGAATTATACACGACATTAAAGCTGCCGCACATGCCGACTTCACACTCGGAACGCTCTCGCCGACCTTGCGCGAATCGAGGAAGCCTGCATTCCAGCCTGCCGAATATATGAACGCGGCATACACAAGCACTGTTATCAGAGTTGAAACCGCCTCGTTTTTCACAAAAGAAATGAGCGGTATGCTGAGAATGAGCGTAATCAGAATTGCCGAAAAATGCGCCCCCAAAAGACCTTTATACAGTTTAAAAACTTTTTTCACAAAAATCAAACCCCTTCGTTTCAATCAAAGCTTAAAAACAGAAAGGGGACACACTTTTGTGTGTCCCATGGAGCGGAAGACGAGATTCGAACTCGCGACGTTCACCTTGGCAAGGTGACGCTCTACCACTGAGCCACTCCCGCATATATCTGCAACGTATGCTATTATTATACCATATTTTCTGAATTTGTCAAGCAATTTCGGAACTTTTTTATAATTTTTTCGCACCGCGCCGCAAGGGTGCGGTGCGAAATCATCACATTTTCTTATTTTGCAGCCAAAGCACGATCCGCCGCTTCGTCAAGTCTTTTATTTCTGAAATAAAGTGCCACATCAATGGCAATCTCAATGAAGTTCAGAACATAGAAGAAAAAGCTGAGAAAGAATATAAATCCCGAGCCGCCCTCTGCGGTCTGAATTATTTTTCTTGCAATTCCGCAGGCATATCCAATCAGCAGAAACACCTCAAAAAACAAGCTTTTTCCTTTTGCGGTTCTTGAAACAATTGATTTATGTATTGAAATAGGCCACGAAAGTCCGAAACAGAATATCGTTAAAGCCTCCAGCAAATCAGTAATCATTTTAATCTCCATTCCGCCGCCCTGCATCGGCACAAATTATATTTAAAAACTTCTCTTATCCGCAGGGCAAGGAATGATAAGAGATTAAAACGCCCATGGGCGTTTCCGAACAGCGTGAGGAAATTTTCGCACGGGCAATTAAATCCTCCGGAGGCATAACGTGAAATGAAGTTTCACGTTATGCCTCCATTCCGCCGCATAAATGCGGCAACTTTTATTCGGACAAGGCTTGGTCGGATTTCTCCGAAGTCTTGTCCGCATATTTTAATTTTTTCTTGTGTAATCGGGCAAAAGCTTGGGCGACACCTCATCGGTTTCCACTCCTGCCGACTGTCTTTCCGCATCAAAGCGTGCAATGTGTTCAAGCGTCAGTTCGCCTGTTTCGGTGTTCTTTGCCTTCTCTGCCGCGTTCTTTCCTGCACTTCTTCCGAATACAATGATGTCAAGCAGAGAATTGCCCATGAGACGGTTTCTTCCGTGAATACCGCCGACAGCCTCTCCCGCAACAAACAGGTTTTCAACATTCGGCGTCATTCCGCTGACATCAATGTCAAGTCCGCCGTTCTGATAGTGCAGAGTAGGATAAACCAAAATCGGCTCTTTTCTGATGTCGATTCCATAGCTCATAAACATGCGCATCATGGCAGGGATTCTCTTTTCAATTGTACCTTCTCCGCCGATTTTCTCAATCATCGGAGTGTCAAGCCACACAGCTCTTCCGTTTCCGGTCTCAACGCCCTCTTCACGGTCTGAGCATTCACGTATGATTGACGCTGCCGCAACATCGCGCGTTTCCAGAGGATGCATGAACACCTTGCCGTCGCGGTTCACCAGCTTTGCGCCGAGAGAACGAACCTTCTCCGTCACAAGTGCGCCGAATATCTGCTGAGGAAATGCCGCGCCTGTCGGGTGATATTGCAATGTTTCCGCATACAAAAGCTTTGCGCCGACTCTGTAGCCCAAAACAAGACCGTCGGCTGTTGCGCCGTAGTGGTTTGAGGTCGGGAAGCCCTGATAGTGCATTCTTCCTGCTCCGCCCGTTGCAATGATAACGGTTTTTGCTCTCGCAATCATAAGTTCGCCGGTTTCCATGTTCATCAGAACCGCACCTGCCGCTTTTCCGTCCTTGTCCAGAATCAGCTCAATTGCAGCAGTGAAATCCACAACGGGAATGCCGCGGTTCAGAACCTCGTCACGCAGGGTTCTCATGATTTCCGCGCCCGAATAGTCCTTTGCTGCATGCATTCTCTTTCTTGACGTTCCGCCGCCGTGTGTTGTTATCATTGTTCCGTCAGGTGCTTTGTCAAACTCAACACCCAAATCGTTCAGCCACTTAATCGCTTCGGGAGCATCGCACACCAGCTTGGCAAGAAGCTCACGCTTTGCGGCAAAGTGTCCGCCGCCGAAGGCGTCCAGGAAATGCACCGCAGGCGAATCGTTTTCCTTGTCCGCCGCCTGTATGCCGCCCTCTGCCATCATGGTGTTCGCGTCGCCGATTCTGAGCTTTGTCACAATCATTGCCTTTGCGCCTGCATTGTCTGCCTCGATTGCCGCAGACGCACCTGCGCCGCCGCCGCCGATGATGAGCACATCAACATCATATTTTATGTCCGAAAGGTCAACGTCCTCCGCTTTAATGCGGCTGTTTGCCTCAAGGATTCCGCAAAGCTCGTGCGGAACAGCCTGACCTTTGTTCGGACCGACCTTCAGCTCGCAAAACTCGCTTTTTTTGTAGTCGGGATGATATGCCGCAAGAAGGTCTTCCTTTTCCTTGGCGGTCATTCTTGCAGGCTCATATGCGATGTTTTCCTCACGCGCAGCCTCAACCGCCTTCAATGATTTTTGGAATTCAGATGAATACATATTTTCTCCCCCCTCACTTTTCAATCTCTCTGTTGTTGTAAAGCTCCTTCATTTCCTCAACAGGCTTGTCCATGAGAGCCTCGATGAGTTCACGGAAGGTGCCGTCCTTGATTTCCCTGACACGTTTTTCAAGGTGCTCCGAACCGGGGGCAAGATATTTTCCGTTCAGTCTCCGCGCAAGCATTGCAACCTGCGGATGAGAGATTCCTGCCGGACATCTCGACGAGCAGACACCGCACATAACGCAGTCGAACGATTCCTCAGCACATTTTTCAAACTCGCCTCTTTGTGCATATGCGATATACTGCATAACATTCAAGCCCTGAACACAGTTCTTTGTGCAGGCATTGCAGCCGACACATGCATATATTTCGGGATAAAGCTGCATCATTATCTGTTCTGTCGGCTTTATTTTCTCTATGTCATAAACCTCCTTGACAAGCGGAAAGAACGGCAGCGTTGCAACATACATATTGTCCTCAACCTTTGTCTGGCAGGCAAGGCAGGTTTTCAGCTCCTTCTCGCCCTTGATTCTGTATATTGTCGCACACGCACCGCAAAAGCCGTTTCGGCAGCCGCAGCCGCGGACAAGCCTGTAGCCTGCATATTCCATGGCACACATAATCGTCAGGTTGTCGGGTACGCTGTACTTTTTGCCGAACAGATAAACATTAACCATATTATCCATATCAAAAACTCCTTTTCTCAATATTCATCGGGAAGCTCATCAATTTCGTCACAGCGGAAAACCGGTCCGTCCTTGCAGACATACTTTGAACCGATGTTGCATCTCCCGCACTTTCCGATTCCGCATTTCATGCGAAGCTCCATTGTGGTGTATACCTGGGTTTTGTCAAATCCAAGCTCCTGAAGTCCCGCAAGCGTGAACTTTATCATAATCGGCGGTCCGCACAGAACCGCAATTTTATCGGTTGAAAATCCAAGCTCCTTCACATAGTTCGGCACAAAACCGACATGACCGTCCCACTCGGGCTGTTCGCGGTCGATTGTCAGATGAACCTCAACACCTGCGTCCTTTGACCATTCTTCAGTAATTTCATTATAGTCAACCAGATCCTGCATACTGCGCGAACCGTATACAATATCGATTTTTCCGTATCTGTCGCGGAAGTGACGGCAATAGTTTATGACCGAACGCAGCGGAGCAAGCCCGATTCCGCCCGCAATGAACAGCATGTCATGCCCCGCAAACTCGGTGTCAACGGGAAACGCATTTCCATACGGTCCGCGTATCGTAATCTGCTGCCCGACCTCCATTGAATGCAGCCATTCTGTGACACAGCCGCATTTTTTTATTGAAAACTCCATAAACTCGGTGTTTGTCGGAGATGATGTTATTGAAAACATTGCCTCACCGACTCCCGGTATTGACAGCATTGCACACTGTCCCGGCTTATGCTCAAAAGCCTTTTTGCCGTCAGGCGTCACCACACGGAAGGTTTTCACGTCGGGAGTGTCAATCCGAATGTCCGTCACAACTCCCACAACGGGAATCAAGGGTTCTTTCATATCAACCATTTTTCGTACCTCCCAGCTTTTTCATAACCTTCACAATATTCATCTGTATCGGGCATTTTGCAAGACAGCGACCGCAGCCGACACATGAAAACAGTCCGTCATTGTTTGTCGGATAATAAATCAGCTTGTGCATGAACCTCTGACGGAAACGCTCCAGCTGTGTCAGTCTCGGCTGCCCTGCCGACATTTTCGTAAACTCGGAATACATGCACGAATCCCAGCAGCGGAAACGCTTAATTCCGTGACCCGTGTTGAAATCTTTTATGTCGTAGCACTGGCATGTCGGGCAAACAAAGGTGCATGTTCCGCAGCCGAGGCATGTTTCCGAAAGCTCTGACCACTCGGGTGCGTCAAAAAATTCCTTTGTCTTGTCCTTGCCGAACGCGCCGGCGCTCAGACCTGCAAGCGGAAGCCGCGCCATACGCTCGCGTATCACCGCTTTTTCGGCATCTGCCGCGGAATCCGCCGCATTCTCCGTAATGCCGTTCAGCTTCTCAATCAGCTTTGCTCCGTTTTCGCTCTTTGCTTCAAGAAACAGCTCGCGCTCAGTTTTCCAGCACACAATGTCACCCTCGGGTTCTGCCGCGTCAATCCCGAACGTTTTGCAAAAGCACGTCTCATGCGGCTTTGAACATGCAAGAGATATAATCACGCCATGTTCACGGCGGTTTTTATAGTATGAATCGCACGGCTCTGCAAGAAACACGCGGTCAAGAATGTCAAAGCTTCTGACATCGCACGCGCGCACTCCGAACACCGCAAAGTCCTCATGCTCGCTTCTTGTGTCTATGATTTCAATGTTTTTTCCCTCAACCTTGAATTCCATCAGATTTTCGGTCTGCGGAAAAAAGAAATCCTTTGCCGACCTGACAGTATTCTGCGCGTCAGACCATTTTTTACCGTTTTCCCACGCTTCAAATCTCGCGCCGCCCTCCGCGTCAACGGGAAGATACAGCTTCATCTCCGCCGCGATTGCCGCAAACAGCTCATCAATTTTTTCAAGTGATATTTTACGCATTGATATCACCTCTTTCCACAGCCTCGCTCGGTTCGGCATCATCTTCCGAATAATTTACAATCGGCGCACGGCTTCCGACCTCAGCACCTGCCTGATATTCACCGTACAGCTCATCAATGTCCTTTATGAACTTTCGGTTCAGCAAATGCAGCGGAATGTGCTGCGGACAAACGCGCGAACATTCTCCGCAGTCTGTGCAGCGTCCGACAACATGAAATGCGCGGATAATGTGAAACATTTTTTCCTCAAACGAATCAGACGCCGCCTTATTCTCAACACCCGATTCAGGGTTATTGAACACGCATTTTTCGCAAGTACATGCAGGACAAACATCACGGCACGCATTACAGCGAATGCAGCGTGAAAGCTCGTTCTGCCAGAAGGCATATCTTTCATCAGCCGACATTTTTTCAAGTCTTTCAACCTCATCAAAGCGTCCCAAGGCACAAACCTCGCCGTCCTCGCCCAAAAGCTCGTCATATGCCGCATGTTTTTTCGATTTGCAGTTTTTGCATCTCTCCGCAAGCAGCTCGCCGCGTTCGGCGGTCAGGTCGCCGTCATAGAGAGTGTGTATCGTAACCTGCGCACCGTCACAGTCAACCGACGCAACGCCGTCAGCCATATCCCTCAGCTTGCCCGAGTCAAGCATTCCGTCGCACGGAATGCCCACCGCATATACCTTTTCGCGGTCAAAGCGGTGTTCCGTCAGAAGCTGATTGAAGCTGTATGTGTCGCACGGCTTTAGGAATACCAGAACTTTTCCTTCGCTTCTTTGTGTTTCCTTCACAAGATATTTTGAAAAGTTTGCACCGCAAAAGCCGTTCCAGACAAAATCTTTTTCAATATCCTCAGCACTGCGGAACACAGAAGGAGTCACATCATAACTCAGCTCGCCCTCTCTCCAGCCGAGAACACGGTCAACCGTGCCGTCAGCCAAAAGTCCGCATGCTTTTTCAATGAGAATTTCACGCTTTATTTCTTGCATCGCAAATCCTCCAATCTTTTGTTTTCGCCGAGTGCCGCAACCTTGGCAACAAAATCATTCATTGTCTGCGCAAACTTTGCGCCCTCTGCCGCACTGACCCATTCAACACGGGTTCTGTCTCTCTCGATGCCGAGATAGTCAAGCATTGAAAAGAGAAGCGACATGCGGCGTCTTGCGTAATAGTTGCCCGATGTATAGTGACAGTCACCCGGGTGACAGCCGCATATTATAACACCGTCCGCACCGCGCTGAAATGCACGCAGAATGAACATCGGATTCACCCTGCACGAACACGGAACACGGATAATCTTCACATCGGCAGGATAGTTCAGACGGTTATTTCCCGCCAAATCCGCTCCTGCATATGAACACCAGTTACAGCAGAATGCCACAATAAGCGGCTTATATTCATTTACTTGCATATTGCGTCCACCTCCGCCATAATTTGCTTATTCATAAAGCCCTTCAGATCCATAGCTCCCGACATGCATGCAACCGTACATGCACCGCAGCCCTGGCACACAGCCTCATTTACCGTTGCAACACGGCGAAGCTTTGTTGTTCGGTCAGGCATTCTGAATTCCTTTTCCGAATATGTTATTGCGCCGTATGGGCAAACCTTTTCACAGGTTGAACAGCCGTTGCACATCATCTCATCTGAATGTGCAACACACGGGTTGCCCGTGAGCTTGTCCTTGCACAGCAATCCGATTACCTTTGAAGCTGCCGCTCCCGCCTGAGAAACCGTCTCGGGGATATCCTTCGGCCCCTGGCACGTTCCCGACAGGAACACGCCTGCTGTCGGGCTTTCAACGGGTCGGAGCTTCGGGTGCGCTTCGGTGAAGAAATCGTTTGTGTCCATGCTTGCCGTCAGCATTGTTGCAAGCGGACGCGCCGACTTGTCAGGCTCAATTGCCATCGCAAGCACAACCAAATCCGCATCAATATGCAGCTGCCGGTTTGCAAGCAAATCAGATGCCTGAACCTTCAGCTTTCCGCCCTCGGGCGAAACCTTGCCGACCATACCCTTTATATAATGCACGCCGTATTCTTCAACAGCGCGGCGATAGAACTCATCAAAGTTCTTGCCCGGGGTTCTGACGTCAATATAGAAAACATAAACATCTGTGTCGGGATATTTGTCGCGCGTCAGCATTGCATGCTTAGCCGTATACATACAGCAGATTTTCGAGCAGTATTCCTTGCCCTTTTCGGCACATGCCGCACATCTTGAACCGACACACTGAACAAACACAATCGTGTGCGGGTGCTCACCGTCCGACGGGCGCAGAAGCTTTCCCTGTGTCGGACCTGCCGCATTTGTCAGACGCTCAAATTCCAGCGATGTTATGACGTCCTTTGATTGCGAATATGCATATTCATCGAACTTGTCGGGCGAAATCGGATTGAAGCCCGTTGCAACAACAATTGCGCCGTATTTTTCCTTTATAAACTCGTCCTTTGCGGCATAGTCAATCGCGCCTGCGGTGCAGACCTTTGAACAAACTCCGCACTTGCCTGTTTTCAGCATTGTGCAGTAGTTCGGGTCGATTGTTGCCACCTTGGGAACCGCCTGTGCAAACGGAATGTATATTGCACGGCGCGTATCCATTCCGAGATTGAACTCGTTCGGAACTTTTTTCTGAGGACATTTCTCTGTGCAGACTCCGCAGCCTGTGCAGATGTCCTCCTTGACATATCTTGCACGTTTCTTGATTGTGACCTCAAAATTGCCGACAAAACCGCCAACCTCAGTCACCTCCGAATATGAGAATATTCTGATTTTTTCATTCTGCGCCACATCAACCATCTTCGGCGTCAGAATGCACGCCGCACAGTCAAGTGTCGGGAATGTTTTGTCCAGCTGAGCCATTTTTCCGCCGATTGTCGGCTTTGTCTCAACAATGTCAACCGGAAATCCTGCATCGGCAATATCAAGTGCGGTCTGGATTCCCGCAATTCCGCCGCCGATGACCAGCGCACGCTTTGTCACGGGACTCTCACCCGGTGTCAGCGGTGTGTTCAGATTGACCTTGGCAACAGCCGCTTTCCCGAGAATAATCGCCTTTTCCGTGCCGACAGGCATCTCCTTATGAACCCATGAACATTGCTCACGAATGTTTGCGATCTCAACCATATATGGGTTCAGTCCTGCCGCCGCCGCGGTTTTCCTGAATGTTGCCTCGTGCATACGCGGTGAGCATGAGCAGACAACTATGCCCGTGAGACGGTGCTCCGCAATTGCACTTTTGATTATGTCCTGACCTGCCTGCGAACACATATACTGATAATCGGTGGAGAAAACAACCCCCGGCTCGTTTTCAAGAGCCTTTGCAACCGCGCCGACATCAACTGTTCCCGCAATATTTGTTCCGCAGTGACAGACAAATACTCCAATTCTCTGCATGGTTTGTATCTCCTTTCTATTTTGAATATTTTCTGAATGCGCTGACAATTGCCTGCTGTGGCATGTCTTCATCAATCAGCGCAGGTATTTCCTCGGGCTTCAGATGATTTCCGCCCTTTTCGCGTATCACCGTGAGTCTCAGTGCCTCAATGAGCTTTGCAGGCTCAACACCCCTCGGGCAGCGGTCAACACACGCAAAGCACGACAGGCATTTATAAACCGAGTCGGAATTTCTGAGTGCTTCAAGGTCGCCCGTTTCAATCATATATACAAACTGGTGAGGGTGGTATTCCATCTCATCATATGAGGGACAGGTTGCCGAACACTTTCCGCAGCGCATACATTTTTGCGGATTCACGCCGCTTGTGCGCAGAATCTGTTCCTTCATGCGTTCTGTCTTATTCTGCATTTCTATTCCCCCTTCACTCCCAAAGCCTCGGCGAGCAGCTCTGTGAAATATATCACAGGCAGTTCGCTTCCGCTTTTTATAAGATTATATCTGCAAAGCGGACATGCAGTGACAATCATCTCCGCACCGCCGCATTCCGCGCTTTCCGCAACCGCGCGTCCGCGCTTTTCCGCAGTCTTTGCGTCCTCAACAGAAACATACGCGCCGCAGCACTCGTTTCTTGCCGCCCAGATGACAGGCTCTGCGCCGAGTGCCTTCAGAAAATCCTCCATAATTTTCGGATTTTCGGGATCGTCAAACTTCATGACCTTTCCCGGACGCAGAAGCATACAGCCGTAATATGCCGCGATTTTCCTGCCCGTGAGCGGATTCTTCACCTTTTCCGCAATTTTATCAAATCCAATCTTGTCACGGAGCAGTTCAAGGAAATGATAAACCTCTGTTTCACCAAAATAAGGCGCAGGCTTTTCTTTTTCCTGTGCCATATAATTATTCACCTTTGCCGCGAAATCCTCATTTGTGCGGATTTCGTGGTTGGTCTGCTTTATAACATTATGACAGGCTGAACAAACCGTAACCAAAGGCTGCTTTTCATCTCTCGCCGTCATAAGCGCACGCACGCTTGAAAGCTTCGACGCAATTTCGTCCTTTGCGCTGACATAAACACCGCCGCAGCACTGCCAGTTATCAATCTCGCAAAGCTCAACGCCGAGAACCTCGGCACTCCTTCTCGCAAAGCTGTCAAGCTCCTTTGCCTTTGTACGGAGGGTGCAGCCCGGGAAATAGCTTACCTTCATAGTTTTACCTCCATCACGTCAATTTTTTAAACCATCTGTTCGGGGTGGAACACCTCGTCAAATTTTTCTTCCGTCAGAAATCCCAGCTCAACGCACGCCTGCTTCAGGGATATGTTATCCTTGAACGCCTTCTTCGCAGTCTTTGCGGCATTTTCATATCCGATGTACGGATTGAGCGCCGTCACAAGCATGAGCGAGTTGTGCAGATTGTGATGCATTTTCTCCTTGTTTGCCTTTATTCCGACAGCACAGTTGTTGTTGAACGAAACAATTGCCTCGGCAAGCAGTCTTGCAGACTGCAAGAAATTATATGCCGCAACAGGCATGAACACATTAAGCTCAAAATTACCCTGTGACGCCGCAATTGACACTGCCGTGTCATTTCCCATAACCTGAACCGCAACCATCGTCACAGCCTCACACTGTGTCGGGTTGACCTTTCCCGGCATGATTGAAGAACCCGGCTCGTTTTCGGGAATGAAAATCTCTCCCAGTCCGTCACGCGGACCTGATGCAAGCCAGCGGACGTCATTTGCGATTTTCAGCATATCGCAAGCCGTCGCCTTGATTGCGCCGTGAGCAAAAACAATTTCGTCCTTTGATGTGAGTGCATGGAACTTGTTTGCAGCAGTCACAAACGGCTTGCCCGTGAGCTCTGCCACCTTCGCCGCAACAAGCTCCGAAAATCCCTTCGGGGCATTGAGTCCCGTTCCGACAGCCGTTCCGCCGAGAGCAAGCTCATAGAGCGGCTTCAGCGCAAGCCTCAGAAGCTCGGCATCGCGTTCAAGGCTTGAACGCCAGCCGCTGATTTCCTGACTGAACTTAATCGGGGTTGCGTCCTGCAAATGAGTTCTGCCCGATTTCACAATCCCCTCATTTTCCTCTTCAAGACGTCTGAACGTCCCGATGAGCAGCTCAACCGCAGGCAAAAGCTTGTCCTCAATCGCTGTGACAGCCGAAATGTGCATTGCTGTCGGGAATGTGTCGTTTGATGACTGGCTCATGTTTATGTCATCGTTCGGGTGCGCTATCTTCTTGCCCGCAATCTCGTTTGCACGGTTTGCAATGACCTCGTTTGCGTTCATATTCGACTGAGTTCCCGAACCCGTCTGCCATACAACAAGCGGAAAATGTCCGTTAAGCTCACCCGATATGACCTCGTCACACGCCGCAGTGATTGCGTCAAGCTTCTCCTTTGTCATCTTTTCGGGCTTCAGCTCGCTGTTTGCAAGCGCAGCAGCTTTTTTTAATATTCCGAAAGCATGAGTTATCTCGCGCGGCATTGTTTCAATGTCAACACCAATCTTAAAGTTTTCATGGCTTCTCTGGGTCTGCGCCGCCCACAGTCTGTCGGACGGAACCTTCACCTCACCCATGGAATCATGTTCAATTCGGTAATCCATAGCTTAATACTTCCTTTCGATACTATATCTCAAGATTTTTTATAACATTCTTCAGCGTGTCGGCACTGCTTCTCAGCTTTGCCGTCTCTTCATCGGTGAGAGGCATGAGAACCTTTGCTCTCGCGCCGTCCTTGCCGACAATGTTGAGAACGCTCAGTGCCACATCGTCAACGCCGTATTCGCCGTGCATAAGCGTTGAAACCGTCATCGTTGTGTCGATTCCCGTCAGAAGGCATTTGCATATGTGACAGACTGACGCCGAAACCGCATAGAAGGTGGCGCCCTTTCTCTCAATGACCTTTCCTCCCGACTTGCGGACATACTGCTCAACCTCATCACAGTTAAACTTCGGCATTGACATGCCGTTGCTGACAACCAGCTTGTCGCACTCCGCAATCGGCACATTTGAAATGTTGGCAACCGACCACGGTATGAATGACGAATCGCCGTGCTCACCGAACACATACGCGTGAACATTGCTTTGGCTTATGCTGTAGTATTCCGCAATTCTCGCACGCAGTCTGGACGTATCGAGAATCGTTCCCGAGCCGATGATTCTGTTCTCGGGCAGACCCGACCTTTTGCAGAAGGTATAGGTCAGCACGTCAACAGGGTTGCTCACAATTATGTATGTTGCATCGGGAGCATACCGCGTGATTTCGGGAATTATCGACTTTGTGATGTTTATGTTTGTCTGTGCAAGCTCAAGCCTTGACTGACCCGGCTTTCTTGCAATGCCCGAGGTCAGAACAACTATGTCGGAATCCTTTGCGTCCTGATAGTCTCCGGCATAAATCGAACAGGCACCGCAGAACGGAGTTCCCTGACGAATGTCAAGAGCCTCCCCCAGAGCCTTTTCGTTGTTAATGTCAATCATGACAATTTCCGAAGCGATTCCCATAACTGTGAGTGTGTAGGCAATTGTGGAACCCACGCTTCCGGTTCCGATAATGGATATTTTGTTCATAACGCACCTTCTTTGATAATATTACTTAATTCACAATAACTCTATTATATAATAACACCAAATCTTTTTGTCGAATATTGTTTATTTTGTATAGCAGTAATGTATTTTTTGATATACCATGTCAGATTCCGTCACAATTACAGCTTATTGCGCTGAATCTTTCCGCTTGTTGTTTTCGGAAGCTCATCGCGGAAAACAACAATACGCGGATATTTATACGGAGCGGTGTGCTTTTTGACATAGTTCTGAATGTCCGCCTTGAGTTCTTCTGTCGGCTCAACGTCGGGCATAAGCACAACGCTTGCCTTGACAACCTGACCGCGCACCTCGTCGGGTGCTGCTGAAACTCCGCATTCGAGAACATACGGAAGCTCCGTAATTACGCTCTCGATTTCAAACGGACCTATGCGGTAGCCCGATGATTTAATTACATCATCGGCTCTGCCGACATACCAATAGAATCCGTCCTCATCGCGCCACGCAACATCCCCCGTGTGATAATACCCGTCATACCACACCTCGGCTGTTTTTTCGGGGTCGTTGTAATAGCCCTTGAACAAGCCAATCGGCGCGCCCTCGGCAACTCTCACAACAATTTCACCAGGCTCGCCCGTTTTGACGGTTTTTCCGTCGGCATCGTGAATGTCAATGTCATATGTCGGTGCAGGCTTGCCCATTGAGCCGACCTTGCGTTCCGCGCCGACAAGATTGCCGATCATCATTGTGCTTTCCGACTGACCGAAGCCCTCGCATATCTGAAGCCCCGTCGCCGCCTCAAACTGTCTGTAGATTTCGGGGTTCAACGCCTCGCCTGCCGTTGTCATATGCTTTATGGACGACAAATCATACTTTGTTATGTCCTCCTTTATCATCATTCTCAGCATGGTCGGCGGCGCACAGAAGGTTGTGATGTTATATTTTGCAAACATCGGCAGAATGTCCGCCGCATTGAACCTCTCAAAGTCATACACAAAGGTTGCCGCCTCGCAAATCCACTGTCCGTAGAACTTGCCCCACATCGCCTTTGCCCAGCCCGTGTCCGAAATTGTGAAATGCAGTCCGTCGGATTCAACATCGTGCCAGTATCTTGCCGTGTGGAAATGTCCGAGAGCATATTTGAAGCTGTGAGCCGCGATTTTCGGGTATCCCGTTGTTCCCGAAGTGAAGAACATCAGCATTGTGTCATCGCCGCCCGCGGTCTCGTCCGTTCTGTCAAAATGAGTGCTGAACATGCCGCATTCCTCATCAAAGCTTCTCCAGCCGTTGCGGGTGCCGCCGACAATGATTCTGTTTTTGAGCTGCGGACACTTTTCCGCCGCAATGTCAACCTGATGTGCAATGTCGCCCTTTGCGGTGCACAGAATCGCGCTTATTCCCGCCGCATTGAACCGATACTCAAAATCGTGTTCGAGCAGCTGATTCATTGCAGGTATTGCAATCGCGCCGAGTCGGTGCAGTCCGAGCATTGCATACCAGAACTGATAGTGCCGCCCCAGAACAAGCATAACGCGGTCGCCTTTTTTAATGCCGAGCGACTTGAAATAGTTCGCGGCGCGGCAGGACATCTTTTTCATATCCGTGAAGGTGAACCTCCGCTCCTCCTTTGTCTCGGAAACATGGACAAGAGCCACTTTTTCGTGGTCTTTGTCCGCAATTCTGTCCACAATGTCATAGGCAAAATTAAAGTGCTCCGTGTTTTTGAATTTTATGGAAACCGGCGTGCCGTTCTCGTCCTCAACCGTATCGACAAACGCATCATAGACATGACCTGCCTTCTCCTTTGACGCGTGCTTTTCAACAATGCGCTTTGCAGGCTTCAGAGAGGACGTTCCCTCTCCCTCGGGATTGAGAACAATTGCATAAAACAGACAGTCCTGTCCGCCAACCGCAATCATTCCGTGCGGAGAAGCACTGTCATAATATATACTGTCTCCCGGTCCCAGAATTTCCGAATGCTCTCCGACCTGAACCTTCAGGCAGCCCTCAATGACAATGTCACATTCCTGCCCTTCATGTGTTGTCAGTTCAATCGGACGTTTCTGTGCCTCGTCGCTGTATTCACAGCAGACATAAAGCGGCTCTGCAATTCTGTTTCTGAACGCGGACGCAAGATTGAAATATGTCATGCCGTGCGCCTGCTCGATTCTCTGCCCCTCGCCGCGGCGCGTCAGAGTGTAGGACGCAAGAGTCGGACTTCTTCCCTCGATTATATCCGTTACGTCAACGTTAAGAGCCAGTGCACAGCGGTATATGAATGCAAAGTTCAAATCGCATTCGCCGTTTTCGCACCTTTGATATTCCTCCTCGCTGACATCGGTCTTTTGCGCCATCTGCTCGGGCGTCAGCTTCTCAATTTCGCGAAGCTCCCTTATGCGCTCCGCAATTTCCTTGATTTTGTTGTCAATTTCCGTTACTGCTTTCATCATGAATTCCTCCTTGTCAGGGACGAAAAAAGCCCGTCCCAAAAGATAATCCTTTGAGACGAGCTGTAATTAACCCGCGGTACCACTCAAATTGCAGCCATCGCTGCCTCTCTTCAAGGTCTGCCAACCTTTATACCTTAACGCAGTAGTCACGGGGAGGGTCTACTCGCACGGCAGCTTTCTTCCTCCCGGCTCAGAAGCTACAGCTGTCAGGTTATTCTTCAGCGGTTCACACCGACCACCGCCTCTCTCGGAAGCCATCCCCTGCGCACTCTTCGTCAACGCCTTTATATTTTCTATAATGATACCATATTTTTATCCGATTGTCAATGCTTTTTTCGTAAAACACTGCCGCTTTTTGTCATTTTTTTGCGGCAGGCTCAAGTTAGTTTTTCCTAACCCCTGTTTAAAAAAATTTATCTTTCAAAATACTCCGAAAGCGCATCGGTGAGAGCGCATGCGCTTGATGACTTGCAGTGTTTTATGTATGCGCCCGACCTTTCCGCCTGAACCGACGCAACATTCAGCATTTTGTGAGCAACGGTGTTGGTGAAAACAACAATCATATCGGGGTTTCCGATTTGGTTTTTGAAATTCGCGGGACATTGCGTGAACACCTTGCACTTGCACCCGAAGCTTTTGCATATTTCTTTATACCGGCAGTGCATTCTGTCATGTCCGCCGACAATTACAACGCTCATATTTTCTCCTTTCCGAAAATCAAAAGCGCCTCCCGACGGCGGTGCTTTCGGTTTTCTGCCGTTCTATTTCCCTCCGTGACACGAGCCCTTCATGGCACAGGCGTCACAGCCGCAGCCGCAGGAGGTCTTTCCGCGTCTTTTGTTCTTAACCATATTGCAAATCACGGCTGTCACAACCGCAATAAGCACCGCACAAACAATTATTGTTGAAATGTTTTCCATAATCCAGCCAATCATCGAAAGTTCCTCCTTACATTTAATTTTAACAGCTTATTACTGTATCAGAAACACTGATACCGTCAGGATAAAACACTTTTCACAAAGCCTCCGTCTCTTTCGGGCGGTTTGCACGGGACCGTCAGACCACCCATCGAGACGAAGACTTTGTTTTAAGTTATCCGCAGCTTTCGGCTTTTTAACTTTTCAGTCATTCGCCATGCTTTAAAGCCAAGCGGCTTCAAGCCATCGTTTTTCAGCCTTTAATGTTTACCTTTGCGGTGAACTTGCTTGCTTCTTTATACGGCTTTACAAGCATGTATATGATGAATGCAAGCACTGCTGCCGCCGCAATCACTCCAATTGCATTTCCTGCTCCTGTGAACAGCATGCCGAACTGGTATACAACGAGTGCAACCGCATATGCAAACACGCACTGATAGCCAATTGCAAACCATGTCCATTTTGCGCTGTTCATTTCACGCTTAATTGCACCGATTGCCGCAAAGCACGGAGCGCAAAGCAGGTTGAAAATCAGGAACGCATATGCCGCAAGCTTTGTCATACCTTCAAAGTCAAGCACACCGAACACGCCGACAACCTCTTCCTTTGCCACAAGACCCATGATTGTTGCAATTGTTGCCTTGATGTTTGCAAATCCCAAAGGTGCGAAAATCCAGCTTATTGCACCGCCAATCATTCCGAGCACGCTTTCTTCAAGCTCCATATCGGGGTTGAAGCCGAAATGTCCGTCTGTCATGCCGAACACAGAGCCTGCCCAGATTACGATTGATGAAAGCAGAATGATTGTTCCTGCCTTGCGTATGAACGAGCTGCCTCTTTCCCACATGCTTCTCAGAATGTTTCCGACTGTCGGCCAGTGATATGCAGGAAGCTCCATTACGAACGGTGCGGGATCGCCTGCAAACATTTTTGTCTTTTTCAGCATAATACCCGAAATTACGATTGCCGCAACGCCGAGGAAATATGCTGACGGTGCAACCCACCATGCTCCGCCGAACAGTGCCGACGAAATCAGCGCAATGATCGGAAGCTTTGCACCGCACGGAATGAAGGTTGTTGTCATGATTGTCATTTTTCTGTCGCGGTCATTTTCAATTGTTCTTGATGCCATGATTCCCGGAACGCCGCAGCCCGTACCGATCAGCATAGGAATGAACGATTTACCCGAAAGACCGAACTTTCTGAAAATTCTGTCCATAACAAATGCAATACGTGCCATATATCCGCAGGATTCAAGGAATGCAAGGAATATGAACAGGACAAGCATCTGAGGAACAAAGCCCAGAACTGCGCCGACACCGCCGACAATACCGTCAAGAATCAAGCCCTTGAGCCAGTCGGCACAGCCGATTGCGTCAAGAAGATTTTCAACAAGCACGGGGATTCCGGGAACCCAGATTCCGAATTCCGATGTGTCAGGAGCGTCTGCCGTTGATTCATCAACCATCTCCGAAATATCAAAGCCTGCCTCAGCGAGAGAATCGCCGTATGTTCCGACAGCCTCATCGAATGCGCCGAAGTCCTCATCGTCAATCGCACCGAGAATGTCGTCAGCACCGATAACGCCCTCATCCGACGCCTGTGCAACAATGTCCTTCAGCTCGTCTGTCCAGACATTTTCAACCGCATATTCGGTCATTGCTTCCTCATACTGACTTGTGCCGATTCCGAATAAATGCCAGCCGTCTCCGAACAGTCCGTCATTTGCCCAGTCTGTTCCCCATGTGCCGACAGTCGTCACCGATATGTAATACACAAGCGTCATAACAAGTGCAAAAATCGGGAGTGCTGCAAAACGGTTTGTGACAACCTTATCAATCTTATCCGATGTTGAAAGCTTGCCTGCATTTTTCTTTTTATAGCAGCCGCGCATGAGCTGTGCAATGTAGACATAACGCTCATTTGTGATGATGCTCTCCGCATCATCGTCAAGCTCTGTCTCCGCAGCCTTTATGTCCTCCTCAATGTGAGACATAACCCTCGATGCCGCGCCAAGCTGTTCAATGACCTTTTCATCGCGCTCAAAAATCTTGATTGCATACCATCTCTGCTTTTCCTCGGGCATATCATGGAGAACAGCCTCCTCGATATGTGCGATTGCATGTTCAACAGGACCCGAGAACGTGTGTGACGGAACGGTTTTTCCGTCCTTTGCAGCCGAAATTGCTTCCTCAGCCGCCTCCATGATTCCCGTTCCTTTCAGAGCCGAAATCTCAACAATCTTGCAGCCCAGCTCGCGTGAAAGCTCTGCCGTGTTGATTTTGTCTCCGTTCTTTCTCACAACGTCCATCATGTTTATCGCAATTACAACAGGAATGCCAAGCTCTGTCAGCTGTGTTGTCAGATAAAGGTTTCTTTCAAGGTTTGTTCCGTCAACAATGTTGAGTATTGCATCGGGACGCTCGCCAATCAAATAGTTTCTTGCCACAACCTCTTCAAGGGTATATGGCGAAAGCGAATAGATACCCGGCAGGTCTGTGATGATCACGCCATCATGTTTCTTCAGCTTTCCTTCTTTTTTTTCAACGGTAACGCCCGGCCAGTTTCCCACAAACTGATTTGCACCTGTGAGTGCGTTAAAAAGCGTTGTTTTTCCGCAGTTCGGATTTCCCGCAAGAGCTATCCTCAAATTCATTTTTCTCTTCCTCTCTTTCATTTTCTGTTCCGCCGCAGCGAAAACACAAATTATTCAACCTCAATCATTTCCGCATCAGCCTTACGCAGAGACAGCTCATAGCCTCTCACCGTCACTTCAACGGGATCGCCGAGAGGTGCCACCTTGCGAACATGAACATCAACCCCTTTGGTGATTCCCATGTCCATGATTCTGCGCTTCACCGCCCCCTCGCCGTGCAGCTTCACAACTCTGACGGTCTGACCGATTTTTGCTTCTTTCAGTGTCCGCATTCCGAAAAACCTCCTCTTTTTCATTGATACATTAAATTTCTAAATCATTATTTTCTGTGCCATTTCCGCGCTTATCGCAACTCTTGCTTCCTTCACATTCACAATGACGTTTCCCCCGAGCTGACTGATGAGCTTCACGTTTCCGCCGACCACAAACCCCAGATTTTCAAGGTGCTTCTTCACCTCGGGCTTGCCGCCGATTTTCTTGATTATGTTGTCCTCACCTATGTTCGCAAATGTCAAAGGCATCATTTTAACCCCCCGTTTCCATTAGTTCAAACTAACCCTTAGATTAAAATAATCGGTTAGCAACTTCTAACCTTCACCGGTTAGTTTATCACAACTAACCGTGTTTGTCAATACCTTCACAGAAAAAATTTATTTTTGCACTTTTAGCTCAATTTTCTTTGACAAATCGCAATATTTATGTTATATTAATATAAATAAGCAAGAAAGAAGGAAACAGAATTTAAATGAAAATACACGAATCTGCCGAAAACTATCTTGAAGCAATCCTTATGCTGCAAAAAAAGCACGGATATGTCCGCAGCATTGATGTTGCAAATCATCTCGGTTTTTCAAAGCCGAGCGTTTCGGTTGCAATGAAATCTTTCCGCACCGAAGGATATGTTGAGGTTTCGGAGGACGGCAGCATAACACTGACTCAAAAGGGGCTTGAAATTGCCGAAAAAATTTATGAGCGGCACCAGATAATTGCCAAGGTTCTCATTGCTCTCGGAGTTGATGAGGAAACCGCCTATGCCGATAGCTGCAAGATTGAGCATGACATCAGCCATCAAAGCTTTGAAAAAATCAAGGAACACCTGAACAAAAACAAATGATTTAAAAAATCCTGCTGCGGTTTGGTAGATAGTGATAAGGAAGTATTGAAATTATTATCTGCCGACAAGCAGGGTGTAAAATGAAACCACGCATATCACTTTTTAAGGCGGTATGCGTGTTTTTCGTATATTCTGTTTTTTCTCAAAATGTCTACGCTGATATGGTTACCATTTAGAGGTCGAAAAGACTTATTTTATGCGATTTTTAAGGCTTAAATCGGCGCGGTAATGCTGACCACAAATATGACAACTTCTTGCATCTTTTCATTCATCTTGTTATTTTCGGCACTCATACTTATCTCACTTTCTGCAAATCATCTATTTACGTAGCTACCGGCAATATCCCTCCAGCGAGGTACATCAAGCCTTACTCCATAGTGATGTTCATAATTATCTAAGAAATGACTTTTCCAGACACCTGCACGCTCCCTTGTCTTTGGGTTTTGATAGACAGTCTCCTCAACAGCCGATATAAAATCTTCTAATGAATTAAAAACTTTATAATCAACCCTGCCAGTACTGTACCAAACTGCCGGTCTTATCTTATGTACTACATTGTCTTTTATTTGTAAATTAAGCGGCCAGTCTTTCATTCTTCGAGTTATACTCCATACCTTTTTTAGCCAAACATCTTTTATAGTTACAATACCATCTTCGCTCATATCATATCCAAAAATCAAATAATCAACATCAAGCATATAGGGTTTTTCTACTATTTCTTCTGCATACATTCTGAAGTCAGCAATATCAAATCCCGGAGAAGCCTTTCTGTTAAATGCTTTAACTTCAAGCAAATTGACTGTTTTGTTTGTTTTATTTAAGAAGAAATCCGGTGGCATTTGTGTGTTTTCATTGACATCATACTCAATATTGTTTTTATCAAGCCAACCTTGAAGCCATTCCTGCATTATATTACCAACCACATCTTTTTGTCTAACAATTATATTTACATCTCCAAGAAAAAATCTTATTTGTCCCTGCAATTCTAATATCTTATCCTCATTTATCAATTTATCATATACTTGCTGCGCTGTTAATTTCATTTTCATTCTCCTTATAAATTATTATCGCTCGTTTAGCAACTTCGGCTATTACTGGAACTGCTACCGTATTTCCTAAAAGGTCATAACCTAAATCTTTGTCTATGTCGAATTTAAAATCATTTGGGTAGCCAAACAGTTTTAATCCTTCTCGTAGTGATAAATTTCTTAAACCATTCCCATCAGCAACAAATAAGTGTTGCATATCCATTGCAACTAAAGTTGGGGCAACATCATGCGGATCTAGTACTTTGCTTATTTCAAATGACATTTTTCCTGCAACAATATTATAGCCTAATGGTAGTTGTTCATCTTGTACTCGCTTATTTCCTACTTTGCGTTTAGGGTGTTCTAACTTTAAATATTTCTTTTCAACAAGATTAGAAAGCATTGATTCCAAATCATCACCGTCAAAAAAAGTTTTTATTTGTTCCAAAGTTAAGGGCATTCCGTCCATCCAATCAATGCCATATTCTTCTGCCCATTTTTTCTTTCTTCGTTCTTTAAGCATAGTGTTCAATAATTGTTTTTCTCTTTCAGAAATTTCACCTTTATACCCAATATCCCAACTGTGTATATTATTACTTCCTCCACGCTTATCTTTTATTGATTTACCATACAATTCATCAATTTTATAATTTGACAATAGAAGTTTTGCAAAAGCACTTTCAGAAACAGGCAAACCTTTATCTAAAACATCTTTTAGTTTTATGTTTTTCACTTCAAATTGTTCAAGATTTGGTTTTTTAGCTTTTGTGCCAATGATATATATACGCTTTCTTTCTTGGGGAACTCCAAAATCGACAGCATTAAGAACTTTCCACGACACTTTATATCCCAATTCATCAAGATGATTTAAAATAGTGCGTAATGTTCTGCCTATTTCGTCTTGTTTATTTTCTTTATCGTGATTAACAAGTCCTTCAACATTTTCAAGTATGAACCCAAACGGTTTTTTGTCTTTTAAAATTCTTTCCACCTCAAAAAACAATGTGCCACGAGTGTCAGAAAAGCCCAATCTTTTTCCTGCATACGAAAAAGGTTGACAAGGAAACCCTGCAAGAAGAAAATCAAAATCCGGTATTTCATCACTGCTAATTTTGCATATATCACCGTTTATCTTTTCTTTTGGATGGTTTTGTTTTAAAATTTGAACAGCATATTCCTTTATTTCCGAAGTAAACACACATTTTGATATGTAGCCATTTTCTGAACAGGCCATTTCAAAACCTTTTCTTATACCACCTATACCAGCAAATAAATCAATAAATCTAATTGTTTGTTTCATTGGTTTTTCCTCCTGCTGATAATATTGTACCATCTGTAAATGTCATAATGTCACCAACATCACACTGTAATGCACTGCAAATTTTATTTATGCACTCCATAGAAACATATTCGTTTCTTCCTAATTTTGCAAGTGTACTGTTACTTATTCCTGACAATTCTTTCATTTCAATTTTTTTCATATCTTTGTCTAATAATAATTTCCATAATTTTATATAGCTTACTGCCATTTAGTACACCTCCAATATTGCTATTGTAATTATAGCATAAAAAATCAAAAAAATCAATACTGAAACAGAATTTAGTTCTGCAATCGCATACTTATTCTCTTTAAACGTGCATATTTTCTCTGTCAAGTAAACATGCGTGCTTTTATTCTGTCTTAACTTGTATGCAAATGTTCCACAATATTAAGAAAATTCCGCAAGACTTTTTCTAAGCCTTGCGGAAAATTACTTCCTTATCAATGCCGCACTTTTTGCAGCAGGATTTTTTCACAGCACAACGGGCATGAGTGCAGAATGTGCAAACCGCACCTTCCCGTCCGACGTTTCTCAGCCGGTGATTTCCGTCACCGTATAGCCCGCGTCCGCAATCACACGGCGCAGCTCAATGTCTGGAATACGCTTTTTCATTCTGACATATGCACAGCCCTTCCCGAGATCCACCTCAGCCCACACGCCGTCCAGCGCGTTCAAAGCGTTTTCCGCATGAACGCGGCACTTGTCACAGCTCATTCCCGAAATTCCGAGACGGACGCTGTGCGGATAGTGCGACGCGTCCTTGTCCTCAACCTTGATTTTCTTCTCCTTCTCCGTCTCGCCTCCGCAGCAGCCCGAGCTGAGTTTTTTCATATAGCTCTTGACTGCTCCCAGAATGATCAGTACCAAAATCACAATAATTACCGCTGTTCCCATACAAATCTCCTCCTTATTTTTATTCTCTGTTTTTCAAAACAGCACTTAAATCTATTTTTTTCAAATATCTCACCAGCATTGCCCTTGTTAAAAAATACGACACAAGTACAATTGCGGCAATGATCAGATACTGCACGGGCGACACGCTCACCGCAAAGCCCGCATTCACATTTGACACGCAAAAGGGATATGCCCACCCGACAACAAGCCTGCAAAACGGCATTCCGATGACAATCGCCGCTGCGGTGACAATCAGCGAGCTGTCGAGATAGAACGCATTGACTTCTCTTTCCGAATATCCCAGAGCCTTCAGAAGTGATATTGAATAGCCGCTTCTGTCAATCTCAAGCTTCATCAGCAGATACATGACCGCAACGAATATAATCACCGAAACCGCAATCATCATCAGAATCATATCCCACATCAGAACCATAAACCTGTCAGCACCCTTCTGCATGTCTGACTTGGAAATCTCGGAAAGCAGCATGTTATGCCTGAATTCAAGCCGCCTGTCCGAAAACACGGTGTTATAGTAAAAGCTCTCTGTTTTCGGTATTCTCTCACCCTTTTTCAGCTCATCTTTGTCAAAATACGGAAGTCCGAACGCATGGCGCATAGCGTCAATATTCATGAAGAAATACAAGCCGTTTCCGTATTTCACCTCGTCCGCAATTTCAAACGCATACAGCTTATCCTCTGCTCTGTCGCAAAGCACAACCCTGTCTCCGGTATGATACCCGAACTTAATCCTCACCGCACTTGACATATATATTTTGTCGCAGTCCTCCGTCAGACCGTCAGCAAAATCAAAATACGGATTGTCATGTGCCACGCCCGTCAGCGTGACCTCCATTTCGCCTCCCGTCAGCGGATAATCAATAAAAAATCCCCTTGTATATCCGACCGTCGGATTCTTCGGCAAATCACTGACAGGATTTCGTAGAATATAGGTATATTCGCAGTTAACATCGTCTGCAATTCCGTTTATATATTCGCTTATACTCCCATAACATGCCACCGAAAACATTATCAGCATGACAGACACCACAAGTCCCGCAAAAAGTGTCAGATTTCCTTTCAGCTCGCGGAAGAACTGCCTGATTCTGTATTTCATCGGAAAGCTGAGTCCGCCGAGTCTGAGGTCAATTCCGCCCGTTCCGCGTGCTGCTCCGCGAATCATTGCAAGCGGTGTCTCGCCAAGCTTTGACGAAAGAACCCTCCTGTTTATGACATATGCAAGCAGAGTCGGCATTCCGACCGCATATGCGCACAGATACAGAGGATAAACGTGTGTCAGCTTTGGGAATGAATACATTGACGAATAGGACTCCGCCATTGCATCTGTGAGCAGAAAGCCGCACACCGCGCCAAGCACCGCACCCGACGCTGAAACTATCAGCGGAATTTTCATATAGTGCGACAAAACCTCACGCTTGCTGTATCCCAGGGCATACAGCGTCCCGATGACCGCGCGCTCGCGTTCAACCGTTCCGCTTGCAAACACCGACAGCATATACACAAGCAAAATAAGCAGAAACACTCCCACAACAAGCGCGGACTGCTTCCCGATTTTTGAGTCGTCCGTCACGCCGTTTATACGTATGTTATATTTCGCCTCCTGAAACGACGACAGCAGTGCCGCGTCAACCTCCGCATTTTCGCTCAGATACTCCGAAAACTCATTTTTCATTCTATCAATTCCGCCGTAAAGGCTCGCCGCACCGTCCGCAAGCTCTGCAAGACCGCGTTCCGCCTCCGTTCCCGCAAGCCCCTTCTTCAGCATATCCGCACCGTCCGCGAGTGCCGCCGCTCCCTGTCTGAGTCTGTCTGCCGCGGAATTGAAGGTGTCGCGCGGCAGCATTGCCCAATTAAGCTGTTCCTTTATATATGTATCCTTCACGGAGCTTATATCAAATTTCAGTCCAATCAGCTTTTTCTTCAGGTCACGCGCCGTGCAGCCCTCACCGAGAACGTACGCATAATTATACACCGTCTTACGTCCTCTCGAAATTCCCGCAAAGGTGTCTGCGGTGACAATTGCCACACCGAATTCCTCGTTTGCCGCAACATCTGCCGTGCTTTGCTTGACATAATTGTAATCGGGCAGACAGCCCGTTCCGCAGATTTCAAACATCTCACCGCCCAGCTCAATTCTGTCGCCGACCGTCAGACGGTGGCTGTCCGCATACAGCTTTTCAAGAAAAATCTCGCTGTCCTCCCGCGGCAGATGCCCTGTCTCGGCATACGGAAGGTCAATTGCCCTTCTGTTCCCGAAAATACGTATCACAGAGCCGCTCTCCGTCTCAACATCGGAATAGAACATCTTTTCAATTCCGACATTAAGCTCGGACAAGTCCTTGAAATTGCGCTCCGAGAGCGGCATATATGTCTCAAAGCTTCCGTCCTCAACACGGCAGCTCCTCCACTCTCTGCCGACGGTATACAAAATGCTGTCGGTTGCGGAGCACAGCGCGGTTATCAGCGACATCGACAATGCAATAATCATAATCATTGCCGAATTTCTCACAATATTCTCTTTGAAATCACGTTTAATCCGCTTGTTCAGTGTCATTTTTCAATCACCACTCCAGCTCCGCCGCGCTTTTTCTGTCATTATTCTCCACCGCTTTTGTCACCGCGCCGTCCTTCAGATATACCGTTTTATGCGCCATTCGGCATATTGTTTCATTATGTGTCACAATCAGGATTGTCATGCCGTATTGCAGATTGATTTTTTCAATCAGAGATAGAATGTCCTTTGATGTTTTATAGTCAAGTGCTCCCGTCGGCTCATCGCATAGAAGCAGCTTCGGATTCTTCACAATCGCCCTGCCGATTGAACACCTCTGCTGCTGACCGCCCGAAAGCTCACTCGGAAATCGGTTTTTCAGCTCGTCCAGCCCGAGAACGTTCAGAATTTCCTCCATATCAAGCGGCGACTCCGAAAGATATTCTCCCACCTGTATGTTTTCAAGCACCGTCAGATTCGGCACAAGATTATAGAACTGGAACACAAACCCGAGATAATCGCGGCGAAACCCCGAAAGCTCATTATCTCCGAGACTGACAATGTCGCGTCCGTCAATTATGATTTTTCCTCCGTCCGCACGGTCCAGTCCGCCAATCAGATTGAGCAGCGTCGATTTTCCGCTTCCCGACTGTCCGAGAATTGTGCATATCTCTCCCTTTTCAACAGTCATTTCCGCACCGTTGAGCACCTTGACTGCCGCTCCGCCGCTGCCAAAGCTTTTTTCCAGTTTCGACACCTCAAGATATGCCATGCAAATCGCTCCTCCCACCTCGGGTTAGTTTTTGCTAACCCATTCTCAAAAAAAATATTCGTTTTTTGTGCCTACATTATAGCACCGTTTTCTTTGTTTGTCAAATATATTTTAAAAAACCAAACAGGAAAATGCTTCCGCCTCAGCCGCAGCATTTCCCGTTTCGTTTTTCGCCCTGTGTCCGTATTTTTAAATTCCGAGCAGCTTTTCTGCATTTTTACAAAAAACCGACGTTTTCTCCGCTTCCGAAAGTCCGAGAGTTTCAATAAATCTTCGTTCCATTGCCGCGGTGTGCCACGGTGAATCGGTTGCAAAAAGCAGTTTTTCCGTGCCGTGCTTTTCAACAATTCTCTGTGCGGTTGAGCGCGGCATTTGACAATAGCCGAATGAGGTGTCTATGTATAAATCAAGTCCGCAAAGAACCTTCAGAACCTCCTCGCCGCAGCCGAGACCGCCCCAGTGCGCGGCAACAACGGGAGCTTCAAGCCATCTCAGCGCGCCGAGCAGATTTTTCGGCATACAGTGAAACGGTGATGAATAGCCGTAATCCTGTCCTGCATGAAAAACGGTGATAAGCCCGAGCTGTGATATTTTTCTGTATATCGGCTTCATTTTTTCATCGTCTGCATAAAAGCCCTGATACTCGGGGTGAAACTTGACGCCGCGGAGACCGAGGGCTTTTATCTTGTCAAGCTCCTCCAGCACGTCATCTGCATCGGGAAACACAGAGCCGAACGAAAAAATGCTTTCATTGTCGCAGATTGAAGCCGCAAAATCATTCACGCTCCTTTGCTGATGTGCGTTGGTTGCAATATTCAGCACAACCGACACGTCAACGCCCTCTCTTTTCATGGACTCCTTCAGTCCGCCGACAGTTCCGTCGGTGTAATATTCGATTCCGCCCGACACATATGAAAGCTTTTCCAGTGCCCTTGCTGCAAGCTTTTCGGGAAAACAGTGTGTGTGAAAATCAATTGTCATTCTTCTTTAACCTTCTTTTTTATTTTCTTTCAAACATTTTATCACAAAAAAACACTTTTGCCAACAAAAATTTTATATTTTTAATTTTTAAAATTGACTTGGCGATTATTTGGTGTTATAATACAAAAAAGAGTTAGTTTAAACTACTCTGAAAACTTTTAAGGAGGAATTTTTATGAAATTGGATTTCTTGAAGGATTGTAAAGTTTTGTGCTTTGCGGCAGGTGTTGCCGCGGCGGTTGTCGGAAAGAAAATTGTTAAAAGTCCGAAAACACGCGAGCTTTGCGTCAACGGTCTTGCAAAGGGTATGCAGCTTAAAGACGACGCAAGCGAGGCTCTCAAAAACATGAAGGAGGATGCAGAAGACCTCTGCTATGAGGCGAAAGCAAAGCTCAACTCCGCGGAAGAAGCCGAAAGCAATGAAATTTAACATTATACATGACACATTCGGACGCATTCGACTGAGGTGCGGAAACGGATATTTCCTGAGTTCTCAGGAACGCTCTCTTGAAGAAAAGCTGACCACACTGCCGTTTGTGCATGAAGCCCGGGCGTCTCACGTAAACGGCGGAATGCTGATTTTCTATGAAGGCACGCACCGCAGCGAGCTTTTGGAGTTCATAACGGCTTTAAACACAGCCGAAATTGACAAGCGCAGCGACGGCGGCAGTGAAGTGTCGGAGCTGTTCCGGCGCGATCTCGCAAAGCTCATTGTCAAACGCCTCATAATGAAGCACCTCATTCCATCACCAATCGGAACTGTCTTCACATATATCAAAGCAATTCCGTTCATTAAGGGTGCGGTTTCGAGCGCATTTTCCATGAAAGCCGATGTTGCACTCCTCGACGGAGCTGCGGTTGGCGCAGCTTTGTTCCGCGGAATGTATAAGGAAGTCAATTCCATTATATTTCTGCTGAACATATCGGGGCTTTTGGAGGACTACACAAAAAAGCGTACAAAATGCGCGCTTGCCGAAAGTCTTGCGTTCCGCACGGACTCTGTCTGGAAGCTTGAAGACGACAAGCCCGTCAAGGTTCCGCTCTCCGAAATCAGAAAGGACGATGTTGTCATTTTCCGCGACGGTGCAATGATTTCCGTTGACGGAACTGTTGTTGCGGGTCATGCAAATGTCAACGAAGCGTCAATGACAGGCGAGCCGCTTCCCGTTCTGAAGGCTGAGGGCGCAACGGTATATGCAGGCACAGTCATTGAAGAAGGAACAATTCAGGTTCAGGCTCAGTCAAAGGCTGACAACAGCCGCATTTCCCATATTGTTGAAATGATTGAAAGCGGCGAAAGCCTGAAGGCAGGCGTTCAGTCACGCGCAGAAAAGCTTGCAAACAGCATTGTTCCATATTCTCTCGGGCTTTCGCTTGCAACCTATCTGTTCACCGGAAACATCACAAAAGCTCTTTCTGTTCTGATGGTTGACTATTCGTGTGCAATCAAGCTTGCAACACCAATCAGCGTCATCAGTGCAATGCGCGAGGCGTCTGCATACGGCTTTGTTGTGAAAGGCGGAAAATATCTTGAAAGCTTTGCGAATGCCGACACCATCGTATTTGACAAAACGGGAACCTTGACAAATGCGTGTCCCATTGTCGAAAAGGTAATTTCCGTCGGTGAATACACAGAGGACGAAATTCTCAAAATTTCCGCATGCCTTGAGGAGCATTTTCCACACAGCATGGCAAAAGCCGTGGTCAAAGCTGCGTCCGCCAAGGGACTTCATCATGAAGAGGAACACGCGGAGGTTGAATATGTTGTTGCGCACGGAATCGTGACAACGCTTCACGGAAAGCGCGCCATTATCGGCAGCGAACATTTTGTCGCAGAAGACGAGGGCGTTTTCATACCCGATTCAATCCGAAAACTGATTGACGATGAAGGCTTCGGATATTCAAAAATATATCTTGCAATCGCGGATCAGCTTGCAGGGGTTATTTGTATCAGTGACCCTCCGCGCGCGGAGGCTGCGGAAGCCGTGAAAATGCTTCACAGTTCAGGCATCGAAAACGTTGTTATGCTCACAGGAGACCACATCAGTGCGGCAAAGCGGACAGCGGATTTAATCGGAATTGACCTTTTTGGGGCTCAGGTTCTTCCCGAAAACAAAGCAGATTTCATATCAAAGCTTAAATCGGAAGGCAAAACCGTGATTATGGTCGGCGACGGAATCAACGATTCTCCCGCGCTTGCCGCCGCAGATGTGTCGGTTGCAATGCGTGACTCCTCCGACCTTGCAAGAGAGGTTGCGGACGTCACCTTGCTCACCGATGATTTGCGCGATTTGACGGCAATTCGCACTCTGAGCGAAAAACTGCTGTGCAGAATAAAGTCAAACTATGAGTTTATTGTCCTTTTCAACACAGCTCTGATTCTTCTCGGAATGTGCGGATTAATTTCACCGTCTGCCTCATCGCTTCTGCATAACGGCTCAACCATGCTCATCAGTGCACACAGCATGAAGCCGCTGCTTGATGATCAGGCATAAAAAGAGACCCGATATATGCACGGCTTGCGAGCCGTGCATATATCGGGATTTTTGTTTGTATGCTTCGGACAGCTCATTTATCACTGCTCCGCTTTGTGTTTCGCCTCAATATTTTCCTTTATCATCATATCCTTAACCTTCATCAGCCGCACCTGCGTGCTTCTTTCGTTTTCGTCAAGCTTCATGGTTATATATTTTATGCTCCGCTCGGTTTCGGGTATCATGACATGTTCGAGAGCATTGACACGGCGTCTTGTTTTCTCAATCTCTGCCGCCATTAGACGGCATGACTTCTCAACCTCGGCAAGCTTCAGCATATCGGGGAAAATATCCGCAAGCGACCTGACCGCAAAGTCAAGATCACTCGATGTAAACGCAAAGCCGTATGAATATGCGTCATTCTCACCCGGAGTCCGTGTCTTGTAATCAAACTCGGGAATCTCAACGCTCATAACGTTTCGGCTTCCCACCTCAACGGAAAGTGACTGGAGAGGTGCCATGAGAGCCGTGTTGAGGGTCTCCTCACGCATAACCGCCTTTGCAAGAACAAAGTTTTGGTTTGCGTTTGCAAGCCCTGCCTCAAGCCGCCTGCGAAGCTCCATATTCTCGCGTACAAGCTCCAGAAATCTGCGCATAAGCTCGTCTCTTTTATCCTTCAGCAGCTTGTGTCCGCGCCTTGCCGTCACAAGCTTTTTCTTCAGGCGCGTAAGCTCCATTCTGGTTGGATTCACATTTGTGGCTGCCATCGCTCACACCTTCCTTTATCCAACATAATATTTTTCAATAAACTCGTCCTTGATTCTTTTCAGCTCGCTCTTGGGCAGAATTGAAAGCAGCTTCCAGCCGATTTCAAGGGTCTCTTCAATGTCACGGTTTTTGTCAAAGCCCTGCGAGACATATTCTTCCTCGAAAGCGTCGGCAAACCGCGCATAAATCTTGTCAATGTCAGTGAGAGCCGCCTCGCCGAGAATCACCATCAGCTCACGTGCGTCCTTGCCGCGCGCATATGCCGCAAACAGCTGATTCATCGTGTTCGCATGGTCGGCACGGGTTTTCCCCTCGCCGATACCCTTATCCTTCAGTCTTGAAAGCGACGGCAGAACGTCAATCGGAGGCAGAACATTCTTTCTGTATAGCTCACGGCTGAGAATAATCTGCCCTTCCGTGATATATCCTGTCAAGTCGGGAATCGGGTGGGTTTTGTCGTCCTCCGGCATTGTCAGAATCGGTATCATCGTTATGCTCCCGTCTCTTCCCTTTTGTCTGCCTGCTCTCTCATAAAGAGTTGCAAGGTCTGTATACATATATCCCGGATAGCCGCGGCGTCCCGGAACCTCCTTGCGCGCTGCCGAAACCTCACGCAGTGCGTCGGCATAGTTTGTTATGTCGGTGAGAATGACCAGAACGTGCATGTTCTTCTCAAACGCAAGATATTCCGCTGCTGTCAGAGCCATACGCGGTGTTGCGATACGCTCAACGGCAGGGTCGTTTGCAAGATTGACAAACATGACCGTTCTGTCAATTGCACCCGTCTCGCGGAAGCTGTCAATGAAAAATTCCGATTCCTCAAACGTGATTCCGATTGCAGCAAAAACAACGGCAAACTGCTCATTTGTTCCGCGAACCTGTGCCTGACGTGCAATCTGCGCCGCCAGCCTTGCGTGAGGCAGACCGCTTGCCGAGAAAATCGGCAGCTTCTGACCTCTGACCAGTGTGTTCAAGCCGTCAATTGCAGATACACCCGTCTGTATGAACTCCTGCGGATAGTTTCTTGCGGCAGGGTTCATCGGCAAGCCGTTAATGTCCATTCTCTTTTCGGGAAGAATCTCGGGGCCTGCGTCAATCGGTCGTCCGAGACCGTCAAAGACGCGTCCGAGCATATCCGCAGACACACCAAGCTCCATTGACCGTCCCAAAAAACGCACCCTGCTGTTTGACAGATTGATACCCGTTGAGGACTCAAAAAGCTGAACAAGCGCATTTCCGCCGTCAATTTCCAAAACCTTGCAGCGGCGTTTTTCGCCGTTTGCAAGCTCAATCTCGCCAAGCTCATTATAGTTTACATCAGTCACGTCCCGGACCAGCATGAGCGGTCCCGCAACCTCTTCAATTGTTCTGTATTCCTTTGGCATCAGCTTTTCCTCCCCGACACAGCATTATTTATCTCGCTTCTCATCGTCTCCGATATGCTTTCAAATTCCTTTTCAACACTGTCCTGATGAGTGTATTTATATCTGCCGATTTTTTCTCTTACGGGAAGCGAAACAAGCGTTTCAATATCCGCACCGCACGTCAGAGCCTCCGATGACAAATCGTAATACATGAGAATCAGCTTCATCATCAGATATTGCTTGCGAACCGAGGTGAATGTGTCAACCTCATGGAACGCGTCCTGATGAAGGAAGTCCTCACGGATTGAACGCGCGGTTTCAAGCGTCAGTCTGTCGGGCGCGGACAGTGCGTCCATGCCGACAAGCTTCACGATTTCTTCAAGCTCCGCCTCATTCTGCAAAATTCTCATTATCCTTGCGCGAAGCTCCGTCCAGTTTCCTCCCGATTCGCGGTCAAACCAGACAGCCATCGTGTCGGCATAGAGAGAATAGCTTGTGAGCCAGTTTATTGCAGGGAAATGTCTCTTGTATGCAAGAGACGAATCAAGTCCCCAGAACACCTTGACAATTCGCAGTGTTGCCTGGGAAACAGGCTCTGAAATATCGCCGCCCGGGGGTGACACCGCACCGATAACCGAAAGCGTTCCCTCTCTGTCGTCGTTTCCGTTTGCGACAACTCTTCCGGCACGCTCATAGAACTGTGCAAGACGGCTGCCGAGATATGCGGGATAGCCCTCCTCACCGGGCATTTCCTCAAGACGTCCCGACATCTCACGCAGAGCCTCCGCCCAGCGCGAGGTGGAATCCGCCATGAGTGCCACGGAATATCCCATATCTCTGAAGTATTCCGCAATTGTTATTCCCGTGTAAATTGAAGCCTCACGCGCCGCAACGGGCATGTCGGAGGTGTTCGCAATCAGAACGGTTCTTTCCATGAGCGAACGTCCCGTTTTCGGGTCAATCAGTTCGGGGAACTCGTTCAGAACATCTGTCATCTCATTTCCGCGCTCGCCGCAGCCGATATAGACAACTATATCCGCCTCCGCCCACTTTGCAAGCTGGTGCTGAACAACCGTCTTTCCGCTGCCGAACGGTCCCGGAACTGACGCAACACCGCCCTTTGCAATCGGGAACAGGGTATCAATGACTCTCTGCCCCGTCACAAGCGGCATTTCGGGCGGCAGCTTGCGCTTATACGGTCTTTCAACGCGGACAGGCCATTTCTGCATGAGCGTCACACTCTCTGTCCTGCCGTCTGCCGTTTCAATCTCCGCAACCGTGTCGGTCACTGTGAAGCTGCCTTCATTTATGCTTTTCACCGTGCCTTCAATGCCATTCGGAACCATGATTTTCTGAGTCACAACATCGGTCTCACGCACCGTTCCGATTATATCGCCGCCCGAAACACGGTCACCGGCCTTTGCAGCAGGCAAAAAGTCCCATTTTTTGTTTCTGTCAAGCGACGCAACCTCAACTCCGCGCTGAAGATTGTTTCCCGAAACCTCCATTATTGTTTCAAGAGGTCTTTGGATTCCGTCAAATATACCGCCGATGAGCCCGGGCCCCAGTTCAACGCTGAGCGGGCTTCCCGTGGATTCAACAGGCTCGCCCGGTCCCAGTCCCGAGGTTTCCTCATAAACCTGAACCGAAGCCAAATCGCCGTGCATTTCGATTATCTCGCCGATTAACCGCTGATTGCTGACACGAACCACATCGAACATGTTCGCATCACGCATATTTTCAGCAATAACCAAAGGTCCCGCAACCTTTTTTATCTTTCCGATACTCACATATATCACTTCCTTAAATTCAAGTCTCGCTCCGCATATTGCAGATGAGCGTCAATCCTGCGGCATCATTCGCCGCCGAACAGTATGTCTGAGCCAACCGCCTTTTCAACGGATTTTTTCACATTGTCAATTCCCTTGCCCGTGTTTCCGTACACGCCCGGTATCAATATGACCGCAGGACACATTTTATCCTCGGTTTCCGCAATCTCTTCCTCCAAAAGCTCCGCCAGTGCTTCGGTTATATATATAACCGCATAGTCGCCGCGGCAAAGCTTCCTGAAGGTTTCCGCGCCGTCCTCCCGTCCCGTGACGGGGAATATGCTGAGACCGATTGAGGCAAACCCGTAAATACTGTCTCTGTCTCCTATTACCGCTACACCCTTATACATAAAGCATTCTCAGCCTTTCTCTAATAATGCTGTCGTCCAGTCTGTTCTGCTTGCCCGTCAGAATGAGTCTGACCGCCTTCAGCTCGCTTTCGCGCGCCATGAAATATGCCGCAATCGGAGCAATTGTGAACTGATTGAACCGTTCCTTCCGGATTTCCTCCATGAGCCTGTCATCGCACCACTTTTCAAGTGCAGTCTGCGATTCGCGGAGTGCGTCCGCCGCATTTGAATAGTCCGTGCATGCAATATACTCCAAAAGCTCGTCCATACCCTTTGCCGCAGCCGTGCCAAGGCTTGACACGTCAAGCTTCGCACACTCCGCAAGGCTTTTTCTGAAAAACTCCGCGCCTTTCCCGAGACGCGCACCGCGCGATGCAATCCTGATGTCCGCAAGCGCGACCGTCAGCTCCGCATAGCTTTTTATCATCGGGCTGTCCGAATCATCGCCTGCCGTTCTGACTGCGTCAAGATATGCCTTGTCAATCAGCATATCGCAGAGACCGCCGTCTCCCGTTTCAAGCAAAACATGCACGGCTTCCTCCGCCGCTTCTGCCATTCGCGGCGGCAGTGCTGTGTAGTCACGCTCCGCAACCGCGCTCTTAATCACCTCTGACGGCACAGTCCCGTCTCCGACAAAGATTCTTTCGGGATTTTCCTTTGTCACAACAGACTTCACCGCCGCCTTCAGATTATGATAATCGTTTTCGTAAAGAAATATATCAAAATCCGACATATCCCCGACAACCTCCGAAATCAGCTTCAGGGTCTTTTCCCTCTCACGTCCGACAATATCGTCCGCAGTGTCTCCGCTGCCGCAGTCAAAGCCCTTGTCGGCAAGACAGGCTGTGACCTCGTCCGCACTTTTACAGCCAAGCAGCTGCTCCAAGTCCTGTCCGTTCAGCAGCGACACCTCTTTTGCATGAATCCGCGCCACGGCATAGGTATACTGTTCAGCCATTTAAACCCCTCCCGTGCCGTAGAGAAATGAGTTCAGCATGTCGGAAAGCTCCTCGTCATACGCGTCGAATATTGCACCGAGTGTGCAGTTCACCTCAATGCTTCCGTAAACCAGAATAAAGCCTCCGTCCGCCGCTCCGTTTTCCTCAGAAATCTCCAGTCCGTGCGCGTCAACCGCCGCCTTGAAGGACTTTGTCATGTTCTTTTTGTCCTTCTCCTGCATGATGATATATCCGCTGCCGCTCTGTGCATATTTATCCAAAAGCTTTTCCATCAGTCCGAAATACTTTTCGGGCTTGCTCTCGGAAATGTCTTTTTTTGCACGTTCAATGAAGCTTCTTATGATTTCCTGTTTTTTGAGCAAAATTCCGCGGCTGCGTTCCAGAGTGTCTGCGGATTGTCCGCGCTCGGCGATTTCTGCCGCCGCTTTTTCAATGCGCTCCGCATAATCCGATGAAATCTTCTCAGCCTGAGCCTCTGCCGCGCGGACAGTCTCCTCCGCCGCCTGCTTCGCCTTGGCTGTGACCTCCTCCGCACGTGCCGCCGCATCGCTTTCAATCTGTTTTATTATATTTTCAAGTCCTGTCATCTCAACCATTCCTTTCCCAAGACAAAAGCCGCCTGTGTGCCAATGCCCCGATAGCATTAGATATTGATTGAAGGAATGCTGACAATTGCAAGGATTGAAATAAGCAGCGCAAGAATTGCATATGTCTCAACCATTGCCGCAAATATAATTGCCTTACCTGCCTGATCGGGCTTCTTCGCAACGAGCGAAATGCCTGCAACAGCCGCTCTTGCCTGGCTCTTTGCGGAACGGTATCCGACAAATGCCATCGGAAGGCAAGCCGCAAGATATAAAAGCCCCTGCGCAAATGAAACATCAACTCCGCCTCCGCCGAGAATACCAATCTGCGACAGTGTTATGAATGCAATGAGCAGACCGTAGATTCCCTGTGTGCCCGGGAGGAGCTGAAGAATCAGAACCTTACCGAATTTCTGAGGATCTTCTGTGACAACTCCTGCTGCCGCCTCACCTGCCATACCAACTCCGATTGCCGAGCCGATTCCCGCCATAAGAGCCGCAAGAGCCGCGCCGAGCAGAGCCAGTGCCATACCTATTCCGTTTCCAATTGCTAACATTTTTCCAAAACCTTTCTGCCTGCATATTTATATTATGCCAACCGCAGGCCGGTGGGCTTTAAATCCGCAGAGTCATCAATGTCCGCGGTTAATCCTTTTCAATTTCAAAATATCCCGTACTTGCCTTGAACGGGTTATACTTCACGCCGCCGCCTTCATAGAACTTGCCGAAAAACTCAACAAACTGAAGTCTGTTTGTGTGAACATATGCGCCGAGAAGGTTAATTCCGATGTTCAGCGTGTGTCCTGCAATGAAAATTATTGTGAATCCGATTGCACCGACCACGCCGCCGCCGAGCATTCCGCCCATCTTGTTGAACACGTTTGCGATTACCCCCGTTGCAAGACCGAGTGCAAGCAGTCTTGAATATGAAAGTATATCGCTTAAATATCCCGTAACGTTATACAGCTCATAAAGCCCTTTGGCAAGCCGTTTGAACGGATTTGACGATGAACGCCCTGCCGTCAGCGCGATTCCGACTGCACCGATTGCCGCGCAAACGGTTGCAATTTTCCCCGCAAGCTGCGGAAGCTTGAAGCCGAGTCCCGACATATCAACAAACATCTGCATTGACAAAAGATATACAATGCCGCCGCCGACCAGAAGATACCAGAACACCGTGTCATAAATCGCGTCAAGATATTTGCCGTCCTTCACGAGCATATACATTTTAACCCCGAGACCTGCAAACAGATGGACAATTCCGACGGCAAACGAGAACATCAGCATTCTCATCGGCTCATTTATCGGCGAGAACCAAAGCGGATTCACCTCAATTTCGTGACCGAAAAACGTTGACGAAACAACCTGAATCGCATCTCCGAAAAATCCGCCGAACATTGCGCCCCAGAAAGTTGTTGAAATTCCGCAGTAGAGAAACATCTTCAGCGTTTTCTTCATTCCTCCGTCCATTCTCGGGAACTTCCACAGCGCAAGTGCGCAGCCGATGACCATTATCAGCCCGTATGCCGCGTCCGAAAGCATGATTCCGAACAGGAAATAGTAGAACAGAGACATGACCGTTGTCGGGTCAATCTCGCCCGGACCGGGAAGGCTGTAGGTTTCCAGAACACCCTCCAGCGGTGCGGAAAATCCGTTGTTTTGCAGTGCCACGGGAGCCTCCTCCGCGGACGCTCTCTCAAATTCCGCCGCCGCACCGTATTTTTCTTCAAGGATTTCTGCGGTTTTCTCCGCATCACGCAGCGGAATATATCCCGTGAGCGCAAACGTGTTTGCACTCTGTGCAAGCTGCGAAATCACCTTATATTTATCCGCACGCATTGCGTAATAATCAACCATAAACTTGAATTTGCCGCGCATATCCGCACACTTGACGATCTCTTCTTCATTTTCCTTTATTTTCGCCCGTGCGCCTTCAATTCCGCGTTCAAGCTCTCCAATTCTCTCATGCGGAATTTCTCCGCCGACCGATGCCGGCGCGGCAAATCCCATATACCGCAGAACCTCCTCACACCGCACGGCTTCTTCCTTTCCGCACAGAACAAACACGCAGGTTTGCATATCAGTCTGACTTATCACCTCAATGTGAACCGAATCCGAAAGACCGTCAATTCCGCGTTCGCCGCAAACAGCCGCAAGCTCCGACAAAAGCTCTTCTTCCGTGTGAGCGTCGGGGAATGTCCCGATGAATGCCGCAGTTTTTTCGGTTCCCCTGAAATTCATCGGAACACCAAGACCGCGCCACGGCGACAGCGTTTCAATCGCCGTCTGCATTCTCACAATTTCCGCACGCAAATCGGATATGCTTTTTTCAAGTCTCAGAACATTTGCCGCGGAAGCAAGAATTTCATCACGCTTTCCGACAAGCTCATCATATTTCTTTCCCGAAAGCTCTGTTTTTCCCTCCAGAGATGAAAAAACGGATTTCTTCTCAGGCGAATATTCCTCAAGAACACCAAGCGCACGCTGAGCGTCCGCCCTTGCCTTGTTGAACCTCGACTGAGCCGCAGAGGTGTCGGACTTTTCAAAATCCTCAGTCTCCGCGGTGAAATCCCTCACCTCGATAACACCCAGCAGCTGGAGAGCCTCCAGTATTTTTTTCCTGCTGCGTTTCAAACCGTAAACATTAATTTTTGCCATTGGTAAAACTGCCATTGCTCATGCCACCTCTTTCAAGCGGAAATCAGTTTATTCTCAATCAGCTCTGCCGCGTCGGCATATTTCGCCGATGCCTTCTCCGCAAGCGCGTCAAGCGCACTCCGCATGTTTTCTTTCTCCTTTGCGCTGCACTCGGAAGCTTTGCGTTTTGCATACTCCACTGCCTCCGCAAGCCGTCTTTCGCCCTCTGCCTTTGCATCGGACACAATTTTTTCAGCCCGTTCCGACGCTTCCCTTGCAATGCTTTCCGCCTGTTCCGCTGCAAGTTTTTCTGTCTCAGCCGAAGCCTGCTCCGCCGCACGTATTTTCTCAATTGCCTCCGTCGTCAATTTCAACACTTCCTTTCAGAATCTGAACTGTTTTCGTTGTTACGTTATAATAAATTTTTGGCATTTACCTCAAAATATATACAAAATAATTAAATTTATATTACCACCTTTTTTTGTATTTGTCAATTATTTACCAAAAACTTGCCAATTATTTTTTAAGATTTATACCGTATTGAATTTTTTTTGCACATATGTTACAATAATACTAATATATGAAAGGACATGTTGCATATGAGCGGAATAAAAATTTTACATACGGCAGACGTTCATCTCGGCGGAGACCGCGCGGCTCTCGGCAGCAAATACGGCTCGGGACGCTCCGAAATTCTCAATACATTCTTTCGGATTATCGGGCTTTGCAAAACCGAAAAGGTTGATTTTCTTCTGATTGCGGGCGACCTGTTCAACACCCCGTTTGCGGATTCCGTCATTGTTTCGGAGGTTATCCGCGCAATTTCGGGAATCCCCGAAACCGTTGTTGCAATTGCCGCAGGGAACCACGACTGCGCCTGTCAAGGCTCTGTCTATCGGAAACACAGCTTTCCGTCAAACACGGTGGTGTTCACATCCGGGCTTGAATTTGCCGACTTTCCCGAAAAAAAGGTTCGGCTCTGGGGTGCGGGCTTTGATGACCTGCACTGTGAAAAATCCCTGCTCTCTGTGGAATGTCCTTGTCCGGACGGATATATTTCTCTCGGTGTTCTCCACGGCGAGCTTGCAGACAAGGGCGGCTATAACCCGATAACCGCCGCAGACATTTCCGGCAGCCGCCTTGACTATCTCGCACTCGGACATATTCATAAGCGGAGTGAGATTTCAAAATCGGGCGAAACCTATTTTTCCTACAGCGGCTGCCCCGACGGGCGCGGCTTTGACGAGGACGGCAGCCGCGGCGTATATCTCGGCACGGTCGAACACGGTCACTGTGCGCT
>CAKSIW010000012.1 GCA_934463175.1 uncultured Clostridia bacterium | reverse complement strand
GTGTCTGTGTTAAATTGTATACATAATAACCTCATAAGATTATTACGTATATCATCTATGGACGTATACATACGGACCGCCAATGGCGGTTGCGCCGATAAACAATGTCCGCAGGGTGGTTGATTATGCATTGACAAGAATTGAGCCTGAAAAAGTATTTCTCGGAATACCGAATTACGGCTATGATTGGACACTTCCTTATGTGAAGGGTGAATCGAGAGCACGGTCGATATCAAACGTTGAGGCAGCACGGATTGCAGCGGAAAACAATGCTGAGATACAGTATGACGATGCAGCGCAGTCACCCTGGTTCAGATACTATGACGGGAATGGTGCACAGCATGAGGTGTGGTTTGAGGACGTTCGGAGCATACAGCAAAAATTCGGACTTATTTCGGAAAAAGGATTGCGTGGTGCAGGATACTGGAATCTAATGCGTCCGTTTCAGCAGAATTGGTCGCTTCTTAATTATATGTTTGGAGTGAACGGACAAAACTGATAAGTTTTATGTTGAAAAAAACGTTTATTTGTGATAAAGTAGATGTGGGGGTGTTACAATGCCTTTTAGCATAATACAGGGTGATATTGCAACGATAGATGCAGATGCGGTTGTGAGACCTGCGAAACAGGGGCTTTTAACGGAAATGTCCGAAATGGCGGCAGAACAGGGCGTGGTGAGATGTACGGCTGATGCGGTAATTGCAAGCGACAACCGCGTGAAGGCAAAGTATGTAATTTATGTTGCAGAGCCTGATTTTGAAGATAAAAGCTATATTTGGATAGAGCGGTTCCGCCGCGGTTTAAAAAACGCTTTGAAGCTCTCACGTGAAATGGGTGCATACTCGGCTGCATTTCCGCTTGTTTTCGGGGAAGTTCGGAACCTCAGAATTGCTGAGGAGATCCTTGCAGTGAGTCGGAAAGCCGTGGCGGAGTTTCTGGATGAATTTGACATGGATATATTTCTTGTGGTTCATAACATGAATTTGTTCAGAATAGATAATCATTTATATCAAAGCATTCGGGAATATATTGAAAATAAGAGAGAAATTTGCATAGTAACACACTGTTATAAAAAGAAAAATTTGTTTAAGTCGGAGGATAACAGGGAACGCAGTGAGCTTGACTGTATAATAAAAAAGATCGACGAAACCTTTTCGCAGCTTCTCCTGCGGCTGATTGACGAACGCGGTCTGAAGGACTCGGAGGTATACAAGCGTGCAAACATAGACCGTAAGCTGTTCTCAAAGATACGAACAAACAAGGATTACAACCCAAAAAAATCAACAGTTATTTCGTTCGCTGTTGCATTGGAGCTGTCTCTTGATGAAACAAAAGATTTTTTGAGCCGTGCCGGATATGCTTTTTCACCGAGCAGCATTGCTGACTTAATTGTTTCATATTTTATTGAAAATAAAATTTATAACATTTTTGTGATAAATGAAGCTTTGTTTAAATATAACCAACCTGCGCTTTGACATTTAAAATGTCGCTTTGCGGGCGACCATATCTCTGTATGATGTGCTATAATGAGAACATCATACAGAGGAGGTATTGTTTATGAAAAAAGGATTAACGGAAATGGTTTTTATTTTGGACAAGAGCGGTTCTATGGGCGGATTGGAGTCTGACACAGTTGGCGGATATAACAGCCTGATTGCAAAGCAAAAGGAGGAGGACGGTGACGCAATTGTAACAACGGTTCTTTTTGACAGCAAGTATATTATGATTTGTGACGGAGAAAGAATTGAAAATGTTCCTCCGATGAAAAGAACCGAGTTTTTTGCATGTGGCTGCACAGCACTTCTCGATGCTGTCGGAAAAACGATTAATCATGTGGTAAACCGCCGTCTTGGGCAACCCAAAAAGAAAATACCCTCACGGACAATTGTTGCAATCATGACAGACGGATATGAAAATGCAAGCCGTGAGTTTCCTCTCGAAAGAGTAAAGCAAATGATTGAAAACCAAAAAAGGAGACATGATTGGGAATTTTTGTTTTTGGGTGCAAATATTGACGCTGTGCAGACGGCAGAAACACTTGGCATTGTGCGTCAAAGGGCGGTGAATTTTGTCCCGGACGAAATTGGAATAAAAACGAATTTTGATGCTTTGAGCAGGACGATAAAAAGTTTTTCAATGTATGATAGAATTTCAAATGATTGGAGTGAAGAAATACACAATTACTATAATAAAAAATAAAGAGAACCACCGTGGAGAATTTGTTTCCCACGGTGGTTTTATATTGGTTCAGCCCAAAATCGCTTTCAGGTCTTCTTCCGGAGTTGAAATCGGTGCAATACCGAAGTTTTCAACAAGGTAGTCCAGCACATTTTTTGAAATGAATGCAGGAAGAGTCGGACCGAGACGAATGTTTTTTATGCCAAGGTGCAGGAGGGTGAGCAGTATGCAGACTGCCTTTTGTTCATACCACGAAAGTATCATGGACAGCGGCAGCTCGTTCACACCGCATCCAAAGGCTTCCGCAAGTGCTGAGGCAACCTTGATGGCACTGTATGCATCATTGCACTGTCCCATATCCATAAGCCGCGGAAGGTCGCCGATTTTGCCAAGCTCTAAGTCGTTGAAACGGTATTTGCCGCATGCAAGTGTCAGAACGACAGTGTCTTTCGGTGTTTGCTTCACAAATTCGGTATAATAGTTTCTGCCTGCCTTTGCCCCGTCGCAGCCGCCGACAAGAAAGAAATGTCGGATTGCGCCGCTTTTCACTGAATCAATAACCGTGTCGGCAACATTCAGAACAGTTCCGTGTCCGAAACCGCACATAACTGTCTTGCCGCCGTTAATGCCGGTAAACTGCATATCCTCGGAATATCCGCCAAGCTCAAGTGCTTTATTGATGACAGGAGAGAAATCTTTGCTTTCGCCGATGTGAGTGATTTCGGGATATGAAACAACTTCCGTTGTAAACACTCTGTCGGAATAGCTTTTCTTGGGAGGCATGAGGCAATTTGTTGTGAAAAGAACGGGAGCAGGAATATCTGCAAACTCTTTTTGCTGATTTTGCCATGCAGTGCCGAAGTTGCCTTTTAAGTGTTTGTATTTTTTCAGCTCGGGATATGAGTGTGCCGGCAGCATTTCGCCGTGGGTGTATATATTAATGCCCTTTTCCTCTGTTTGTTCCAGCAAAAGTTTTAAATCAAGCAAATCGTGCCCCGAGATAACAATAAACGGTCCGCGCTCAACTTTCAAAGGAACAATGGTTGGAACTGGTGTTCCGTAAGCCGTTGTGTTTGCTTTGTCCAAAAGTTCCATGCAAATGAGGTTCATTTTGCCGACTTCCATAACAATAGGCAAAAGCTCGTTCATACCTGAATCGTCTCCGAGAGCCGAAAGTGCTTTTACAAAAAATTCGTTAACCTCATCGCTTGCACAACCGAAAGCTTTTGCGTGATATGCATAAGCTGCCATGCCGCGTATTCCGAACAATATCAGTGATTTCAGACTTCTGATGTCATCGTCCGCATTCCAGATGAGAGACATATCATAATCGCTGTTGCTCCCGCATGGTGATGCACAGCATGAACATTGCGGAGCTAATGAGTTTTTCTTGTTTGTAATCTTCTCTGTCAGAACACGGATTGATTTTTCGTCAAAGCTCACATTTGTCAGTGTTGTGAATAGTCCTTCAATAATCAGATTACTGATTTCGCTGTTCGGCACACCGCCGCCAACCGCTTTTGCAAGACCGATAAGTGCGCCTGTCAGTTTATCCTGAAGTGCCGAAACTTCTGCTGTTTTTCCGCATACCCCGGCGCGGCCTGTGCAGCCGCCGCAGCCTGCTGTCTGTTCACACTGAAAGCAAAACATTTTATTTTCCATAATAAATTACCTCCGTTAATTTTTATTGACTTTATGTTTGGAGTATAATATAATAAGCTAAAAAAATATGTTGTTAAAACAACAAAAGTGAGGAATTTATGAAATATAATTTTTTGGTAAAAACAGCACTTTTTAAAGGCATGACAGAGGAAGAACTGCCGGAGATTTTGAAATGTTTGGGGGGACGCATAAAGACTTTTATGCGCGGTGACGTGATTTATCATGCAGGAGATACGGTTTCGGATATGGGACTTGTCCTGTCGGGCGGCGTTAACATTGTTGTGAATTACTATTGGGGCGGAAGCAATATATTCGGTCATGTTTTTCCGGGACAGATATTTGCTGAGAGCTATGCGGCAGTTCCGGGGACGGAGCTTTTGTGCGACGCGGTTGCGGCTGAGAAGACAGAGGTGCTTTTTCTGAACGCGGAGAGAGTGCTGTCACCGTGTGAAAAGCCGTGTCCGTTTCACAACAGGCTGGTTCGGAATCTTTTAAAAATATCTGCCGAAAAAAATATAAGCCTCACGGTGAGAATGACACATACGGCTTCAAAACTCATACGGGACAGGCTGCTGTCATATCTGTCTGAACAGGCAACTCTGAACGGAACCGCATGTTTCACGATTCCGTTTTCACGTCAGCAGCTTGCGGACTATCTCGGAGTTGAACGAAGTGCACTTTCAAATGAACTGTCGAAAATGAAACGGGATGGTTTGATTGAGTATAAGAAAAACAGCTTCAAACTGATTTATCAGCCGTAAAAAACGAAAAAAAGAAAAAGCACACATTCGCGTGCTTTTTGGAGCTGCCTAGCAGATTCGAACTGCCGACCTCTTCCTTACCAAGGAAGTGCTCTGCCTGCTGAGCTAAGGCAGCAAGTGGCGATCCGGATGGGGTTCGAACCCACGACCTCCAGCGTGACAGGCTGGCATTCTAACCAACTGAACTACCGGACCAAATTTGCTACTTGAAAATAATAACACAAACCGCGCGAAAAGTCAAGAAAAATTTTTTAATCAAAATTAATAATCCGACTTTATTCTTTAAAAAAAAGTAAATTATAAAAAAATATGAATAAATTTCCCAAAATTCCTTGTATTATTAATTTGTTTGTGCTATAATCCAATTATTAAACGGGGAGGAATTGACAGGTGCAGCTTTTAAAGAACAGGATTTTGAAGGACGGAAAGGTTAAGGAAGGGAATGTACTTAAGGTTGACAGCTTCCTGAACCACCAAATGGATATCAGACTTTTTGAGGAGATAGGCAGGGAATTTAAAAAAAGGTTTGAGGGAGAAGAAATTACAAAAATACTGACAATTGAAGCATCGGGGATCGGAATTGCCTGCATTGCTGCCCGTTATTTTGATGTGCCTGTCGTTTTTGCAAAAAAAAGCAAGACGAAAAACATTGCCGGTGACACCTATACAAGCCGTGTCAAGTCATACACACACGGAAGAGTTTATGATATTATCGTTTCCAAGGATTTTTTGAATCCGGGGGATAAGGTTTTGATTATTGATGATTTTTTGGCCAACGGGTGTGCCCTGGAGGGGCTTGCGGAGCTTGTCGGTGCGGCAGGTGCAAGCCTTGTCGGTGCCGGAATTGTCATTGAAAAGGGATTTCAGCGCGGCGGCGATTTGATTCGTTCAAAGGGAATCAGGGTCGAGTCTCTGGCAATTATTGATGAAATGAAGGAAAACGGGGAAATAATATTCAGATAAAATATATATCAAGAAAATTTGCGACAACGGTTGACAAATTATTCTTGTAATGGTATAATATCAAAGTATTACAAATTTCGACAGTTTAATATCAGTGTGTTACCAATATAATTCCGCATAATAAATGGTACGGAAGTTTCTACCGCAACACCAGTTTTTATAAAAAAGCTTGCGACTATTGGAAATACGTTCTTCGTCTTTTTTGAGCCGAGGTTGTGTTTTTGTTTTCGTGGGTGTACTTTTTAAAAGTATGCTTTTTTTATTTCCGATGTAAAAATAATTTACATAAATAAATTTTGCCGAGAGGCGGGAGGTATGTTACAATGAAAAAAATCTTTTCATTAATGATGGCGGCAATAATGCTTTTATCATGTGTTATGCTTGCATCATGCGGAGCAAAAGACACGGCAGGGGACAAGAAGGACATTAAAATTGGTTTTATTTTCCTTCATGACGAAAACTCAACCTATGACAAGAACTTTATGGACGCTGCAACAGCTGCAAAGGAAGCAATGGGTCTCAGCGATGAGCAGGTTATGTTCAAGACAAACATTCCCGAGTCAAACGAGTGCTATGAAGCTGCGGCTGATTTGGTTGACGCAGGCTGTGACATTGTGTTTGCAGACAGCTTCGGTCATGAGGATTTCATAATCCAGGCAGCAAAGGAATTCCCGAACGTTGTTTTCGCTCATGCAACGGGAACAAAAGCACACACGGAAAAGCTTCCGAATTACTACAACGCATTTGCTTCAATATATGAAGGCAGATTTCTTGCAGGTGTTGCTGCAGGTCTGAAACTCAATGAAATGATTGACAGCGGTAAAATTACAGCTGATCAGGCAAAAATGGGTTATGTCGGTGCATACCCCTATGCGGAAGTTAAGTCAGGCTACACCTCATTCTTCCTCGGCACAAGATATGTTTGCCCGACCGCAACAATGGAGGTTAAGTTCACAAACTCATGGTTTGATATTGCGGCAGAAAAAGAAACAGCAAATGCGCTTATTGCAGACGGCTGTGTTCTCATCAGCCAGCATGCAGATTCAGAGGGTGCGCCGAAGGCTTGCGAAGAGGCGGGGGTTCCCGATGTTGCATATAACCTTGACACACGTCAGTGGGGTCCGAACTCTGCGCTGATTTCTTCAAAGATTAACTGGGAGCCGTATTTTGAGCATCTCATCACATCTGTGAGAGACGGCAAGGAAATCACACAGGATTTCTGCGGCGGACTCAAAGAGGACGTTGTTCAGCTGCTCGGTCTCAACGATAAGGTTGCGGCAAAGGGCACTCAGGAAAAGCTTGATGAAGTGAAGAAAAAGCTCATCAACGGCGAAATCAAGGTGTTTGACACAAAGACATTCACGGTTGACGGCAAGGAAGTTACGGAGTATAAGGCAGATGTTGATTCCGATGCGGCATTCACTCCCGACACAGATGTTGTATCCGACGGATACTTCCATGAATCTGAAAAGCGTTCAGCTCCTTACTTTGACCTTGACATTGACGGAATTACATTGAAATAATATTGCAGCCGGATTCGGCACATCGCGTCAAATGACGGAGTATAATAAAATATCCTCATGCGGAGCATTTTTGCCCGCATGAGGTGTTTTCGTTTTGAAAAAGGCATATTTGTTTTTCAGCTGTGCCTTTTCCAAAACGAAAAAATAACATTACGGAAGGGAGTTCATATATTTGGCAACGGCTATCGAACTTAAGAACATAACAAAAAGCTTTGGCTCTGTTGTGGCAAACAAGGATATATGCATGAAAGTCAATAAGGGTGAGATTCTGTCAATACTCGGTGAAAACGGAAGCGGAAAAACAACTCTTATGAATATGATTTCGGGAATATATTTCCCCGATGAGGGGCAGATTTTTATTGACGGTGAGGAGGTTGTCATACGTTCGCCGAAGGATGCCTATAAATACAAAATCGGCATGATACATCAGCATTTTAAGCTTGTTGATATTTTTACCGCAACCGAGAATATAATCCTCGGGCTTCGGGACGAAAAGAAATTCAGCGTAAAGGCGGCGGAAAAAAAGGTTAAGGAAATTGCCGACCGATATGGATTTGTGATTGACCCGTCAAAAAAAATATATGAAATGTCGGTTTCCGAAAAGCAGACAGTGGAAATAATAAGAGTTCTGTACAGAGGAGCGGACCTTCTGATTCTTGACGAGCCGACCGCAGTTCTGACTCCGCAGGAGACAAAAAAGCTTTTTGATGTACTGCGGAACATGAGAAACGACGGGAAAGCCATAATCATCATAACGCATAAGCTGAATGAGGTTCTGGAGATTTCGGACAGAGTTTCCGTGCTGCGCAAGGGTGAATACATCGGCACAGTTAACACCTCGGATACGACCGAATCACAGCTGACAGAGATGATGGTGGGAAAAAAGGTGTCGCTTAATATTGAAAGAAGTGAACCCAAAAATCCTGTTGACAGACTGCGCGTGCGCGGCATAAACTGCATAAACCGTGAGGGCGTGACTGTTCTTAATGATATATCATTCACAGCGCGTTCTGGAGAAATTCTCGGAATTGCGGGAATTGCCGGAAGCGGACAGAGAGAGCTTCTTGAAGCAATTGCCGGACTTCAGCACATCGACAGCGGAGAAATTATATATGAAGACCCAAAAACGGGAAAGACGGAAAATCTGATTGATAAGACACCGATGGAGATTCGCGAGATGGGCGTCCGGCTTTCGTTTGTACCGGAAGACAGGCTTGGAATGGGGCTTGTCGGCAACATGGATATTGTTGATAATATGATGCTGAGAAGCTACAGAAAAGGAAAATCAATGTTCCTTGAACGAAAAGAACCGAAAACGCTTGCGGAGGAGATCATAAGCAGACTTGAGGTTGTGACTCCCGATGCAAACACACCTGTGAGAAAGCTTTCCGGAGGAAATGTTCAGAAGGTGCTTGTCGGGCGTGAAATTGCATCGTCGCCGACAGTGCTGATGGCAGCATATCCTGTGCGCGGTCTTGATATTAACTCGTCATACACAATCTATAATCTTCTGAATGAGCAGAAAAGCCGTGGCGCGGCGGTTATCCTCGTCGGTGAGGATTTGGACGTTCTTTTGGAGTTGTGCGACAGAATTATGGTTATCTGCGGAGGAAGAATAAACGATATTGTCGATGCGCGGACTGCGAAAAAAGAGGAGATTGGCTTGCTGATGACAAAAATGAAGAAGGAGGCGGCGGAAGATGGCAAATAATAATGAAAAACAACACGTTCACGAGCCGAGATTTCAGATTGTGAAGCGCGGTGAGACGGTCTGGTACAAGTCATGGGCAATACGTGCGTGTGCAATTGCAATTGCGCTGCTGCTCTGTGCACTTGTAATTGTGCTTTTAACAGGGTATAATCCTGTTCAGGTATATGCATCAATGCTGAACGGAACATTCGGCTCTTCGCGAAAGATATGGAATACTCTGCAAAAGCTCGCAATGCTCTTGTGCATATCGCTAGCGGTGACGCCTGCTTTCAAAATGAAGTTCTGGAATATCGGCGCGGAGGGACAGACACTTGTCGGAGGGCTTGCGGCTGCTGCATGTATGATTTATTTCGGCGACAAAATGAGCGGATTTCTGCTTTTCCCGATTATGTTTGCAGTATCAATTCTTGCTGGAATGCTTTGGGGAATTATACCTGCGTTTTTCAAAGCAAGATTTAACACAAACGAGACGCTGTTTACCCTGATGATGAACTATATTGCAATGCAGATTGTTTCGTTCTGTATTGTTTTCTGGGAAAACCCGAAGGACTCCAACACTGTCGGTGTGATTAACCGAACAACAGAGGGCGGCTGGCTGCCGATGCTTTTCGGACAGAAGTATTTGCTGAATATCCTGATTGTTGCTGTTATCACCGTAATTATGTATGTTTATCTGCGATACAGCAAGCACGGATATGAGATTTCGGTTGTCGGAGAGAGTGAGAACACAGCAAGATACATAGGAATAAATGTTAAGAAAGTCATTATCCGCACGATGGCACTCTCGGGTGCGCTGTGCGGAATGGCCGGGCTTTTGATTGTTGCCGGGACTGATCACACGATAACAACAAATACGGTCGGAGGCATGGGCTTCACGGCAATTATGGTTTCATGGCTTGCCAAATTCAACCCGGTTTTCATGACACTGACATCTTTTCTGATTGTGTTTCTTGAACGGGGCGCGGGCGAAATTGCGACTGCCTTTCAGCTGAATGAGAGTGTTTCCGATATACTGACAGGAATTATACTGTTCTTTATTATCGGAAGTGAATTTTTTGTTCAGTACAAGATAAACATTCGTTCAAGACACAGGGAGGGGGAATAACATGTTTGCAACCATAATAAGTAAGGCAATTGCTCAGGGAATACCGCTGCTTTACGGTTCGACGGGCGAAATCATAACGGAAAAATCGGGCAATCTGAACCTCGGTATTCCGGGAATAATGTATATGGGCGGAAGTGCCGGCGTCATCGGTGCATATCTTTATGAAAAATCGGTTTCGGTTCCCGAGCCGTTCTGGTGTATTGTGATACCGCTGCTTTCCTCAATTGTCGGAGCGGCTTTTGCGGCTTTCATATACAGCTTTCTCACAATAACGCTGCGGGCAAATCAGAATGTCACAGGTCTTGCACTGACTACCTTTGGTGTCGGATTCGGTGATTTCTTCGGAGGTTCGCTCACCAAAATCTTTGCCGATGGCGGAAATCTTTCGGTGAAAACAACTGCCGATTATTTTAAAACAGCACTGCCTTTTGCGGACAAACTCGGAGCTGTCGGAAAAATATTCTTTTCATATGGCTTTTTGGCATATCTTGCGGTTATAATTGCGCTGGCTGCCGCATGGTTTCTGAGACGTACACGTGCCGGGCTGCATCTCTGCGCGGTTGGTGAGAATCCTGCGACCGCTGATGCTGCCGGGATAAATGTTACGAGATATAAATACATTGCAACATGTGTCGGCGGCGCAATTGCCGGACTCGGCGGACTGTATTTTATAATGGATTACACCGGCGGTTCGTGGACAAACGGAGGATTCGGCGACCGCGGCTGGCTTGCAATTGCATTGGTTATTTTTGCTTTGTGGAAGCCTGATGTGAGCATTCTCGGCTCATTTGTTTTCGGCGGTTTGTATATTGCATATTCTTATATTTCGGGATTAAGCCGAAGCTCGGTTGCAATATTCAACATGCTTCCGTATCTTGTGACGATACTTGTTCTGATTCTCACAAGTGTCAGAAACAAAAAGGAAAATCAGCCGCCTGCGGCTCTCGGTCTTGCATATTTCAGAGAAGAAAGATAGTATTAATATCATTTGCGGCAGCTGTGCATAATAGTTATGTGCGGCTGCCGTCTTTTGTTTGCCGATTTAAGACAAAATAAAACAAAATTCTTATTATATAAAAAATTTATAAAATGGTATTGACTTTTTAAATGAAAAGTGATATATTTGTAAATAACTATGTCAATTTTTAAAAACTTTATATGACATGGATAATGTTCAATAGCCCTTTGTTAAAACGAAAAATTTGAGGGCGGAAAGGTAAGGGAGTTTTTATGAAAAAATTTATGGCAATGGTTTTATCCGGCGTTTTGGCTGTGACCTGTCTTGCAGGCTGCGGAAAAGCTGACACGGGATACACATCGGGGAACACAGAGTTTATTATCGGCGGAACAGGTCCTTTGACAGGCGATGCTTCTTCATACGGCATTTCTGTTCAGAGAGGTGCTGAGCTTGCATTCAAGCAGATAAATGAAGCAGGCGGCCTCAACGGTGTAAAGTTTAAATTTATATTCAAGGATGACAAGGCAACGGCGGCAGATGCGGCAACAGGCTATGATACGCTTTTCGAGTCCGGAATGCAGGCGTCAATCGGTGCTGTAACATCAGGATCATGCGATTCTTTTGCGTCAAAGGCTGCTGAGGACAACATGTTCCTGCTCACACCGTCGGCTTCTGCGGCAAACGTAATTGAAAACAGAGACAATGCGTTCCGTGTTTGCTTTGGTGACCCTGATCAGGGAACACTGGCTGCTGAAGAGCTGACAAAGAGCTACAAAAACATCGGTGCGATTTATGACACCAGTGATGCATATTCATCTGGTATTTTCCAGGCATTTGAGGCAGAAATGAAGAAGCTTGGTGTTGATTTTAAAACTCAGTCGTTTGACGCTGAGAACAAGAAGGACTTCACAACTCAGGTTGAGGCACTGAAGGACTGCGATGTTATTTTCCTTCCGATTTATTATACAGAGGCAGGTCTCATTGCGAAGGCTGCAACTGCAAAGGGCAGCAGTGCGCTCCTCTTTGGCTGCGACGGTCTTGACGGTATTGCGGATCAGATTGATGCATCGGTTAAGAATGACATTAAGTATATCACACCGTTTGATGTGAACAGCACAGATGAGAAGACAAAGAGCTTTGTTGAAGCATATAAGGCTGAATACAGCGAAGATCCGGATCAGTTTGCAGCAGACGGCTATGACGCTGTCATGGCAATTTTTGAAGCAATGAAGAAGGCAGATGTTAAGGACGTGACAATCGGAGCTTCTGAACTTTGCGATATATTGAAGTCAACGTTTACGTCTGATGACTTTGAATATTCGGGTGCAACAGGTAAGATGACATGGGACGAGAGCGGTGCTTGTGCAAAGGTTCCGCAGATTGTTTCACTCAGCAAATAATAGTATATACTGATGATTATAACAGCTTTGGTTGGGCGCATTATGCGTCCGACCAAATGTTTGTTTTATAACATAAAGAATATCAAACGTTCGTAATATTGCGGTGAAAGCCTTGCCGCAGCGGGCGAATCTCTTATCATTCCTTTCCCTGTGAAATAAGAGAGAATTCATTATTATTTATGCCGGCGCAGGGCGGCGGAATGGAGATTTTATGACTACATTCATTGACGGATTGAGTTTGGGTAGCATATATGCATTGATTGCGCTTGGCTACACAATGGTATACGGAATTGCAAAAATGCTCAATTTTGCACACGGTGACATTATTATGGTCGGTGCATATGCAATATTGACAACACTTTCCATGGGAGGACAGCCTGCTCTTGCAATTGTAATTTCAATTGTGGTCTGCACGGCTCTCGGAGTGATTACGGAAAAGGTGGCATACAGACCGCTCCGAAGTGCATCGCCGCTTGCGGTGCTGATTACGGCAATAGGTGTCAGCTATTTGCTTCAGAGCGTTGCTCAGCTTATATTCGGCGCAAAGTCGCAGCCTGTCACAATTGCAAGCTTTAGAAATATAACGATTTTAGGCGTGAGCGTTAATGTTGCAACGCTGATAACACTGATTGTGGGCGCGATAATTATGGTTGCACTGACGCTGTTCATAAAGTGCACAAAGACGGGACGTGCCATGATTGCTGTTTCTGAGGACAGAGGCGCAGCACAGCTCATGGGTATTAATGTTAATGCCATAATTTCAATAACATTTGCAATCGGCTCGGCGTTGGCGGCATTTGCAAGCGTTTTCTATCTTATGCAGATTCCGAGCACAAGTCCGACTCTCGGTTCGATGCCGGGCATAAAAGCCTTTACGGCTGCCGTAATCGGCGGAATCGGCTCAATCCCGGGTGCAATGATTGGCGGTGTTCTTTTGGGAATCATAGAAAAAGTTTCATTAAGCGTTCCCGCACTTGCTCCATACACAACTGCACTTGAATTTACATTGCTGATAGTTATACTCCTTGTGAAGCCGACAGGCTTGCTCGGAAAGCAGATAAGGGAGAAGGTGTAGAAAATGGCAGGATATATTAAGAATATAAAAAGTGCGTTTAAAATGAAGCATTATGTTAATTATATCGGTGTAATTCTTGTGCTTGTGGTATCGGCGGCTATGATGTCGGCGGGGTATCTGAACCGCTCGACGGCAAACCTGATCACTCAGATTGCATATTCAATCATTCTTGCCGTTTCACTTAATCTGGTTGTCGGATTTTTGGGTGAGCTGAGCTTGGGTCATGCAGGGTTTATGTGCGTTGGTGCATATCTCGGCTGCTTTCTTGCGAATCAGCTTCATTCCGTGATTCCGTCCCCGTTGATTGTGCTGATAATTTCAATGCTGGCGGGCGGAGTGATTGCGGCGGTGTTCGGATTTATAATCGGTTTGCCTGCACTGAGGCTCAAGGGTGACTACCTTGCAATTGTAACCCTTGCTTTTGGTGAGATTGTCAGAACGATATTTAAAAATCTTGATACGTTTGGCGGTGCACTGGGGCTTTCAACAAAAAAATACGGAACAGATTTGTTTGTGATTGCACTCATTGTTGTGCTGTTTATGCTGATTGTGGTTCAGAATCTTGTTCACAGCAAGCACGGACGCGCGATAACGGCAATACGTGACAATGAAATTGCAGCCAAGGCGATGGGAATTAACGTAACCTTCTATAAGCTTTTTGTTTTTGTCATTTCTGCATTCTTTGCAGGAATTGCGGGCGTTATATACGGACATTACGCGACTCCGGTTCTGTATTCGTTCTTTTCGTATAACTACTCTATAGAAATATTGGTTATGGTGGTTCTTGGCGGAATGGGAAGCATAAACGGCTCAATTATTGCCGCTGTGCTGATTACCTACATCAACTTCCAGCTCACAACAAAGCTTTCGGGAGATATGGCGGCACTGAAGTTCCTTATATATGCAATAGTGCTGATTGTGATTGTTACGGTTAACAATGCTCCGGCGTTTGAACCGATTAAGAATAAACTCAGTCTGAAAAAGTTTTTTGACAAAATCGGGGCGAAAAGGAAAACGCCCGAAAAGGTTATTGCGGATATAAAGGACGATTCGGCGGAATGGACACAGATTCCGACAAAGATTGATATGGATACGGTGCTGTCACTTGATGTAAAGCCCGAAAAGGAAGACGGAGCGTCTTTCAGGAAGGAAGATGAATAGTATGCAGCAGGAATATATGCTTGAAACAAAAAATCTCGGCATTACCTTTGGCGGATTGAAGGCGGCTCAGGGGATTAACATCAAAATAAAGAAAAACAGTCTTTACGGGTTAATCGGACCGAACGGTGCGGGAAAGACAACGACATTCAATCTTTTGACGGGTGTCTACACTCCGACGGAGGGATCATTCTATCTTGACGGCGAAGAGCTGACGGGAAAGACGCAGGAGACGATAAACCATAAGGGAATTGCAAGAACCTTTCAGAACATACGTCTGTTCAATAATATGAGTGTTATCAGAAATGTTTTGGTCGGACTGCATAACCAGCCTGAATTTAAAGTTAACCCGTTTGAAAGCATGTTCAGACTCCCCAAGCATTTTGAACGGGAAATTGCAATGCGGAACAGGGCAAAGGAAATTTTAAGAATTTTTGATTTGGAGAACGAAAGAAACATTTTGGCATGTAATTTGCCCTACGGAAAACAAAGAAAGCTTGAAATTGCCCGTGCCCTTGCAACAAACCCGAAGCTTTTGCTGCTTGATGAGCCTGCTGCGGGCATGAACCCGAATGAGACCGCGGAGCTGATGGAAACAATCAGGTTTGTGCGTGACAAGTTTGATATGACAATTCTTTTGATTGAACATGACATGAAGCTTGTTTCGGGTATTTGTGAGGAGCTGACGGTTCTGAATTTCGGAACGGTTCTTGCACAGGGAAAAACTGAAGACGTGTTGAATGACCCGAAGGTCATAACGGCGTATATAGGCGAAGATGATTAGGAGGTGCGCTCGTGTTAAAGGTTGAAAATTTAGAGGTTTCATATGGTATGATAAAAGCAATAAAGGGCGTATCCTTTGAGGTAAATCAAGGGGAAGTCATCGCGCTTATCGGTTCAAACGGCGCAGGAAAGACCACAATACTGCACACGGTTACAGGTCTCTTGCAGGCACAGTCGGGAAGCATTCTTTTTGAGGGAAAGGAACTCACAAAGATTCCCGCACACAAGATTGTGGGAATGGGAATGGCACATGTTCCCGAGGGCAGACGTGTTTTTCAGGAGCTGACGGTTTTTGAAAACCTGAAGCTTGGTGCGTTTGTTTTGAATGATAAAAAGGTGATTGAAAACAATCTGAAATATGTTTATGAACATTTTCCGCGCTTGAAGGAAAGAAAAAATCAGATTGCCGGAACTCTTTCCGGAGGCGAGCAGCAAATGCTGGCAATGGGAAGAGCGTTGATGTCAAATCCGAAAATAATACTTATGGACGAGCCGTCAATGGGTCTTTCGCCGATTTTGGTGTCGGAAATATTCACCATCATCCGTGAAGTGTCGGATGACGGAACAACGGTTCTTCTGGTTGAGCAGAATGCGAAGAAGGCACTTGCAATTGCAGACCGCGCATATGTTCTTGAAACAGGAAAAATTGCTCTTGAGGGCAATGCAAAAGAGCTTTTGCATGATGAAAAAATCAGACGCGCATATCTCGGCGAATAGAGAATTGCTTAAATATCAGTCCCTCTTTCAAATAAGTGCTGCTGTGCGAAATCTTGAAACTATGCACAGTGTTTGCATAAATAGCTTTATTTAAAGCGTATGCTAAGCATAAGTCCGAACCTTTAATTATGGAACAAATAGAAAAGGGGGAGCAGGCAAGTGATATCAATTTTCCTTCAGGGGCTGTTCATGGGGCTTGCCTATGTGGCTCCGATTGGTATGCAGAATCTGTTTGTCATTAACAGCTCAATGAGCAGGAATCCGAAGAGTGTGGCAGAGACTGCTTTAATGGTTATCTTCTGGGATATATCTCTCGGACTTGCCTGCTTTTTTGGTGCAGGTGCTTTGATGGAGACACTGCCATGGCTTCAGAAGATTATTCTTGGAGCCGGGGGCTTGCTGGTCATTTATATAGGAGCAGGGCTTATTCGTTCCAAAGCTGATTTAAGCGGCGAAATTGATGTGAGCCGGTCGTTTTGGAAAATGGTTGGTTCGGCTTTTATTGTGACATGGCTGAATCCGCAGGCTTTGATTGACGGAACTCTGATGTTGGGAGCTTTCCGTGCATCTCTGCCTACAGGCGGTTCTCCGTATTTTATTACAGGTTTCGCTTCAGCCAGTTTCATATGGTTCAGCTTCTTGGCAATTGCAGTATATATGCTTGGCAGTAAAATCAATAGCCTTGTTCTCACATGGCTGAACCGCGTCTGCGGTGTTGTGATTATCATATACGGTATTAAATTGCTCTTCAATCTGGTGCAAATGGTTTTGGTGTAAAACCTCATGCCGAACGGTTTACAGCGAATATGACAAGAAAACAAAGAGGGCAGCCTCGGAAATTATTCCGCGGCTGCCCTCTTTTATATTCTCTGATGAATGAGTCAGCATTAGATCGGACAGCAGAATAAATTAACATAAAAGTTGTGGAACGGTAAAGCGTATTGACCGCAGTCGGTGCGCTTTTATTTTTTAAAAAATTTTTGTAAAAAACTGTTGACAAATCAAAAGAATGGTTATATAATAACAATTGAACAGTTGCTCAAATGAAAGGGTGAACAAATATGAGAATGAATGAGACGGAAGTGCCGAGCTGTGAGTTTATGCATGTTAATGATGCCGTTGTCAAGCGTGTCACGCAGAACATGCCGAAGGACGAAATTTTGTATGACTTGGCGGAGCTTTACAAGGTTTTCGGAGACAGCACAAGAATAAAAATTCTTTATGCTTTGTTTGAAGCAGAGATGTGCGTCTGCGATATTGCGGCACTTTTAAACATGACAACATCTGCGATTTCTCACCAACTGCGTGTTTTGAAGAGAGCAAGACTCGTCAAATACAGACGCGAGGGCAAGACTGTTTTCTATTCGCTTTCCGATGACCATGTCAGAACCATAATAGGTCAGGGCATGGATCATATAGAGGAATAAATAAAAAATCTGAAAGGAGGAGGTAATTATGAAAAAAAGATTTGACTTGGAGAACCTGGACTGCGCCAATTGTGCTGCGAAGATGGAGGAAGGGATAAAGAAGCTTGACGGCGTGAATGACGCAAAGGTCAGCTTTATGACACAAAAGCTTGTTATTGACGCTGATGATGATAATTTTGACGAGATAATGAAAAAGGTTGTTGAGGTTTGCGGCAGGATTGAGCCTGACTGCGAGATTAAGCTTTAGGCGGTGAGTTAAATGAGCAAAAAGCATAAGGCTGTGCTGAGGAGAATTATTGCAAGCGGAATATTGCTGATTGCGGCATATTTCATACCGATGAATAAATATGCTAAAATAACACTGTTTATGGCGAACTATTTTCTGATAGGATATGATGTACTGAAAAAATCATTCAGGAATATAATGCACGGACAGGTTTTTGATGAAAACTTTCTCATGGCAATTGCAACTGTTGGAGCGATTGCAACAAAGGAATTTGGCGAAGCGGTCTTTGTCATGCTCTTTTATCAGGTTGGCGAGCTGTTTCAGAGTATTGCGGTCGGAAAAAGCCGTAAGTCTGTGTCTGATTTGATGGAAATATGCCCCGAATATGCAAATGTTGAACGGGACGGCAAGCTTGAACAGGTTGACCCGTCAGTGCTTGCTGTCGGTGACATGATTGTTGTGAAGCCCGGAGAGAAAATACCCGTTGACGGAGTGGTTGCCGACGGTTCATCAAATATAAACACGGCGAATCTGACAGGTGAATCAAAACCGAGCTATGTTGAAAAGGGCGATTCTGTCATCAGCGGCTGCATTAATCTTGACGGTGTTTTGACCGTGAGGGTTGAAAAGGAGTTTTCTGATTCAACCGTTTGCAGAATTTTGGAGCTGGTTGAGAATGCAAGCTCGGCAAAAACCGTAACCGAGAATTTTATAACAAAGTTTGCAAAATACTACACTCCTGCGGTTGTCGGCTGTGCCGCATTGCTGGCGTTCATTGTTCCGCTTTTTGCCGGAGATTTCACGGACTGGCTGCACAGAGCATTGATTTTTCTTGTCATTTCCTGCCCGTGTGCGCTTGTAATCTCAGTTCCTCTGTCGTTTTTCGGCGGAATCGGGTGTGCTTCCAAAAACGGCATTCTGATTAAAGGGTCAAACTTCATTGAAGCACTCGCGAAGGGAACAACTGTTGCATTTGACAAGACAGGAACTCTGACAAAGGGCAGCTTTGAGGTGTCGGAAATCTCGGCAGAGGGAATGGAGGAGGACGAGCTTTTGGAGGTCGCGGCATATGCCGAGCTTTACAGCAACCACCCGATTGCCGTGTCAATTAAAAATGCATACGGAAGGGAATTGGACGAAAAGAGAATATCCGACCTTCGTGAAATTGCAGGAAAAGGAATCTGTGTCAAGCTTGACGGCAGAGAGGTGCTTGCGGGAAACAGAGCCCTTATGCGCGACAGCAGCATATCGGTTCCCGATATATCGGCAGATGCAACGGTTGTTTTTGTTGCGGTCGGCGGAGAATATAAGGGAAGCATAGCAATATCAGATGAAATAAAGCCGGAAAGCGCACCGGCGTTGAAAAAGCTGCGCAGCTGCGGCGCGAAAAAGCTTGTCATGCTGACGGGAGATAAGCGCGAGGCAGGAGAGAAAACAGCGGAAATACTCGGGATTGACGAGGTTCATTGCGAGCTTTTGCCGACAGATAAGATGAACCGTGTTGAGGAGCTGTTAGAGCGACAGCCGCACGGAGAGACGCTTATATATGTTGGTGACGGAGTCAATGACGCACCTGTGCTTTCGCGTGCCGATGTCGGAATTGCAATGGGCGCAATGGGGTCTGACGCGGCGATTGAGGCTGCGGACGTTGTACTTATGGACGATAACATTGAAAAAGTTCCGCTTGCAATGAGAATTTCGGTCAAGACGATTAGAATTGTGAAGGAAAACATTGTTTTTGCATTGGCTGTCAAGCTGCTTGTTATGATTTTAGGTGCGTGCGGACGCGCAAACATGTGGGAAGCAGTTTTTGCCGATGTGGGAGTGTCGGTGATTGCGATACTCAATGCAATGAGAGCTTTGAACTGCAAGGCAAAATGAGGAAAACAAAGAGGCTGTTTAAAAGGTCAATTGACTTTTTAAACAGCCCTTGTTTTTTCAATGGAATGGGAAAATCGTTTGAGGGCAAGAAAAGTAATAATTCTATGAAAAATTAATTTCTCGTGATTTTCCGCCCCTGCCAACTCAAAATGAAACAGATGTATTCGCGATGAGAGGTGCTTTTCTCTTTTCGCGTCCCGGAGCTTTTTGGCAGCCGGTTAAGTTATTCAAAGTCCTTAACGTCATAGTGCCAGCACTCTCTTTTTCTGAACGGAGTTTTGAATTTTTTCTTCAGAACACCCTTTTCTTCAAGATGTACATAACACTCAACATCACATGCCCTGCCGCATATTGAACATTGATATGCATGCTGTGCGGGGGGATAGAAATATATTTTGTCGAGGATTTCCTTTGCAGTTTCGGGAGTGACTTTTGCTTCGCCTGCAATAATTTCAAGGCGGTTGTCAATTCCCGAAAAGGCATCGGGCGGCATAAACGGATTTTTTGTTCCGTTTGCTCCGTTGTAATAAACCGCGCACTGCCAAGGGTCAACATTTCCGCATTCATCAATTGCGCCGCCTGGACAAGCTTTTTTGCATTTTCCGCATTTGTCACATAAATGGGGTGTATACATTTCGGTTTCGCCAAGCTCGGCATCGGTCAGAATGAAGCAATAGCGTATCATGGGTCCGAAGTCATCGTTTAAAAGTGCGCCGTGGAATCCGCGTTCGCCAAGTCCGCATTTTATTGCTGTGTTCAGGAAGTCGATTTGCAGCTCCTGCGGCTTGTCGCGGTATATTGCATCATAGGCTACCTCGGGGTTTGTGCTGTCATGCTCTGCCATGATTTGCTGATGACGTCTCTGCGGCAGGGCAATGAAGCCGTTTTCTTCAAACATCATTGCAATTTTCAGCTGAGCCATGGGCATTATTGTCTCTTCCATGTTTTCAACCGCCATGGTTGTGTATTGATAGTATGTGCTGCCTTCTTCAATTCCGCGGTATATTCCGCGGAGGATTCGGAAGCCGAGACCGATAACGGTCTTTGTCTCGGGCATAATTTTAAAAATCACGTCATCTTTGTCAAAGCGTGCAGCAGGTGCAAAGCCGACAACGTCTGCGCCGTTTTCTTTTGCAAGTTCAATTACTTTATTAATCATATCAAAGCTCCCCCACTAAATGCCTGTAGCAGGCAATATCGCATTTTCTTCCGCATATGCACGGAGAATAGCCCCATTGAGTGTTGGGAAGAAAATTCATTTCCTTATATATTTCTCTTGCCGATTCGGCATCAAACCTTTTTTCGCCGTTCAAAACCGCATTCCGATCGGGCTGACCGCTCAGAAAATCGTCGGACATAAACGGGTTTGACTTGTGAGCACCCTTATAGTAGACGCTGCACTGCCATGTGTTAAGCCCATGCTCGTCAATTGCACCGCCGGGACATGCGCGGAGACACTCGCCGCACTTGTCGCATACGCTTTCGGTCAGCTCGCTGTCGCATTCAAGAGGTGCGTCCGTGATGATGAAACAATAGCGCATGAGAGGACCGTATTTTTTGTTAACAATTTTTCCGCTCAATCCCATCTCGCCGATGCCGCACGCTTTTGCCGCTTTTCCGAAATCAATGATAACGTCGGGCGCAGGCTTTCCTTCCTCAACGGGGTCGGAAATCAGCTCATAGGTGTCCACAACCTCGGGATTTGTTGTTTTGTCGCCCTTGACACGGAGGTTTGGAATTGCTTTCTGGAGACATGCATCATAGCCGTTGTCCTCAATCATTCCGCCGATTTTCAAAAGAAAGATTTCAGCCATCTCTTCATCAATATATTTCACGCCAAGGCTTGTGTATGTGTAGTATTGATTTCCGCTTTCCATTGCCTTGTATATGCCCTTCGGCACAGCAAAGCCAAAACCGATTATGCATTTTGCATCAGGCAGAATCATTCTCGGGTCGCGCTGAGGATCGGGTTCGTCATACACATGACCGATTCCGCATACGCTTGCGCCCAGCTCTTTTGCCTTTTTCTTTATAAATTCGCTGTTTAGCATAGTATTATCCTTTCTGTTTGGTTTTTTGTTTGTATGTGTATTCAATAATAATTGCAATGACGATTGATATCATTGTCAGTATTTCGTTTATAACAGTTGCGATTGAACCGTAATGCAGTCCGTAGAAAAGCATACAGAGCGAACCGCAGAAAATGCAGCTACGTGTGACGGCGATTTTTTTGTGCCACAGCGCAAAGGTTGTGACAATCGAATATGCAGCGGGGATAACGCTGTATGCGTCCTTCCATGTTATGTATGCAGAGAACGCGAAAAGCGCGGCAAAGACATACAGCCATACTTTGTTGTGAGCCTTCAGTTTGTGCTCCGCGGAGAAAACAAGCTCTCTGACAATGGCACACGCTGTTGTCAATGCTGCCGTATAGCTGAATATCATCATGTGATGAAGAACCCACAGAATGTCTGTTATGAGCTTGCAAAAAAGTATCCGCTGTCTGCTTTTTTGAAGATAAATGAAAAATGAGACTGCCACTGCTGCAAAACCGACCGCCTGTGCTGCGTAAAACATAAGGTTTATCCTCCGATGTGTTTGCGTTCTGTATTGTCTCGGCTTGTGCTGCTGTTTTCAACCACCATAACTGTTGCATTCTCGGAGACGGTTATATGATGCCATTCTCCCTTTGGAATGTTATATAGCTTGCATGGCTGCATTTCGACCTGTTCATTCTCGGTGAAAAGCGTTGCGCTGCCGTCAAGAAGCACAAAGGATTCGTCCGTTTCAAGATGTCTTTCAAGCTGGTTGAATGCGGAAAACCTTTCGGAATGTCTCAGAAAACCGATTTTCCAGCCTTCAAACTGCATAATTGCCTTAAAATCTTCACCGCAGTATTCAAATGTCTGTATCATCTGTCAAGCCTCCATGCTTTCTTGGTTCGGAGCGGCTTTTCAAAGCGTCCTTCCATGCAGCCGCCCTTCTTTTCGAGAACGGAGACACATGCACGGATACAGCCGCCGCATTTTGCCATGTTATAGCCGACCCAGCTTGGGAAATATTTCTGAAGTGCTGTGTATACCTTCATGATTTCCTTTTCGTTTGCAACATCGGTGACACCCTCCATGAGGTCGAGAGCACCGTTTTCGTTTTCGTCCCAGACTTCTTTGGGAACAAACGGGTTATAGTAGCGTCCGGCATGAGTGTAGAATGCATAGCAGCGCCACATATCAATGTCGCCCCATTCGCAGATTTTACCGTCAAGATTAACCCTGACTGTCTTGCCTGAATTGAGAGCGGGTATGCAGCTTCCGGGACATTCTCTGACACATGCGCCGCAGCGTCTGCACAGAGGCTTGCCGTTATACATTTCGTCATATTCAAGCTCTGCGTCGGTGAAAATGAAGGCAACTCTCTGGAGAGGTCCGAACTGAGGCGTCAGAAGCATTTTGCTCCAGCCGATTTCACCGAGACCGCAGGCAACGGCTGCAATTCTGAACTGAAACTGAAGGTCGGGCGCAACCGTTCCTTCTCTTGAAGGGCGGGTGAACTGCACACTTCTGTGGTGTGCGGTTGAAGTCTTTGCGTTTTCGTTGACCTCAATCTGCTCTTCCGGGGACAGTGTGTTTCCGGGGCTTCCGTCCATGTCGGAAACAACGCCGCGCGCTCCTGTGTTTCTGTAGACAAAGGCTTCATAGCCGCCGTCTTCAATCACCTTTCCCACATGATACAAAACAGCGGGGGCAAAAATTTCGTTTATGCCGCCGTATGCCATTGAAGGATATTGATAGAACTGTGTTCCTTCTTCGATTCCCCTCTGGACTCCGCGCGGAATCCTGAAGACAAAGCCGATGCAGCTTTTTGCCTCGGGAAACAGGAATTGCGGATTCATCTCGTCGGGCGCGCCGTCAAAACGGGACATCGGTGCAATTCCGCACGCGTCCGCGCCTGCGGCGAGAGCCGCTTCTTTAATCATTTTGCTTGTCAGCATCAAATCACATACCTTTCTTTATATTAAAAAAATTTTTTTAAAAATTACGGACACCTTGCAATGCCCTGCGCCCACAGACACGCGCCGCAGGTCGGGAAAGTGTTGAACATGCAGTCATGCAGATTCTCGAGACGGTCATCGCAGCCGTCGCACAGAGTGCAGTCGGGAAATTCAAAATTTTTGACATGCTTTCTGAAGTCTGCATAGTCCGAGCTTTTCCAAGCTTCATTTATTGAAGTGCCGCGGACGTTTCCGAAGCTGCAGAAGTCCGAACGGCGTTTTTCCTCAAACAAATATGTATAGGAACTGTGAAGAAGCTGCATACAGGGTGAGATTTCGCCGTCCCATTTTATGAAGCATACATTGTCCTCAACAAACGGACAATGGTTTTGCACCTTTTCGGTTTCGTTTTTTTTCAGTCTTTTCATTTTTCCGATCGGAATGCCGCTCTCATAAACGGAATCACATTTTGAAAGCGGAGAGGAGGGAACTGCAAAGCTGAGATTTATCATATCTGCACAAATGCTGTCTGCAAAGCCGTTCAGACGGTCAAGCTCGCCAATGTTTTCCTTCATGACAACAAAGGTGATTCCGAGACGGCAGTGCGCTTTTATGCCGGAAAAATATTTCAGACTGTCGGTGAGCCGGTCAAACTGAGCACCGCGCTGTATCTGCTCATAGCTTTTTCTTTCAAAGCCGTCAACCGAAACCCAGAGTGCGCCGAGACCGCATTCCAAGAGAGCTTCGGCGCAGCCGTGAGAGAGCAGACTGCCGTTTGTCAGCAGCTCGGGCTTTATTCCGAGTGAGGCAATGTCTTTTATCATTTCAAATATCTGAGGGTGAGTCAAAGGCTCTCCCATTCCTGCAAACATAACGGATTCGGGTTTCGGATCTTGTTTGAGGGACACGAGAATATGTGCCCATGTGTCACGGCTCATGACGCCGCATTTTTCGTCAATCCAGCTGTTTCTGAAACACATTTTACAGTTCAGGTTGCAAAGAGACGACGGCTCAATGTAAAGTCTTCCCGGTGATTCCATATCAATAAAGCTGCTCCACGTTGATGAGTGCATTTTTGTAGTTTTCAGCGCACTTTCCGCAGGAGGAGCAATTTTTGTTACAATTCAGATAGTCGGGTCTGAGCTTTTCGTTGTCGATTACGTAAGGGTATATCCGTCCTGCATGATTCGGCTCCAGAAGCTCAAGGATGTTTCCGATGCATTTTCCGTTCACATAGCTTTTGAGAATGTGAACGGGCTTGTCCGAAACACGCGTTGCAAGCTTCATTGATGAGAAATACGGCTCATAAAGATGAACGTCATCGGGGCGAATGAAGCTTGTATCGCGGATCAGCGACACACGGTTTTCGGGCTTTTGAAGATATTCGTGACATATTCCATGAAATTCATAGCTGTTGTCCATAGCTGCGATTTCGGTTTCGTGCGCCACGAGATTGTCATGAAAGGCGTGTGCGGAGCAGTTGTTGAGGCAGCCGCTGTTTGCAAGAATGTGGAGCGTTTTCCCGTGTCCGTCACACCATGCTTTAAGCTGTTCTATCATGCCGAAATCGCGGTTAAGCTCGCGTTTCATGTAGTAGCCGTCAAAGTATTCGCTCAGATATTCCATACCCATGACAGAACCGATTTCCATGTTAACCGATGCACGTGTTTTTATATCGCTGAAATTGTTTTTTATGAATTTTGCAATCAGAGGTGATGTTGTTGTGACCGATTCAAGACCAAATTCCGATTTTATGTAGTCAACGGTATCGCCGATTTTGTTGAAAAAGCTCCTTGAAAGACTGTCACGCCCATAACAGTTGGCATTGAACAGAAGGTTAAACTTAATATCGCTTCGGCTCAAAAATGCAAGGTCGCGGCATTGCTTTTCCTGAGCTTCCCATGATGTCAGGTTTTTCTGAATGGTTTGAAGATTTCTGCCGTTTGCAAAATCACCCCATGAGAAGTAGACCTCTTCGATCTGTTCCCGGTTATTGACCAGTTCGTTCAGAAAAGTATTATTTTCACACATTTGATATCCCAATGAAAATTTCATATTCATCACCGTGTTTTAAAAATGTATTTTATGTATTGATTTTATCATATAAATAATGTATAATAAATACTGTAAACAAATATAAAAGTATAAAAAACAAACATTGGTGATTGATATGAAGCTTTATGAAATGAACCCGTTTTTGAGATATGCGGGAATAAACCGATATTCGGGCAGCTTTGAGACGGTTTCGGGATATGACCACAGAATATTCTATGCGGTGGACGGAGAATTGAAAATTCACACATGCGGAAACCAATATACCCTTGAGGCAGATGATATGTTTCTGTGCAAAAGCGGGGTGGCATATAAGCTTGTGATTGAACGCCCGATTCGCATAATTGCGCTGAATTTTGATTTCACTCAAAAAAACCGTGCGCTTTGCGCCAGTATGTCGCCCGAGGTGCTTGAAAGGTTTGAGCCGGGACGGGTTTTGGAAAATGTGCAGTTTGACGATGCAGAGGCTCTCAATGAACCTCTTATTGCCAAAGGGGCGTCTGAACTGAAGGTGAAATTAAAATATATAACGGAGCTTCATTCAAAAAAGGAGCTTTACTATATGGAACGCTGTTCTGCGGTTTTGAAGGAAGTCATAATCGATATGCTGCAAAACACATTCTTTTTGTCATCATCGGCTTCGGCAAAGATTGAAAATGTAATTGCCTATATAAGCGAGAACTATTCCAAAGCACTCAGCAATGAAGACATTGCGCGTGTCGTGAACTATCACCCTTATCATCTCAACAGGCTGATGATTAAATATACAGGCTGTACGCTGCATAAATATCTGCTGAACACAAGACTTGAAAAGGCGGTGGAGAGACTTGTCGGCAGAGCGGACAGTGTGGCGGAGATTGCAGAGACCTGCGGCTTCAGCTCGTCATATCATTTTTCCGCGGCTTTTCGACGGAAATATAACTGCACCCCGTCGCAATACAGGAAAGCTCATAAGAACATGCTTTAATTTTATCTTGATTTTTCAGGCAAAATATGGTATTATAAATAAAAAAGTTAACATAGTGTTAGCTATCCGCCCCCGATTTTAAAAGGAGGATTTCTGCTCAAACGGTGTTAAAATACTCGGCAATCCGCCAAGGATTCCCGCTGTTTTTGCCTTGTTTGAACGAAAATCCTCACTCTTAAAATTCTTTGACCTTAATCGGATGGAATTTTGAGAAAATTTTGATGCGGAGGGTGCAGGCGGGCTGACGCCCGTCAAAGAAGGTAAGTCAGAATGTTCCGAAATTACGCCGATTAAGGCGTGTTCGGATAACTAATATCAGGTAAAGGAGGAAATATCATAAAAAAGACAGAACGAATTAAAGCAACGCAAACTGCAATTGCGGAAAAGACAAGAGAGTCGGCACTGTCTGTTTTGCCGATTATCGCCATTGTTTCTCTGCTTTGCCTTTATGTTTCGCCCATGCCTCCGGAGCTTTTGCTCAGCTTTTTAATCGGTGCGCTCATGATTATTGCCGGAATGGGTTTGTTTTCGCTCGGAGCGGAGCAGTCGATGACGCCCATAGGCAGCAAAATCGGAACGGCTCTGACGCGGACAAAAAACATGCCGCTGATTCTTGCTGTCAGCTTTGTTCTCGGATTTGCCATCACTGTTGCAGAACCCGATTTGCAGGTTCTGGCAGAAACGGTTCCGCATATAAGCAGCACAGTGCTTTTGATCACGGTCGGTGTCGGCGTCGGAATTTTTATGTCGGTGTGCATGTTCCGCATTCTCATGGGTGCAAATCTGCGCAGAATGCTGATTTTTTTCTATATAGTTATTTTTGCCCTCGCGGTTTTTACGGATAAAAATTTTCTCAGCATAGCATTTGATTCGGGAGGTGTGACAACCGGTCCGATGACAGTTCCGTTCATTCTTGCAATGGGCGTGGGTGTTGCAAACATCAGAAGCGACAAAAACGCAGAGGCTGACAGCTTTGGTCTTGTTGCCCTGTGCTCGATCGGACCGATTTTATCGGTTCTGATTCTCGGCTTTTTCTATGGCGGCAGCGAGGCGGTTGCGGAGCTGAGCTCGGCGAGATTTGATAACACAACGGACATCGGTGTGGAATTTTTGCGCGCAATACCTGTTTACCTCAAAGAAATGGCGATTGCCATGCTGCCGATTGTGCTGATGTTCTTCATATTCCAGCTTCTGATGATAAAAATGACAAGACGCAATCTGCTGAAGGTTGTTATTGGAATTTTATATACATATTTGGGTCTTGTCCTTTTCCTTGCGGGTGTGAATGTCGGCTTTTCGACTCTCGGAGCGGAGCTTGGAGCGGCACTTGTGCAAAGCGGTGCGCGGTATTTTCTGATTCCGCTTTCAATGCTGCTCGGCTGGTTTATCATTTCGGCAGAGCCTGCGGTCGGTGTTCTTGAAAAGCAAATTGAGAGTGTGAGTGCGGGAGCGATACCCGGCAAGGCAATTCAGCTCAGTCTCTCGGCGGCAATAGCGATTGCAATGGGAATTTCAATGCTCAGAGTTGTGACGGGAATATCAATTCTGTGGTTTTTGATTCCGGGATATGCCGCGGCATTGATACTTTCGTTTTTCGTTCCCGATATATATATGGCAATTGCGTTTGATTCGGGAGGTGTTGCTTCGGGACCCATGACGGCGACCTTTATGCTTCAGTTTATGATGGGGGCAAGCATTGCGCTTGGCGGAAACGTCTTGAGCGACGCGTTCGGCATTGTGGCTGTTGTTGCGATGATGCCGCTTTTGTCAATACAGACAGTTGGACTTCTTTATGAGAAAAAAGCAAAACGGCGCACTTCGGAGACAGAGACATACAGTGACTTCGATGTTGTTGAGCTGTGGGAGGAGGACGCGGCATGAATTTTGTAATTTCAATTATCAAGCCCGAATCTCATGAAATTATGACGGAGATTTGTGAAAGTCTTGCCCTGCCGATTACGGTTTCGCATTACGGACGGGGAACAGCGGTTCAGAGTATGCTTGAGCTGCTCGGAATTGATTCAAACGAAAGAAGAATTGTGACATCGGTTGCCGATGAGGAAAAGACAACCGCATTAATTGCGGCGCTGACACGGCAATTGCATATCGGCGTTCCGGGGCATGGAATTGTGATTGCGATGCCTATAAAAAGTATTGGAGGAGGAAGAACTGTGGCATATCTGACCGATGAAAGCAAAAACGCAAAATATACACCGCCGCGCAGCTTTGCATATGAGCTTATTGTTGCAATAACAAGCGAGGGCTGCACCGACATGGTTATGAATGCTGCACGTGCTGCAGGCGCGAGAGGCGGAACGGTTCTGCACGGAAAGGGAACGGGCAGCCGTGACACACAAAAATTCTATAATATTTCAATTGCTGAGGAAAAAGAGGTTGTTCTGATTGTTGCAGCGGCGGAGCGGAAAACCGAAATAATGCAGTCCGTTCTGCATAAGGCAGGTCCCGATACCGAGGCAGGAACAATTTTGTTTTCGCTGCCTGCGTCGGAGGTTGCGGGATTTGGGTTTTTTGATGAAGAATAATGCAAAACAAAGCTCTGCGCATTTCGCGGAGCTTTGTTTTATGCGAAAGTGTTCATTTTGCAGCACCGTCAATAAGCCATTCTGCAAAAATTCCATAGCCGCGGGTCGGGTCATTGATAAACACATGTGTGACGGCTCCCGCAAGCTTGTTATCCTGAATAATCGGACAGCCGCTCATACCCTGAACAATACCGCCTGTTTTTTCAATCAGCCTTCTGTCGGTGATTTTGATTACCATTCCTTTCGGTGAGGGAGCGGATTGAGGCATTAAACGCTGAATTTCAATGTCGAATTTTTCGACTGCGCCTCCTTCAACGTTTGCCAGAATATATGCGCTTCCCGTGTGAACCTCGCTCTTTGCAGCAATGCAAATCGGGTTTTCGCTTTCAAAAACATTTTTCTCAGCTGTGCCGAATATTCCGCAGACACTGTTTTTCTTTATTTTGCCGAGAATGGTTTTATCCTCGGAAAACACACCCTTCAGCTCGCCGGGAGAGCCGCGCTCGCCGCGCTTGACCGAAACGATTGTGGCACCGAGAATACTGCCTTCGTCAGCAGGCAAAACATTTTCGGTGTCACTGATACATATTCCGTGTCCGAGAGCTGCAAAGGATTGGTTTTCGGGGTCGTAAAATGTCACCGTTCCGATACCGGAGGCGGCATCTTTAACCCAGATTCCGATTCGGAATTTTCCGTCAGCTGCGGAAAGCTGAGGTATAACAAGCGTTTCAATTGTTTTTCCGTCGCGCTTCACCGTTATGGGTGAGCTTTTTCCGCCTGAACGGCTGATTGCAAGATTCAGGTCGTCAACGCCGGAAATCGCAGTGCCGTTGAAGGACGTAATCATATCACCGGACTTCAGACCCGCATCGCGTGCAGGAGCTGCCGTCAAGCCGTTTTTAGACTCCATTTCGGCAACACTGACAATCATGGCACCGTTGGTGCTTAGTGTGACACCGATGCTTCTTCCGCTCGGAAAAACCTGCTTTTCGCCGGGAACTGCTCCTTGTGCGGACATCGGGAGCTGTTCTGTGACTTCTGCAAAGGCGCTTGTGACCGAAAGAATAAGAGAAAAAACAGCGGAAAAAATCAGTCTCTGTTTGTTCACTGTTATCCCTCCTTCGGAATTATTATTTCCCGAATGAGAAATGAAAATTGCATGAAATACCTATATGTATATTAAAAAAAGACCAAAAAGGTCTTTTTTTAATGTAATTCACATTATTTGTTATTTTGGTTGTTCTTGTTCTGATTGTTGTTTTCGTTCTTGTTGTTCTTGTTCTCCTGATTTTTGTTCTGATTGTTGTTCTGATTTGACATTTTTGCTTCACTCCTTTTAATTTTTAAGAAAAATCCGTTTAAGAATTTATCTCAACAATATTGTTTCTAACAATGCAAAAAAATATACATTTTCGTTTCAAAAAAATTTTTTTTGCATATTCTGTTATTAACAAAAAAAGAAGGGAATGATATTCTTGAAAAAAATCGGTATTAATAAAAGAAACCCCAATCCGCCGTGGCCGAGTGAACAGCCTGTTGTTGTGATTCCGCCGGGGTCAAATGCCGCGTCGGTCGGAATGCCTGAAAGTCCTGTCAGACGCATGACGGAGTATGATGACGGATTGAACGGAAATATGAACGGGCAGGAAAGAGAATTTCCGATTATGGGCTTCCCGAATCCGCAGGATTCGATGATGTCGGGCGGCTGCATGAATTCGGTGAGTGTGAACGGATATTTGTGCGGTCACACGGGAAAATATGTGAAGATAGAGTTTATATTCGGCGAACAGACGCACATTGAAAAAACAGGCATTCTCCGCAGTGTCGGACAGAATTTTGTTGTGGTGCGTGAAATGGGGAGTGAAAATGACATTGTCTGCGCGATAAACAAAATAAAATTTATTACGATATACAATATGAATGACGGCACAGCTCAGAGCGAACGTTAGACGGGGCTACATAAACAATAGGAAATAAATGATAATTTCCTATTGTTTTTTTTGTGTAAAAATAGTATAATAGAGAAAAACAAAAAAAGGGGAGCAAAAGATGAGACTTATTCTTGCGGTTTGGGCGGCAAAGCTTTCCGCTGTTGCGGGCAGAATTTTCGGAAAGAAGTCCTCGTCGGGACCCGGCAGCGTTGCGCTGAAAATCTGTCCCGATTTGATAAAAATTCTCAAAAAAAACATTAAGGAAAAGGTTATTGTAACCTGCGGAACAAACGGAAAAACAACAACAAATAATCTGCTCTGTTCCGCACTGACAAAGAGCGGATACGGTGTTCTCTGCAACAGGCTCGGTGCAAATATGCTTGGCGGAATTGCAACAGCCTTTGCTCTTGAATGCGATTTGTTCGGCAGGTTCAGGGCGGATTATGCGTGTCTTGAGGTTGATGAGGCATCAACTGTCAGAGTTTTTGACCATATAAAGCCCGATTATGTTATAATTACAAATCTTTTCCGCGATCAGCTTGACCGATACGGCGAAATTGACATAACAGCCGGACTTCTGAAAAAAGCTCTCGGAAAGGCGGACAGCCCTGTTCTCATTCTGAACGGTGACGATCCGTTAACGGCTCAGTTCGGGCATGAAAACTCCAAAGCGGTGTATTTCGGTGTCGGCGAAAAGGTTCTGCCGCAGACTGACGATACGAAAGAGGGAAGATTCTGTGTTTTTTGCGGTGCGGAGCAGAAATATAACTATTTTCACTACAGTCAGCTTGGGGATTACTATTGCCCGAGCTGCGGAAATAAGCGTCCTCCGATTGATTATGAAGCTCATGACGTTGACGTGAGCGAGGGTCTGAGGTTCACTGTCGGGAGCATGAGGGTTGAGCTGAACTACAGGGGTTTTTATAACATATATAATATTCTTGCAGTCTATGCGGCACTTGATGCAATGAAAATCAAAACAAAGAATTTTTGTGAGCTTCTGGAAGGATATAAGCCTCAGATTGGCAGAATGGAGGAAATCGACCTCGGAAAGCCAGTTATTCTGAACCTTGCCAAAAATCCGGCGGGCTTCAATCAGGCAATTGCCACGGTGCTTCAGGATACGCGGAAAAAAGATGTTATTGTTGCGATAAACGACAACGCAAATGACGGACACGATGTTTCGTGGCTTTGGGACGTTGATTTTGAAAAGCTTAAGCATGACGGACTGAACACACTCACAACAACGGGAATACGCCTTTATGACATTTCACTGAGATTTAAGTATTCCGATGTTGCGGTTGACAGCATATGCCGTGACATGAAAACCGCAATATTAAGCTGCCTTAAAACCGATGCGGAGGTTTGCTATATTCTCGTTAACTACACCGCATTGTTTTCAACCGAGAATGTTATGCTTGAAATTAAAAAGGAACTTGAAAGGAATGGCGGAAAATGAGCGATATGAAAATAAACATTGTCCATCTCTATCCCGACCTGCTCAACCTGTACGGAGACAAGGGAAACATTGAATGCATGAGAAAACGGCTTATGTGGCGCGGAATTGATGTGTGTGTCAGTGCGTGCACATGTGAGGACAATGAAATTGATTTTAAAAATGCCGACATAATTTTTGTCGGAGGGGGATCTGACCGTGAACAGGAAATTGTTTGCGAGAGACTGCTTGAAAAAAAGGAAAAGCTGACCGAGTTTGTCGAAGAAGGAGGTGCTGTGGCTGCTGTGTGCGGCGGCTATCAGCTTTTGGGGAAGTATTATAAAACAGCAGATAAAGAAATCGAGGGTCTGGGGATTCTTGACATTTATACTGATTCAATACCAAATGCGCCGAGACTGATCGGAAACATTGTTTTGGAATGTGAGAGAATCGGAGCAAAGGTTGTCGGGTTTGAAAACCATGGCGGACGAACCTGCATCGGAAACCACAAGCCTCTCGGCAAGGTTATCAAGGGATTTGGGAATGACGGAGTGAGCGGGTTTGAAGGCGTGGTGCATAAAAATCTCATCGGCACATATCTCCACGGACCTCTGTTCCCAAAAAATCCCGAGCTTTGTGACCGTTTTTTATTGCGTGCGGTCAGAAACAAATATGAGGATTTTGAAAATTTCGCACCCCTTGACGATTCATTGGAAAATATGGCAAATGAATATATGGTGAACAGAATTTAAGCCATTTTGCTATGCGGAAATATCGCCGAAAAAGCCGTGAAACACGGCTTTTCTGCCGCATATACGTAAATTTGCGCCTTTATCCGCAAATACAACATATTGTGACATTTGATGACATATGGCACAACATCTAATGTAAAAAAGTGGAAAAAATTAAAAAAAAGACTTGACAAATTTGTTAAGATTAGTTATAATCTATATGTAATTGGAAAAAATTAGTAAATAAAGGAGCCTAAAAATGGAAAAGAGATTTAGTGTATTAATTGCAGACAGCGACGTTGAAGCGGCAGAGGAGATGAAAGGTCATCTTGCCGTGGATTTCTCAATCAGCTCATGTGAAGTGGCAACTGACGGGTTTCAGGTTATTGAAAAGGTTGATATAACAAAGCCCGATGTTCTTGTCCTGAATCTGGTACTTCCCAAAATGGACGGTAATGCGATCCTGGAACGTTTTCATGCGAGAAAGACAGAATATAAGCCGAAAATAATCGTACTTTCGGCGGTGCCGGGTGATTCGCTGGTGAAGGAATGCATGGAGCTTGGCGCAAGTCAGTTCATGCTGAAGCCTGTCAGCTATGAGAGTCTTGTAAATGCAATCAAGAGAATTTGCAGCAGCCCGACAACGGACGCAAAGGATACATCACGGTCGAGAGTGAACACATCAGGCAAGAAGATTGACGTTGAAACAATGGTTACAAACACAATTCACGAAATCGGCATTCCTGCACATATAAAAGGCTACCAATATTTGAGACATGCAATTATGCTTGTCATAGAGAATCTCGACATCATAAACTCAATCACCAAGAAGCTTTATCCGACAGTTGCACAGGATTTCAGCACAACCTCAAGCCGTGTTGAAAGAGCAATCAGACATGCAATCGAGGTTGCATGGGACAGAGGTGACCCGGAGGTTTTGAATTCAATATTCGGCTATACAATTGCCACCTCAAAGGGAAAACCCACAAATTCGGAGTTTATTGCAATGATTGCGGATAAGCTCAGACTTGAAATCAAAAACGCTTGCTGAAACGGCAGTAATCATAAAAGCGGGGCAAAATGCCCCGCTTTTATGGTGTGAATATTTATTTTGAAAACTTATATTCGGTTGTCGTGTCATATTTACAGCCGCCTTTGAGTATCGGTGCCTGAAAATGTGAAAATTTAAGCGCATTCGGAAAGTATTGAGTTTCAAGGCACATAGCATGATGTACGCCGTATGTTGCACCGTCCTTGTGATATTCCCACGCTTCAAGCGAATTTGCGGTGTAGAGCTGAACTCCGGGCAAATCGGTGAAAACGTCCATGGAAATGCCTGTTTTGTCACCCTTAATGCTTGCAATGCGGCGGAAGCCTCTGCCGTCAAGCACAAAGTTGTGGTCAAAACCTCCGAAAAGCTTTGTCTGGCTGTGCGGCTCAGCAAAAGCGTCTCCGAGCCGACGGGGTTTTCTGAAGTCAAACGGGGTTCCCGAAACGGTCAGGATTTCACCTGTCGGAATGCAGTCTGCGTTGTTGGGGGTGTAGAAGCTGCTTTCCAGCTGCACCGTGTGTCCGTCAACTGTTCCGCTTTTGTGACCGTTAAGGTTGAAATAGCTGTGGTTTGTCATGTTGAGAACAGTGTCGTCCGTGCTTGTTCCTTCATAGCGGATTTTGATGGAGTTGTCCTTTGTCAGAGTGTATGTAACGGTTACGCTGACATCTGAAGGGAAGCCTTCCTCGCCGTCGGGTGAAAATGTACTCAGAATCAGAGAAGGCTCATCGGAGTCAACCGTTTTTGCAGACCATATTTTTCTGTTAAAGCCGCAGTTCCCGCCGTGAAGATTGCAAACACCGTTGTCGTTTGCGGCAAGACGGTATGTTTTTCCGCCGAGAACAAATTCCGCATTTTCAATTCTGTTTGAGTTTCTTCCGATCAGTGCGCCGAGATAGCCCGGGTTTTTGCTGTAGGCTTCAATGCCGTTCTGACCGAGAACAACATCTGTGCCGTCAAAATAGAGATTTTTGATTATTCCGCCCAAATTGAGAATTTCGGCACGCAGACCGCGTCCGTTGTCAAGGGTGAAATTGAGAACCTCACTGCCGTCGAGCTTCCCGTAGACTTCTGTTTTAATACTCATTTTTAACCATTCCTTCCAAAATTATTTAAAATATTGATAAATATAGCATTTCAGCATACCGTTATATACTTTGCGGCGTTTGTCGGCAAAAGAACCGTAGAACTGTTCAAATTTCTCGTGAGAGGTGAGAATAAATTTTTTGGCTGAAGAAAACTCCGCAAATTTATATCCCATTGTCCTGTAGAGCCGTTCGCATGATTTGGCGTCCATCAGGCGTTCTCCGTACGGCGGATTGCAGACAATGACACCCTTGTCCTTAAAAGGAGTGAGCTTTGCAACATCGCATACGCTGAATTTTATTTTGTTTGCAACTCCCGCATTTTCGGCGTTCTTTTTTGCGATTGCAATTGCTTCTGGGTTGATGTCCGATGCATAAATCAGTGTTTTGGTGTTCGGACGGGCGTTTTCGCGTGCCTCCTCACGGACGCTGCGCCACATTTCGCGCGGAATGTGATTTCTCCATGTTTCTGCCACAAACCTGCGCTTAATTCCCGGTGCGGTGTTTGTTGCATAAAGTGCGGCTTCAATCGGAAGAGTTCCGCTGCCGCAGAACGGGTCAAGAAAAATTCTGTCGCCGCGCCAGAAGCTGAGGTCAATCATTGAATATGCAAGTGTTTCACGCATGGGGGCAAGCACGCTTTTTTCGCGGTAGCCGCGTTTATACAGGTTTTCTCCCGAAGTGTCGATATATATTGTCACAATATCTTTCATAATGGCGAACTGAATCGGGTAGAGAGGACCTGTTTCCTCAAAATGTGCAATTCCGTAATGCGCGGAGAGTCTTGTGACAATGGATTTTTTTATGATTGACTGGCAATCGGGAACGCTGTGCAGAGCCGAGCGCACCGAATGTCCTTTAACGGGAAATGCGGCGTCCTTTTCGATAATGCTTTCCCATTTTATGAGCTTTGTTTTTTCAAACAGCTCTTCAAATGATGTCGCTTTAAATTCTGCAAGCTTAATCATTATGCGTTCCGCAGAACGGAGGTTTATATTTGCAAGGCATATTGCTTCCGCATCGCCTTCAAAGGTGACACTGCCGTCTTTGACCTCGGAGGTTTCATATCCGAGATGTCTTATTTCGTTGGCTACAATCTGTTCTGTACCCAGCAGGGTCGGAACAGTGAGATAAAGTCTTTTCATGACGATTATTCCTTTCTGCACGGCGGGTGCTGCCGATTCGGCATGTATTGCCGGCGTGCCGCATATATGAGCAAGTCTCAATCGGCTTGCTTCACATATTACAGTTATTATATCATGTTAGTTCTCCGCCGTCAAGTATTTGAGGAATGAACAGACAATGCTGCGGTGACGAGACAGTATGCGGCAAGGGTTTCCATACCGAGCCGTGATGGGGAGAGAGAATTGCAGACAGCAATTCCCATCAGCGATGAAAGTGCTGCGGCATAAATTCTGCGTGCACCTGTATCGGCAAAAAAAAGCTCCTTGAATGCCGAACGTATCAGCTTGATGTTGTACCATAAAAATATAAAAAGAACCGCATGTCCGATTTTGAAAAAAACATCGGCATATATTTCAAATATGTGCGGGAGGCTTTGGGAATATATAATATATGAAGTATTTTTGTATGCGTTGAAAAAAACCGAGGAATCAATACTGAAGCCTTTGTTCCAGAAGTTTACGGCTGTGCGTATGACGGCTTCGGCAGGAGAGGCGGCAGATGAATGATATGTCCATATCCCGATAAAGCTTTTTATGACGGAAATTACTGCCGCCGGCGTGAGAAAAAGCCAAAGTATGAGGTATTTCGGCGATGACACCGCGAGGTATAGAATAATTGCCGTGAAGAAGCCGACATATGCGGCATAGGAACGAGTGCTCAGGACATACCGTGCGGCAAATATGAGCACGGCAGCGGTGCTCATACGGGCGGCGGTGCGTGAGACTCCGCGTGTTTCGGCAGCGAGAGACAGAGGAGTGAGAAGAATGAGAGCCTCGGCAAAATCCGCGGTCGGTGTGAAACCTAAGACGGACGGCAAAACAAATGAGAAAACGGCTCTTGCGGTGATTGCAATAAATACCCCGTTCCCGATTGCGGAAGGTGCGGCGCCCGAACGGATTACGGAAAAGTATATAGAGGCGGCGGTGAGAAGCCGCAGCGGCGGCAATGATACGGCGGCAGGAAGAAACACGGTTATACACGCGGCAAAGGCTGCATAAAGCAAAAGAAAAAGCATACAGTCGAGACAGCTGTTGACTGTTTGTGCACTGCGCAGTGCAATTAAAAGTACGGCACAGGCAAGGGTAATGTATGCCGTGCGCGTCATGAGAGCTTGCGGAATCACAAGAACGGCGAGTGCGAGTTGCAGCGGAGAAAATGCGGCGCGGATACGTCTGCTGTGTTCCGAAACACGCCGAACGATGGAATAAAGCTTTTTTGAAAGATGGCGGTATATAAACGAACGGTGTGTCAGTTCCGATACATATGAAAAATCGGTCAGGAACAAAAAAATCGGGCTTTGAAACAGCTTTTGACAGATATTATACGCCGCAGATGAGAAAAAGAGTGTGCGGATTTTTTCATACATCGGGTGTATCCTCCGTGTCCTGAGTGAATGAGTCAATTCGGACGGTGACAATGCAGTCGGAGATTATGAGATTTATATATTTCCCAACGAGGATTTGTTCGCCTCCGACGTCAATTCCGTGTCTGAGCGGTTTTGCGGCTGCCGCAAGATGCAGACGCGGTGCATCATCATTCTGCTTTGATATAAGCGTTGCAAAGAAGCTTTGAGTGTCATAGACAATGCATTCGCTGTTTTCCGCCAGCAATTCGAATACACTGCCGGGGCAGTCAATGCAGCTTGCAGTCAGACGGTATGCGGTTTTCTGAGACTTGGAACTTCCTCCGAATGCGGCAAGAAGAACGGAAATCACTGCCGCAGTGAGCGCGGCGGCAATGAGCAGATCAATTATATTCAGTTTGGAAAGAAAATTTTTTTGCATAATATCACCCTGTTTTATGTCAAAAGCTTCGGTATATATTATATTTACCTGCAGGAAGGAAAAATATCAGCTCTTTTTAAGCAAAATTAAAGTCATGTCGGTGTTGACAAAAAACAATTGATTTGCTATAATAGAAAATAGCATTTTGTGTCATAAAAAAGGCAGACAATGGGGGAATATGGGGTAAGCACATGCCGGAGCACAAATGAAACGAAAGTATTGCTGCTTTATATGCATAGGATAACTACAAAATATATCATGGAGAAGATAATATGGAGCAATTTGAAGAAATAAGTTTAAAGCGTTTAGCCGAAATACTGTTGGCAAGAATCAGTTTGATTATTGCGGTAACTCTGATTTTCGGTATCGTTGCGTTTGTATACAGTGAAACAATGATGGTTCCCGAGTATACCTCATCTGTTTCGATGTATGTTAACAACGAAAAGGACACAACCATGAACAAAACACTCGGCTCTGACATCACTGCATCTCAGATGCTTGTTGACACATACATCGTAATAATCAAAAGCGATACCGTCCTCAACGAGGTGTGCAGAGTGCTTGACGAACACGGAATAAACGGATATACGGCGGATACGCTGAGGACTGCAATCACTGCAAGCTCAGTGAATGAAACCGAAATTTTCAATGTGACGGTGAGGGGAACAAATCCTCAGCATACATACATCATTGCAAATGTCATTGCAGATGTGTCGCCAAGCATAATAAAGGACTTTGTCGAAGCAAGCTCGGTCAAGGTCATCGATTATGCGCTGGAGGGCAGACGTGTTTACCCGAACATTCAGAACAACACCATTCTCGGACTGCTTTTAGGCTTGTTTGTGAGCTGCGGCTTTGTTGTTCTGCGCGAGATGTTTGATATGAGAATCAAGACCGAGGAAGAGCTTGAAAAATGGTTTAACATTCCGATTCTGGGAATAATCCCCGATATAAACAATCCTCAGAACAAGAGGTCGGGATACTATTATTACCGACGCGGTTCAAGAAATTATGAATACAGAAAGGAGGAGCGCGGCAATGCAGGAACAGCAGCCAAAAATGAACTGGTTTCAAAAGCTAAGACAAATTCCAAGTAATGTTGCACGTGAAAAGCAGCAGAAGCTGATGCTTCAGGACATGGAGCATATCCGTGACAAGGTGCTCAACTCAAAAAGCTCCTTCCAGGTTCGGGAAGCCTATAAGGCTCTCAGAACCAATCTGATTTTTTCTCTTCCCGGGGAGGGCTGCAAGAAGATTATTGTCACAAGCTCACTTGCGGCTGAAGGAAAAAGCACGAACTGTCTGAATATTGCAATAACATTTGCGGAAATGGCGGCGAAGGTTTTAATCATAGACTGCGATTTGCGCCGTCCGAACCTTGCAAGAATGCTTGATGTTCAGAATGCACCGGGTCTCAGCAACTATCTTGTCGGGCTGAACTCGAAGGAAGAAATAATCCACAGCTCGGTTTACGGCAATCTGAGCTATATAACCGCAGGAAACATTCCGCCGAATCCCGTTGAGCTTCTCGGCTCTGATAAATTCGGGGAGCTTGTCGGAGAACTGGAAAAGGAATTTGACTACATCTTTTTTGATACAGCACCGATAAATCTGGTTACAGACACGGTTGTGATTTCGAAATATGTTCACGGAATTGTCATGGTTGCACTTCAGAATTCAACCGACAAAGAGGCAATCAGGTATGCAATCAATCAGCTGAACTTTGTCGGCGCAAAAATTCTCGGATTCATACTCAACGGTGTAATATACGGCAATAACGGTTCATATAAAAATGTAAGCAAGAGAAAATACTACAGGTACTACACATCACGCGGAAAGAAGAGATACGGAAAGGGCTACAGCAGCTATTCGAGGGAATATCAGAGAGCATATGGCTCAAAGTATTCCGAATATCGCTGATTATGCTGCTGACAGGAAATATGTCATGATTGATATACACACACATATTCTTCCGGAGATTGATGACGGAAGCCGCAGTGTTGACGAAAGCGTATCCATGTTGGAAACGCTTTTCAGACAAGGGGTTGACACTGTTGCCGCAACCCCTCATTTTTATGTTGACAGAATCGGTTTTGACGAGTTTATTGAAATGCGCGAAAAGTCAGCAAAAAAGCTCGCGGCGGCGGTTGAGGCCATTCCCGACAGACCGGGAATTGCGCTGGGCGCGGAGGTTCAGTTCTTTTCGGAGATGTATTCCTTTGAAAAGCTTAACATGCTGTGCATCGGAGGAACCCGTTATATTCTTGTCGAAATGCCGTTTGAACGGTGGACGGAATATACATATCAAGCTTTGGAGCGGATATACTTTAACAGGGGGATAATTCCGATTATTGCTCATGTCGAAAGATACATGCGCTTTAACAAGACAAAAGAGATGCTTCCGAGAATTGTGGAAGCAAATGCGCAGATACAGATAAACAGCGGATTTTTGCAGTCGGGCAAAACAAGGCGAAAGGCTGTCGGAATGCTGAAGGACGGTCGGGTCAGCTTTGTTGCGTCCGATTGTCACAACATGACAAGCCGACCGCCCAACCTTTCGGAAGGTATGCAGATTGTGAAAAAGAAGCTCGGAACGGCGGGAACAGAGCATTTGAGACGGCGTGAGCTTGCGCTGAAGGAGAAATTACAGGTTTTTTGACGGACCGGGGGAAAGTCTTTTGGAATCATATTATTATAAGCCGCACAACTCATTGAGAAAAGCGGCGCAGGGAAGGCGTCTTTCTGCAATTATATTGCTGTGGATAATGGTGATCGGGTACTATTGCGTCATATGCGCCTTTTCGGGGAGACCGGCAGCAGAGTCAACAAAGGAAAGCAATGTTATTGTTGAAAAGGTTGTTAAGGTTGTGAAAACCGTGAGAAAGACTGAAGGAGAGAATCATAAGATTTTTTCCGAGGTCGAGTTTGCGGTCAGAAAAATGGCACATTTCCTGAATTTTTATATTTTCGGTTTTTTGTGCATTATGCTTTCGGCTGTGCTTTGCGGAAACCGTATTGCGGCAAGAGGTGCGGCAGCGGCTTTGATTTGCGGATTGCTGGGGGCAGCGATTGATGAATGGCATCAGTTTTATGTACCCGGACGCAGTGCTGAGGTTCGTGACGTGTGTGTGGATTTTGCCGGCGTTTCAATCGGGTGTCTGACGTTTGTTGCCGCATTGCATTTTGCACCGCGTAAAGGGAATGCAAAATCCGGAAAAGCTATGTAGAACAGTTTGCAGAGGGGTGTCGGATATGAAAAAATGGAAAAAAGTTTTGATTGTTGTGCTGATTGTTTTCATTGCGTCAGTCGGCGCGGTTGCTGTGTGGCAGAGGAATAATCTGACGGCAATAATAAAAACAATGACCAACACTGACGAAGAAATTGCACAGCAGCTTAATGAAACAAAGCAAAAGCTTGAGGGCGATCTGAAGGAAAAATACCCGAGCATTGTCAGTGATTTTTCAGCTGAGGACGAAAAAAAGATTATGAAGGGCGAGATGTCGGTTGATGATGCTGTTGAAAAGCTTAACCGCGAATATCAAAGCAATCGGCTTCAGTTTGACATAAAATCCTCGGGTAACCCCGAAATTGATGAAAAGGCTGATGAAATTATAGGAGATAAGGTGATTGAGCTGTACAGCCTGAAGGCATATTATCTCGGTCAGCTCGGTCAGCTTGAGGCAACCGTGAAAAAAGAATATGCTGCGCTTCCCGAGTCAAAGAGGAATCTCATCGGGAAAAAGGAACTGGTGAGCCGACACATCGGACCTGCGAACGGACTTCTCTCGCAGTGTGATTCGCGGGTTTCGTCTTTGCTTGGAGAGTTGCAGGGCGAGCTTAAAAAAATCGGTGCGGACACCTCGATAATCAAAACAATCAAAGATGCATATGAGAATGAAAAGGCACTGAAAAAGGCATATTATCTGAAACTGATGAATGATTGAAGGCAGGCGGTAAACCTGAATGAAAATTCGTGTTTATCGCCTTTGACGTAGATTTAAACGGAAGAGAGGGTGACGGCTGTGAAAAAACTTATGCTGTATGCTGCTGCGGCGGCTTTAATGCTGCTGCCTCTCTGTTCGTACGCTTTTTACGATGTCGATTTTTCGACAGATGAAGGAAAAGCTATTTCGGAAATGGAAATCAGAGGATATATAAAAGGATTTGAGGATAACAGCTTCCGACCGCGGGCAACACTCACAAGAGCGGAGTTTGTCACAATTATAAACAAAATGTACGGTTATAAGGTGGAGGGCGAAAATGTCTTTTCGGACATAGCTGCCGATGACTGGTACTTTTCCGATGTCCTGCGCGCCGTTCAGGCAGGATATATCAAGGGAATGGGAGACGGAACATTTTGCCCGAACGAAACGGTAACACGGGAACAGGTCTGTGTCATGCTGAATGCGATTCTGAACATGGAGCAATTGCCATACAGCAGGACGATTTCGGATTATGTGTCCGACTGGGCGCGTGACAGTGTTGAGAAGCTTGTGTCAAACAGGCTGTTCAGGCTTGAGGACGGAGGGCGGTTTCGGGCAATAGAGGCGATAACGCGCGGCGAGGCTTGTGTTGCTCTTGAAAAATGTATTGTTGACAGCCCTGCGGAAATCGAACCGATTGACCTTGAGAACATGGCGCGCGAGGAGCTTGAAAAGAAGCTGTCATCAATGATTGAATGTATGGATAATGAAATAATACCTCTTGCGGAGGAAGGGACGGCAAAGACCGTTGCACAGCGCGTCAGTGCCAGCATGAAGGCATATCTTGCCGACCCGGAATATGATTATATGACAGAGAGCAAGAAGGTTTATGAACTGTATAAAACACTTGGCGAGGAAAAAGCCGACGAGCTGAAAGCACTCGTGTTTGATAAGGCGGATCCCGATGAGCTCACGGTTTTGTATTATTTCTTTTATGAATGACAAAACGAATGCAGACTTTGGACGGGAGATGCGAAAGGAGTAGTTATTAATGGAATTTGTGATGGATTGCCTGAAGGTGAACGACAAGGGCAGAATGGAAATCGGAGGCTGCGATGTTGCCGAGCTGGCAGATAAATACGGCACGCCTGCGTATATTATGGACGAAAACTGTATCAGAGCTAATTGCAGAAAGTATATTTCTTCAATAGATGAATACTATAACGGAAACGGAATTGTGCTTTATGCGAGCAAGGCTTTATCATGTATGCAGATATATCGCATAATGAAAGAGGAAGGCATGGGGGTTGACGCTGTCAGCGGCGGAGAAATATATACGGCCGTGAAAGCGGGGTTTCCTGCCGCAAAGATTTATTTCCACGGCAACAACAAGTCGGAGGAGGAGCTGAGATATGCTCTCGGCTGCGGCGTCGGCAGAATTGTCGTGGACAACACTGCGGAGCTTAACATGATAAATCGGCTTGCCGGAGAAAACGGTCGGAGCGTGAAGGTTCTTTTCCGCATAAAACCGGGAATTGATGCACACACACACAGCTTCATCAGGACGGGTCAGATTGATTCAAAATTCGGTGTGGCGCTTGAAACGGGCGAAGCGGAGGAGATTGTCAAGCTTGCATCAACCTTTAAAAACATCAGCATTGCAGGTGTTCACTGCCACATCGGTTCTCAGATTTTTGAGCTTGAACCGTTTGAGCTTGCGGCGGAAAAAATGATGAATTTTATTGCCGACATAAAGGATAAATA
>CAKSIW010000011.1 GCA_934463175.1 uncultured Clostridia bacterium | reverse complement strand
GTCAAAGCTTATGCGCGGATAACCTTCGGCAAGTTTCGGTGCGGTTCTGTCAATAACCGTAATCGGTCCGTCCTCGGGACGCCACAGTGTGAGCGCATTTCCTCTGAGGTCAAACACCGTGAGCTTTGCACGGCAGTTTTGCAGAAACTCGACCGTGAGAGTACTGCCGCTTGTCACAGCGGTCACAAAGTCATCTGACGGGAGAAGATCTTCTGTCTCGCCCGTGCTTTTAAATGCCTTGACTTCAGCACCTCTGAGCTGCTCGTTGAAGGTCATAAACAGCTTGATTGTGCTGTTTGTCGGGGTTGCAAGAAGCTCTTCAATTGCCTCGCGCGTTTTGGCATCAACAACGCTCTGCCAGCCCTCGGAAACAATCCGGGGTGGTTCTTTGTCAATGGTCATAACCGCAAACGCAACCGTTCCCACATTGCCTGCTTTGTCCGTCAGAACAAATTTTCCCGCTCCGTTGACGTCAAGCTCGGTGTAGTATCCGTTTCCGTCGGTTTTAAGCTCAAATGCCGTTCCGTCGGCTTTTGTTCCCGTCACCGACACGCCGTTCTCCGCCAGGTCGGTGTCATTTGTGATCAGATGTGCCTTGACCGTGTCTCCGTCAGGCTCATACAGCACTGTTCCCGACGGTGCGGTTAAATCAAGAGTGTTTGCGGGAAGAACAACGGGAACACTGATTGAGTTTTCACTGCCGTTCCCGATGAGGGTTAAATTGACAATCCTTTCCTCGGCGCTTTCCGTTGTAAACATGACAAGCTTTTCCTTGGCATATACCGCCGCACCGTGCGGCAGCTCGCCGCTTGCTGAAACAGCTGATGAAACAGGCTCGCCGCTTTGGTTGAGTGCTTCAATTCTGACCGACACAGCCCTGTTAACCGAACCAAGGTCTGTCGGCTGTTCGCCTGCTTTGACCTGACCGAGAACGCTGAAGCCGTTGTCTGATGCAATGGTGTATGTCAGACGGCAGCCCGATATTTTGCTGTCGGTTCTTTGTGCAAAGGCAATGTCCGACGCGTCAGCGGTGTATGAGCCTTCGTTTCCTGCGGCATCGCGGAAACGGAAGGTATATTTTTTGTCTGCCGAGTCATGTTCAAAGGTAACGGCTGACGGTGCTGCGCCGTTCTCTGACGGAATTAAGGTCACGCCGTCCTCACTGAAGCCCTCGATTGAATAGACTGCGGAATAGATTTTCTGCGCACCCGTTTCAATGTCGGTCTCGCATTCGGTGCTGAGACTGACAATTGCCGTTGGAGGTGTTTTGTCAATGTTGATTATCGGAACGGAGAACGTTTTTGTCTGTCCAAGCTCCGCACTTGTGAGAGAATATGTCAGCAATCCGTTTTCACTGAAGATATATTCTGTTTTTCCGTCCGAAACGGACAAACCGACGGTTCGGCTTGTGTCAATTTTAACCTGCACATCTGACGATACGGGGGTTTGCGGTTCAATTTCGCTGCCGTTTGCAAAGAATGTCAGCGAATGGGCGAAGGCAGCTCCGAAAATGTCGGCATAAATGCTTTCCGTTCTGCTCTCGCCAAACAAATCGGTGAACTCAATTTCTGCAATTCCTTCATTGTATACGGCAATATTTCCGTGAGATGAGGAATATGTGCCGTCAGAGCCGCCAAGCTTCACGGGAACGCTGAAATCAAGTGTTCCGCCGAGGCTGTAGACGGGATAGCCGTTTGCGTTCCTTGCATTTGTTATCTCAGCTCTCCTGCCGTAAATCGGTGTCTTGAAACCGTATGAGTATTCCGTTTTGCCGCCGTCGGCATTTTCAATCACAAGCACAGCGGAGGAAAGCGGAACGGAGGAGGAGTGCTTAACATAAATTTCTGCACTGATTTCTCCGCTGCTGCTGTCAAAGCCGCCTGCTGCAAGCCCCGGTACGTTTTCAATGTTAAAGCTCGGAGGGGTTGCTGTCTCACCGTCGGAAAGCAGCTCGGAATATGCCTTGTCAAATTTCAGATACACATTTTTTGCGGTATCGTCCGTTTTTGCATTAACCGTAAATCTGCCGTCAGCTTCCGCAAAGGTCGGATTGACTGCAAACTGCGGCGGCACATCTGATACATTGTTTATATAGTAGGCAGAAAAATCCTCTCCCTGTTCCCATGTTAGTTCAACAGCTTTGTCGTTAACCGTAATTTCCTCGTTTATATTGCCTGCATTGTCAATGGCGTGCGGAACAATATGACCGTTGCTTGTGAAATGATAGATTCCGTCATCATCGGGATAAACTCTCAGATAATGCTTATAGACGCTTGTTTGAGTTTCTTCATCGTAGGAAACCTCTTTTGTTATGATGTCATATTCTGGTATTTTGCTGAGGTCATCGTTTTCGGCTGCTTCGCGGTATGCGTAAAACATAAAATCCATACCGCTTTGCAAATCCGTTTCATTTGTATCGACAACAACCGTGCCGTCGGACGCCGTCTGCGTGTCGGTCACGGAGTTGAGCTTAACCAGAACCTCATTTGTTTTCCGCTCCGTTTCGGAAACGGAAATATCAATCACGGGAGCGGCATTGTCTCTGCGGACTATCATGACATACAGGGGAGAGAATGTTCCTCTTTCTGGGTGCTCAAACCTGTAGTATAGCTTCACCTCGCGGACTTCGCCTTCATCGCCGAAAAGGTAGCGGCTCACATCGAACGGCTCGGACAAAAATTCATAGTATTCGTGCGTGAATGCGAGAGTCTCCGAAAGATTTTCGGGGTCTGTTCCAATGTGAATTTTGAGCTTTGCTGTGTTGGCAGGGTCAATCAGGTTCACTATCGGCGTTCCGTAGTATGAATTGTCGCCGTTGTAAAAGCTTGAGGCAGGACCCGAAAAGCGTATGTATTCATTGAGACCGTTTTCTTCGGGATATGCTGTCATGACGGTGTATACGGGTATGTCGGCGGTGACGTCGTTTCCGTCCGTGTCAAACACCGCTTCAATATTTTTCTGTTCATAATCCGTTAAGTTATGATACAGTGACATCTGACCGTCTGTGCCGTAATGTGTGCTGTGTATAAAGCCCTTGGGTGTGTTGTTGAATGCAAAATATGCAATCGGCTCGGTTTTCGGAGCAATGCCACCTTTGCATTCCATATTCCATTCAAGCTCATAGCGTATGATTCTGTTCTCTGAAACTTCATATCCGAAATCTTCGTCAAAGGATTTTGTGATTTCATAGAACCTTGCGTCAATGCTGTTTGGGTCAATGTCCAAAACGGCACTCATTGCACCGCCCGCGGTTTCGCAGAAATTCAATTCACTGAATTTCCATTCTCTGACCACATCATACGAATGAATGTATTCGGGCTTGCATTCTTCATTATACAGAACTCTTTTTAGAATTACGGAGCTGTTTTCTGTGTCAACACGGTCAAGACCCGTTACTGGGTCTCCGATGAGCTGTATTTCAGCCTGCGCAAAGCCGAATAAATCGGGAGTGTTCGTCGGGTGTTCAACTTCATCATCAGACCAGATCAGGCCGCCGCCGCTGCTGTCTCTCACATAGTCAACTCTTTTTCCGCGGCTGTCATTGGTTGAAAAACGTGTTTGGCGCATAGTCGCGTCAGGTGCACCGCAGAATGTGTCAAACTCAAATGTTTTCACAAGCGTGCCGCCGTCTTCCTTTTCTGCCGCGATGATAAGCATAATCGGGCGCGAGGTCTCGCTTGCGGCAATGTCCTCTCCGTAGCTTTCGTCTGCGGGGTTAACTGCGGCAACGGGAGTGCCGCCGTTAAGCTCGGCAATTGGCTTTGTAAGCTTTTCGGGGTCAAACACGTTGAAATATTCTTCAGCCCGTGCTTTCATATTTTCAAGGTAATTATCGGCAATATATGCCGCCGTGTCGGAAACATTTGCAGGCTTTTCAGCCCACACATACCAAAAAGCCGCTGCGTTTTTCACTTCAAATTCAACCGTCGGCAAATCGCCCGAACTGTATTGCTTTTCGGTGTCGGCATGGCAGATGATTTCGGTGTATGTCCTGTCATATTTCACGGGCAGCTTCAAAACATCGCTTTCGTTGCCGTGTGAATCCGCAGCCTTAATCCACAGCACCCTTGAGTGAATCATGTTTCCCTCGGGCAGCTCGGGCGGTGCGATAACACCGCTCTTTCCGTCCGCAGAGATATATGAAGGTTCACGGCTTTCATCTTCCGAAAAACCGTACATGTATGTGATTTCGTCATCAATGTCGGATATATCGACCGTGATTTCCTCCTGTCTGACATAAGCGCGGACAGTCGGCGCAAGAGTGTCATATCCGTCCCAGTCGGGGGCTGTGAACACCGTTGATGCACTTGCGATGTTTTCGGCTTCGTCCGCAATAACAACGCTTATATCAATTTTATCCGATTCGCTGTTCTGAGGCAACCTGACAAAGCCGTATGCTTTGCCCTCGCTGCCTTTGCTGATGACAGGCGCGCTGAAGGAGATGATTGTCGCACCGTCAACGCATCTTTTCCATTCCGAGCCGTTATAGCTTTCGGAAGAAGCTGCCTGAAAGCTCATTCCTTCGCCTGCCGCACTTCCGTTTGCTTTAACGGTGAAGGACGCCTCACAGCCTTCCAAAGATGAATCGTCTGCGGAAGCTGTCAGCATTATGATTCCGTTTCCTGCACTGCTTGCCGATATGCTTATCCGCGGTGCGTCAAAATCGAGCTTATACTGTTTGTCGGGAGCTATGCAATAATCCGATATTCTGCTCTCCGCACCGTACGGAATATCTGTGGGAGCAAGCATACCGTCACTGTCCGTGGCATAATTCATCATTTGGTATCCCGAGTTGTCATTAGGCTTGCCTTCAGGTGATGAAACCGAAATGACCTTAACCGGCGTGCTGTCGGCTTTGCTTTCGGAAGAGAAGCGTGTGCGGTATTTTATGAAGTCCGAACCAAAGCTGTCGGGGGTCAGGGATATGTTCTTTCCCTCCGAATCCGTGACGTTGAGGGTGATTTTCGGCAAATCGCTTTCCTTTGTGTTTTTTGAAAAAGACTTGTTGAGGCTGAGCGTGATTTCAAAAGCTTCCTGCGGTTTGATATATGCCGAGCCGTCATATGTCTTTGACATTCTGATACTGCTGACACCGAACGGGGTTAAATCGACCTTCGGCGAGCCGAATACAATTGCGGAAACCTTTCCTGACGGCTGAAGACCGTTCTCGTCCGAGGCAAATTTATTTCCCGAAATATCATAGATGTGATTCCAAAGTGTATCATTTTCTCTTTCGGACACATTCACGCTGCTGAATTTATAGAAATATCCGCGTTCCTGCGCAGCGGAGGAAAAATCCGAATATGGATCGGCAATTCTGTATTCAAACACCATTACGGGCTTGCCGTCTTTTTTGGACGGCGCAAATTTCAGGAACGGTGCCTCTGCAAGCAGACCGCTTGTGCCGTCGATTCCGATTGTATTAATTTTCAGAGACAGGTTTTTAAGTGCTGCGGCTGAGATTCCCTTGAACATAACAGGCTCATTCCATTCAACCTGAAAATATACGGTGCGGTCGCGGAGCTTATCTATGTTGCTGAGTGTCACCGTTCCGTTCTCCAATTCGTTTTTTCCGTCAATATCGGAGGTCACTCTGACTGAGGAAATCCGCGGACCTTTGATGTCCCTGCCGACAAGCATTGCGCCTGAAAGATAGGAATCCACGCGGTTGTCTTTGTCGCTGTATGCGATGAAGGAGATGATGTCGAGAGTCTTTCCGTCCTTCCATGCGGAAAAGTTGCCAAGGTTGGGACCGTCTTTAAGTGTGTTGTAGTATTTCCAGCCTCCGCCGCTTGATTGTGTGGATTCATCAAGTGCATAAGTGAAGCCTGTATCATTGCTTTTGCCCGAAATGCCCCACTTTGTCTGAACGGTTTTAACCTTTCGCGAGAAGAAATACTGCAAATCGCCCTTGTCATACATATTATATATGTTTCCGTTTTCACGTTTTTCTTTGTCAATAAGGGCGTCAAAGCGGACATTTGCATACCATTTCCGAACGTTTCTCGGACCTGTTATCTGCGTCAGCCACTCACCCTTTGAGTTAAAGCTGCCAATCGTGTCTGCACTGTTGAATTTGCGTCCGAAACGGTTCAGAAGATAGTTGTTTTTCTGAAGCCACTTGATTGATTCTGCTTCGCTTGTATATATTTTCTCGTCAAGCTTTCCCCATTCGGTCACACCTGCGTCAAAAAATCTCACAGGCTCACCGTCTGTATAAAGCTGTGTCACGGGTGTATATGTGATTGAATGACCGTATGCGTTTTTACTGCTTTCGGCAGCCTTCACCATGCATGTGCTTTGGTTCAGCAGCATGCCGAATGTAAGAATAAATGCCGTGAATTGCTTTTTCATGCCAAAACTCCTCTCTTTATCATACAATTGCTTCACATTGCCGCAGCAAAGCGGAAATTCTTGCAAGGAACACTTCCGTTTTATACGGCTTTTTAATCCAATCGTCAGCTCCTGCATTAAGCATGGAGATTTCTTCTTCACCGCTTCTGCCGATTAAAAGCAGCTTGGGCGGTCTGACTGCGTTCTTCACAGTCTTGCAGAACCGTATCCGCTCTGCTTCATCGTCCTCAAGCTCGGCAATGATAAGCTGGAAACCGCCGCAGCTGATTAATGCCTGCACGTCCGCAGCGCATGAACAGCATAAAGCCTCATAGCCGCTTCGTTCAAGAATTTTTCCTGTCAAAGCGGTGATTTCCGCGTCATGTCCGACAACCAGTATTTTCAAAACAACACCTCCTCCGAAAAATAAAAGCTCCGATGGGCAAAACCCGATCGGAGCGATAGTTTTCCCGCTATTATAAATATAGCAGAAATAATTGAAATATCTGAATTGTTAGGGAAAACTTGCAATTCAATTTACCGTAAAGAAATAGCCCTTTCCGTAAACCGAAACGATGTCATAGTCATCGGCATTTTCCGTGTTGATTTTCTTTTTTAAATTACCGATGTGAAAGCGGATTGTGCGCGTGTCGTCCGCCGAGGGCATTCCCCAAACGGTTTCATACAATTCCTTTGGCGAAAGAATCTTGTTTTCGTTTTTAACAAGGAGGAGGAGAATGGCAAATTCCTTGGCGGTCAGGTTTGCGTCTGTTCCGCCGACAAAAGCCTTGTTTTTTGAAAGCTCCAGCGTGATTGAGCCTTTTTTTAAGGTATCCGACTGCCTGTATCTTTCCTTTGTGTCAAAATGACGGCGCAGAAGCCGTTCTGTGACGGCGATGAGCTCATCAAAGCCGTATGGCTTTGTGAGATAATAGTCGCCGCCACGTCCGAGACCCTCCACCTTGTCGGCAATCTCGGTTTTTCCTGTCAGGAACACAACGGGATTGTCGCTTGTGCGCCGAAAAAGCTCACATATATCATAACCGCTTCCGTCGGGAAGCATTATGTCAAGAATGAGCATATCGGGCGTGACGGACGCGAGACACCGTCTGCCCTCTTCAGCCGAACCTGCCGTGATGACGTCATATCCGCGGCGTTTCAGCATTCGGGAATTAATTTCGAGAACATCCGGTTCATCTTCAACAATAAGTATGGTTGCTGCTGACATATTCATTCCTCCTCAGCGGAAGGCAGGGTGAACGAGACCGTTGTTCCCTTGCCAAGCTCACTTTCAATCCAAATTTTGCCGCCGTGTGCTTCAATAATCTGGCGGCAGACGAAAAGACCGATTCCGTGCCGCCAGTATTCACGGCTGACCGAAACATATCCGTCAAAAGCTTTTTCTTTTATCTCGTCGCGCATTCCCTCGCCGTTATCCGAAACGGAGATGAGCTGACATGAGCCATGACGCTTCAGTGTGACGGTTATGGTTCCGCATTTTGTGTGCTGAATGCTGTTCGACAGCAGATTTGTGATCACCTGAATAATTCGTGCATAATCCGCCTGAATGGGCGGCAGGCTTTCGTCAATATTAAAAACAAGCTTGTTTGCGCCTGCATAGTTTTTACCGAAGCATGTTTCTGACGCTTCCGTAACAAGACGTGACAGACGAACGGAGGAAAGGTCGAGCGCAAGCCGTCCCTGTTCAATTGCGACAGTGTCCATAAGCTCAACAACAATGCGGTCAATCCGCACGACCATTTTTTCGATGGTTTTTTGATTTTCCTTCATGGTTTCAATTTCGGGACATGGTTCGCCAAGCAATTCAAAGGTGTCGCGGGCATGAAGATTAATTGCATTTAAAGGATTCTTAATTTCGTGAGCAACAGTTGTCAGAAACACCGATTTTGTTTCGTCATGGCGTTTCAGCTGAGCGTTTTGTTCGGCGAGCTGCTTTCTTTGAGACTCATATTCCCTGAGATGAAAAAACAGAACAATTCCGCATGAGACGCTGACAGCCACGGTTGTGACAAGAATATCGGTCAGCATTTCCGCGTCGGTTCGGAACAATGTAACAAGCTGCGGATTGAGGCAGGCAATGACGGAAACGGTGATATATTCCAATATTTCCGCAAGAGACACCCAAAGTGCCCATGCACCCTTCAGCATCAGCACCGTGAACAGCACGGCAAAGATAAACATGGACGGCATACCGCCTTTAAAGCCGCCGGAGGCAAAGAAAAGGACGGGAAAGAAAAGCATAAAAATGGTAACAATCGTAACAATATATCCGATTTGATATTTTCCTGTTTTATATGTAAAGATTAAAAGTCCTGCGGAGAGTGCGGTGAGCAGGGCACTCAGAAGCATACTTGTCCTCATGCCTGTAACCATATTCAGTATGAATGTTGCCGCACTGATTCCGGTTCCCGCAATTGCGAGAACGTTGAACAGCCTGACACGGAAATCAAGCCTTCCGTTGAAAAAGCGCATTGCAAATTCTTTCAGTTTTGTTCTCAATCAGATTTCCTCCCGAAAGTTTGGATTTTTATGAAACACTGTATCAAGTGCAGTTAATGGTCGTTTCTTGGGTTAATTATACTATATGTTTTTCCGAAAATCAATATTTGCAGGAAATAAAGAAAAAATTAGTGTTTAGGTATTGACAAAGCAGAAAAAGTGTGCTATTATATATGAGTTAGTAATGCTGACGTGCCGGAATGGCGGAACTGGCAGACGCCCAGGACTTAAAATCCTGTGGGATTGATTTCCCGTACCGGTTCGATCCCGGTTTCCGGCACCATTACGAAATTATATATCGCGGGGTGGAGCAGTTTGGTAGCTCGTCGGGCTCATAACCCGAAGGTCGCGTGGTTCAAATCCCGTCCCCGCAACCAGAAACCTTGAAAACAAGCTGTTTTCAAGGTTTTGTATTTTAATTGAGAATATTGACTTGTTTTCGCGGTCGGGTTATGAGACCGACGAGCGTAGCTCGTTGGGTTAGTGAAGTGAAAACAGTCCGGTGGACTGTTTTCACAAGCGGTGTCGCCCAAAATGCGAGCGCGTCAAGCCGAACAGGCGAAGGCGTGCGACACATGACGGCGACCGGCACGGAGTGATAACCCGAAGGTCGCGTGGTTCAAATCCCGTCCCCGCAACCCAAAAAACCTTGAAAACAAGCCGTTTTCAAGGTTTTGTATTTTATAAGGAGGAAACATATGCCGTATATTGCAATTAAGTCCTTTCCGAAGGACGAGGAAACAAAGAAAAGAGTGGCTGAAAGGATAAACAAAATATTTCTTGAAGAGTGGGGTTGTCCGCCGCAGGCGATTTCGGTCTCGATTGAGGAAATAGAACCTTCAAAATGGAACGATGAAGTGGTGAAAAAGGAAATCGAACCAAACATGGACAAAATGATGATAATAGACGGCAGGAGCGTGTGAACTCACTATAAAAGCGGTATACTGATTATTGCAGTATACCGCTTTTAACATGTGTTGACTTATTTCAGCGTTCGCAGATATTCTTTTTTCTCGAGCGATATGCGCCTGCTCTCAATTGCCTTTTGAATTGCTTTTCCGTGAGTCCACGGGTCAAGTCTGTGTTCGGAAATATACGGAACAGTGCTTTCATATTGCTTTGCGAGAGCGGTTGCAAAATACCACGCAATCATCATGTTTATGTAGTATTCATCGGAATGAACAGAGGCAGCAAGCTCCAAGAACACGGGGCTGAAATGCTCGTCAAGATAAAGCCTCATAAGCAGCCCGAGAGCATACCGAACAGTGTAGGTGTGCGCGGATATAAGCCATGTCTTGATTTTCGGCAAAAGACGGTCGGTGTTATTTTTGAACACCTTCGGCAGAAAAGTGTCACAGGTCGCCCAGTTGTCAACATACGGCAGAAAGCGTTCCGTTTCCGCAAGGGCGGTGCCGTAATCCGAAATCTGTTCAATCAGATATGCGTGAAGATTGTTTTCCTCATAAAATTTATGCGGAAGCTCGGACATAAACTGTTCCGCCGCGGTGCTGCCCGACAGAATGCGTGCAAGTTTTCTCAGGTCGGGCGTGCGGACTCCGATAACCGTGACGGGGTTCACCGTCGGAATGAGTTTTTGATTAAACTGTTTATATCCGCCGTCCTTCAGCGCAAACAGTTTCTTTTGTATTTCGGTCATGCCGAAGCCTCCCTATTTGCGGCTTGTGCTTCCGAAACCGCCGTTGCGTATTTCAGTTGCATCATCATCAACCGTAATTCCGTATTCGACAAAAATTCCCTGTGCAAAGCCGTCTCCGGCTTTCAGCTCAACTTTTTTGCCTTCCTTTGAGTCGTTTGTAATCTTGATGAATATGTGACCCTCATTGTCGGAGAAATAATAGTCACTGTCGATTATTCCGACTGTGTTGTTGAGCTGAAGCCTGAATTTGAAGCCCAGACCGCTCCTCGGATATATCTTCAGAACCCAGCCGTCATCGATGCGGACACGTATTCCTGTCGGGATTTTTGCAGTCTCGCCGGGGGCAAGGGAAATGTCGGAGGTCGTGAAGAAATCATAGCCTGCCGAACCGCATGTTGCGCGGCGCGGAAGCTTTATTCCTTCATATGCGGCAGCTGCACCCTCGCATGACGCGAAGGTGTCGTTCCATGCCGATTCAAATTCATTATAGCTTACCTTTTCAAATTTTGCGATTCTTTTCATATTTTTTTCAAAGCCTTTCATTTGTTTTCTATATGAAACATTTTAATATAGAAACCGCAAAATGTCAATCAAATTATTAAAGGTATTTTCTGATGTCCTCCGCAAGACCGCTTTCGAGATTAATGAGTCTTTCGGCAATATCTTTTGCGCGGTCCTCTGCGGATTCATATTTGTTCAGATAGCGGTTGAGGGATTTCACCCCCATGTTGCACCCATCGGTTATCAGGTCGGCAACGGTGCGGTCATTGTTGTTAATCGAAAGCATAACGTTTGTTTTTATCCATGACATGCCGCGTGCGGCAGGATTGGGATCCTTGCCCGTCTCGCCGCAATTGTTCAGAAGCTCGTGCGTTTCGCTGCCGAGAGCCTGATGTTTTTCTTTGCAGTCGGAGAGCAGACGGTAAAATTCACTGCTGTCAACCTTGTCAAGACACTCGTCAATGGCGTTGACACCCATTTTTATACCCGAATTACATTCCTTCAACAGCTCAATCGTATCGTTTGACATAAAGCTCAGCTCCTTTTGTTTTTTTGTTTTAGCATTTCACAAATTAATATTAATTATACAAAAAAGCCTGTGCTGTGCACAGGCTAAAAAATTTAAAAGAATTAAAGAACGATTCCGTCCTTAAAAATTGAGATTTCGCGGTAATCGTTGCGTTCGTTGGCTGTTTCCTCGCCCGACGCTGTTTTGATTATGAAATCCATGAGACGGTCGGTCATATCTTCCATGGATACGCCGTCGAGAAGCGGCGATGCGTCAAAATCAATCCAGTTTTTCTTGCGCTCGGCAAGAGAATGGTTTGTTGCAATTTTGACGGTCGGAACCGGTGCGCCGACGGGTGTTCCGCGCCCTGTTGTGAACAGAACCATGTGAACTCCCGCGGCTGTCAGATTGGTTATTGCGACAATGTCGTTGCCGGGACCGTTCAGAAGAGAAAGACCGTTTTCGGTCACGCGACCGCCATAGTCAAGAACGTCGGCAATTTCGCTTTTTCCGCCCTTTTGAACACAGCCGAGAGATTTCTCTTCAAGTGTTGTGATTCCGCCCACTTTGTTTCCCGGTGACGGGTTTTCATATATAACCTGATTATGGCGTGTGAAATAGTCCTTAAAACCGTTTATCAGAGAAACGGTTTTGTCAAAAAGCTCTTTTGTCGGACAGCGTTTCATCAGAAGATGCTCCGCACCGAACATTTCGGGAACCTCGGTCAGAACGCAGCTTGCGCCGAACGAAATCATCTTGTCGGACAGCGAGCCGACAAGGGGATTTGCGGTGATTCCGCTGAAACCGTCGCTGCCGCCGCATTTGAGACCGATTTTAAGCCTTGAAACAGGAACGGGAACAGCCTTGAAGCTGTCTGCATATTCAAAAAGTCCGCGGATAATCTCAGCACCTTCGGCAAGCTCGTCCCCGCAGTCCTGAATGTTCAGGAACTTGACGCGTTCGGGGTCATATTCGCCGAGAACCTTTTTAAACTCGGAAATATTGTTGTTTTCGCATCCGAGACCGAGAACCAGAACACCTGCCGCGTTGGGGTGACAGACCAGACCCTTCAGAATGAGCTGAGTTGTTTTTTGGTCATCGCCGAGCTGAGAACAGCCGAACGGGTGTTCAAAATGCCTTGCTCCCGTCAGCTCCGCAAGACGCTTTGCGGGCTTGTTGACACAGCCGACGGTGCTGACAATCCACACCTCATTCCGAATGCCGACATCGCCGTTTTTGCGGATATATCCCATAAAACATTTATCGGTGCCGACCCTTTCGGTCGGCGTGAAATCGGGTTCATAAGTATATTCAAGATTTCCGCTCAGGTTGGTTTTCATGTTATGGCTGTGAACATGCTCTCCGCGTTTTATATCACATACTGCATGACCAATCGGATTTCCGTATTTTATTATATTCTCACCCTTTGCAATGTCGCACAGGGCATATTTGTGACCGTTTTCGAGGCTGACCTCAACATTGTCAAGCTTATTTATTATCAATGCTGCATCTCCTCTCAATTTCATCGGCAAGGAAGCTGAGATCGGTGTCCCAGAGCGAGGTGTTTGCAAGAATTTCGCGGATTGACGCCTTCTTCATGAATTTCATAACGTCCTTGTCATCGTTCGGCATATCGGTTTTATAGAATTCGATCAGCTTTGCAAACGAAAGCAGCAGATTGTCAGGCATTGCACCTTTGCGTTCTATGTAGCCGAGTATTGAAGGCAGCACGCGAACCTTGAACTTGCTGACAGAGTTGAGAGAGATTGACGCGCACATATGCTTGATGTACGGATTGCGGAAACGCTCAAAAACGTTGTCGGCATAGTCGATAAGCTCCGATTCGGGAAGGTCGAGAGTCGGAATGATTTCGTCATACACGCACTTTTTGACAAATGCACACATTTTTTCGTTGTCCATGCAGTCTCCGACCGTCTCGATTCCTTCAAGCATTGCATAGGGAATCATGGAGGTGTGAGCGCCGTTTAAGATTCTGACCTTTCGCGTGCGGTAACGCTCCAGATTGTCGGTCACGATTATGTTGAGACCTGCCTTGTCAAAAGGAAACTCTGCGGTGATTGACTGCGGACCCTCAATGACCCAAAGGTGGAAAAGTTCACTTGTGTTCACCATGTTGTCCTCATAGCCGAGGTCAATTTTTTCGCCGCGCGGATAGCCTGTCACGATTCTGTCAACCAATGTGTTGCAGAAAATGTTTTCGTTTTCGAGCCAGCTGCAAAAATCATCGCCCAGTGACCACTGTTCGGCATATCTGAGAATATATTTTTTCAGTGTTTCGCCGTTTTTGTCAATAAGCTCGCAGGGCAGGAAGATGAATCCTTTCAGACCGAGGGTGAAGCGTTTGTGAAGCAGAAGCGTGAGTTTTGCGGGAAATGTCACGTTCGGTGCATTTTCGGGCTTGTCATCGGCGCAATATGCAATGCCCGATTCGGTTGTGTTGGAAATCACAAAACGGAAATCGGGGTTTTCTGCAAGCGAAAGATATTTTCCAAAATCGGCATAAGGCTCAACCGTTCTTGAAATGACATCAATAAGCTTTTTTTCAACTGTCGGGACACCGTCCTTCATGCCGCGCATAACGTGGGTGTATACGCAGTTCTGTTCCTCAAGCTTTTTGCACATTCCGTTCTCAATTGGCTGAACAACAACAACGCCTGCATTAAAGTCTGTTGCCTCATCGGTCAGCTGAACAATCCAGTCGGCAAAGCCGCGGAGAAACCCGCCCTCGCCGAATTGTATTATTTTTTCACATCTTTGCGGTTTTGTAAACATAGTCAAACCTCCGAAATATATTTGTTAAGAAAATTATATAACAATAATATTATATTATCCAGTAAATTCTTGCTTATTTACATGCAAAATACGAAAAAATTGATTGACTTTGCGTGAAAAAAATGATACTATTGAGCTGAGGGGGTGTGAGGCTTATGGGCGCGGTGACATACAGAAACGAAACCGTTTCGCGCGATGCGGCAGTGAACCGCAGAAAATCAACGGGAATACATTTTCACGATAATTTTGAGCTTTATTGCCTTCTGGACGGGGAGACGAAATATTTCATCGGCGACGAGATATTCCACCTGAAAAAGGGTGATTTCATTCTTGTGCCCGAGGGAATGCTGCATAAAACCGACAGCGAGGAGTGCATGCACAATGAACGCATACTCGTCAGCTTCGGCAGGGAAATTCTGGACGGCGGAACTGAGGCGGTTGTCCGCGAGCTTTCAAGGTGCAAGCTGATACATATTGCGGTCGGCAAGCGTGCGCGGATTGAGGAGCTGCTGCACCTTCTGGAAAAGGAATACGGGAGCGGCAGGCAGTATTCCGAAACGATGATAAGACTGTATACCCTCGAGCTGCTGACGCTGCTTTGCCGTCACAAGACCGACATAAAGCCGAGCGAGACAGAGGCGGAGAGGCTCATAGCGCGGATTTCGGAATATATAAGCGCGAACTATGCGGAGGAGCTTTCTCTGAAAAGCCTGAGCCGTCGGTTTGCGGTCAGCGAGGGACACCTTTCGAGAAAGTTTAAGGCGGTTTCGGGTGTGGGGCTTTGCGAATATATAACATATGTGCGGATTCACAATGCCGAAAGACTCCTTTCGGAGGAGGGCTGTTCGGTCACGGAAACTGCCGCGCGGTGCGGTTTCGGTGACAGCAACTATTTCGCGGCGGTTTTTAAGAGAATAAAGGGAGTCACTCCTTACCGATATTCAAAAAGCTGAAAAAGAAAAAATTTGCCCTGTTTGGAAAAAATTTTCTGATTTGATTGACTGTTGTGTAAAAAAATGTTATAATTATTCGGAAAAAGTATTAGGAGTTATGTTTAAATGAATATATTGCATCTGAGATATGCCGTTGAGGTCGCAAGCACGGGGTCAATCAGCAAGGCGGCGGAAAATCTGTATATGAACCAGCCGAATCTGAGCCGTGCGATAAAGGAGCTGGAGGATTCTCTCGGAATCACGGTCTTTGACAGGACGGCAAGGGGAATCACACTGACTGCCGACGGCGGGGAGTTTTTGAATTATGCAAAGGACATTCTTGACCGCATTGACGAGGTTGAGGCGATTTATTCCAAGGACAGGGGCGCAAAGCTGAGATTTTCGGTTTCCGTACCCTGCACGGACTATATATCCGATGCGTTTTCGGCGTTTGTCGGAAGCTTGGACAAAAGAGCTGCGGCAGAGCTGTCATACAGCGAGTGTGATTCGGAGGAGACCGTGAGACGTGTTCTCCATGATGACTGCGGAATCGGCATAATAAGATATGCCGCGGTGTATGACGGACACTTCAAAAAAATGCTGGAGGAAAAAGGACTGGAATTTGAGGTTGTTGCGGAGTTTTCGTCTGTTGCGGCAATGAGCGCGAAGCATGTGCTTGCACAAAAGGAAAGCATTTGTCTTGACGACCTGAAGCCGTTCACGGAGCTTGTGAGCTTTGACCCATATGTGCCGTTCGTGCCAATCTCGACGGTGAAGAAGGAGGAATTGCAGGCAGGAACGGAAAAGCGGATTTTCATTCATGACCGCGCGAGCCTTTGCAGTCTGCTTGCAAGTGATGCTGATTCATTTGCGTGGGTCTGCCCTCTGTCTGAGGAGACGGTCGGACGCTATGGTCTTGTGATGAAAAGATGTTCCGATTATGAAAAAAAATATAAAGATATTTTGATTTACCGCAAGGGCTACAATATGACAGAACTTGACAAAAAATTCATAACCGAGCTTTGCACCGCGAAACGCAGGGCTTTGTGACACGATATATCAATTAGTATATAGACATATATTTATTTTACATTTCCTGTTGGGTGAACAGGGGTGTTAAACTTTTAACAAAGGGCAGACACGCAAAAAAATTGCGGCGGTTTTCCCGAAGCCCGAAAAGGGCAATTGCTCTCATCAATTTTGTCCTGCCGATGAGAGCGGAAATAAAACCTATGTCGATGCAGGGCGGCGGAACGGAGGCTAAAATGAAAATTACCGTATGTATTGGAAGCTCATGTCACATCAAGGGGTCAAGACAGGTTGTTGAACAGCTCCAGGAGCTGATTTCGGATCGGGGAATGAAAGACAAAATTGAGCTTGGAGGCACATTCTGCATGGGAAAGTGTCAGAGCGGCGTTTGCGTTGAGGTGGACGGCGAATTTCATTCCGTATCACCCGAGACAACAAAGGACTTTTTTGAAAATGAGGTTCTGGCAAAATTATAGACGACTGATAATGCAAAAACATAATTTTCGGAAGGAAGTGGCAAAATGCCCAACTGTCTCACGCTGAAAAAATCAAACTGTAAGAACTGCTATAAGTGTATCAGGCATTGCCCTGTGAAATCCATAAGGTTTTCGGGAAATCAGGCGCATATTGTCGGCAATGAATGCATATTGTGCGGTCAGTGCTTTGTTGTCTGTCCGCAGAACGCGAAGGAGATTGTCGATGAGACCGAAAAGGTGAAGGTATATCTCCAGAGCGGCGACCCTGTCATTGTCAGTCTTGCGCCGTCGTTTGTCGCAAACTATGACGGTGTCGGCATTGAAGCCATGCGCGAGGCACTGAAGGCTCTCGGCTTTGCAGATGTTGAGGAAACGGCAGTCGGTGCAACAATTGTAAAGACGGAATATGAGCGTATGCTTGCAGAGGAGAAGCATGATGTCCTGATTTCTTCATGCTGTCATTCCGTCAATCTGCTCATACAGAAATGCCACCCCTTTGCGCTTCAGTATCTTGCAGATGTCATGTCTCCGATGCAGGCGCATTGTATGGACATAAAAAAACGTTTCCCGAATGCAAAGACCGTGTTCATCGGTCCGTGTGTTGCAAAGAAGGACGAGGCGGAGCATTATGAAGGCATTGTTGACGCAGTGCTGACCTTTGAAGAGCTGACCGAGTGGCTGAAGCTGGAGGGCATTGAGCTGAAACGTGAGATGTCCGGCTGCCGCGAAAGCCGTGCAAGATTCTTCCCCACCACGGGCGGAATCCTGAAAACAATGGCACAGGACGCGCCGGGATATACCTATATGGCAATTGACGGTGCGGAAAACTGCATTGCTGCGCTGAAGGACATTGAAAACGGGGAAATCCACAACTGCTTCATTGAGATGTCGGCATGTCCGGGAAGCTGTGTCGGCGGACCGGTCATGGAGAAGTATCACCGCTCGCCGGTGCGTGATTATGTGGCTGTTGCAAACTATGCGGGCGACCGTGACTTTGAGGTTGAGCAGCCTGATTCGTTCGCAATCAGAAAGCAGTTTGAAATCATCGAGCGTAAGCTGCAAATGCCGTCAGACAGCGAAATAAGCGATATTCTGAGGCAAATGGGCAAAATGAAGCCGTCCGATGAGCTGAACTGCGGCTCTTGCGGCTATAACACTTGCCGCGAAAAGGCTGTTGCAATATATCAGGGCAAGGCTGAAATATCAATGTGTCTGCCATACCTGAAGGATAAGGCGGAGAGCTTTTCGGATAATATTGTTAACAACACGCCGAACGGCATTATTGTTCTGAATGAAAAGCTGGAGGTTCAGCAGATTAACCGTGCTGCACGCGAAATAATGAACATTCGCTCCAGCCGCGACATTCTCGGTGACCAGGTTGTGAGAATCCTTGACCCGAAGGTGTTTGTTGATGTTTTGCAGGACGGCAGGGCAATAAGAAATCAAAGAACCTATCTTGCGGAATATAAAAAATATGTTGAACAGACTGTCATATACGACAGCAGCTACCGTCTGCTGATTTGCATAATGAGAGATGTCACCGATGAAGAAAGCGAGAGGGAACGCAAGGAAAATCTGAGCCGCCGCACGGTTGAAACTGCGGATAAGGTTGTTGACAAGCAGATGAGAATTGTTCAGGAAATTGCATCATTGCTCGGCGAAACGGCGGCGGAAACCAAAATTGCGCTTTCAAAGCTGAAGGAGTCGATTGCTGATGAATAATTTATGTGCCGACATTGGCTACAAAAGCATAAACCATGCGGGCGAACAGCTTTGCGGAGACCATGTTGATGTCGTTGAGCAGGGCGAAAATTCCTCGGTGATTGTTCTTGCAGACGGACTCGGGAGCGGCGTTAAGGCAAGCATATTGTCCACGCTGACCTCAAAAATCATTTCAACCATGATGTCGGAGGGACTCAAGCTTGAGGACTGCGTTGAAACAATCGCAATGGCTCTGCCCGTATGCTCGGTCAGGGGTGTTGCATATTCGACATTCACGATAATACATTTGATCGATAATGAAACCGCGGAACTGATTCAGTATGACAATCCGCCCGTGATTCTCATACGTGACGGCAGCAACTATGACTACCCGAAAACAGAATTGACAATTGCAGGCAAAAAGATTTATAAGTCGGTCATTGACCTGCGCGAAAATGATATTTTTGTTGCAATGAGTGACGGCTGCCCCCATGCGGGGATTGGCACGGCATATAATTTCGGCTGGGACAGAAAGGATATTATTGAGTTCCTGGAGCCTGTGTCGCTTGCGGGATATACGGCAAAGACACTTTCGACAATTCTGACGGACGAGTGCTTCAAGCTGTACGGCGGTGAGCCGGGAGACGATGCGACCGCGTGCGTGGTCAGAATCAGAAGGCGCGAGCCGATGAACCTTTTGTTCGGTCCGCCGTCGAACCGTGATGACTGTGACAGAATGATGTCGCTGTTTTTCTCAAAGGAGGGAAAACACATCATCTGCGGAGGAACAACCTCATCAATTGCCGCGAAATATCTTCACAAGCCTCTGCGCGCAAGCCTGAGCTTTGAACAGTCGGACGTTCCGCCGATTGCGGAGATTGAGGGCGTTGACCTTGTGACGGAGGGCGTCATAACGATTAACAAGGTTCTGACATATGCAAAGGACTATTTAAACGATAACGAAAGCTACAAGCAGTGGAGCTATAAGCGTGACGGCGCGTCGCTCATATGCCGCCTGCTTTTTGAGGAGGCAACCGACATAAATTTTTATGTCGGACGGGCGATTAATCCGGCGCACCAAAACCCCGAACTGCCGATAAATTTCAATATTAAAATGAATCTGGTTGAGGAGCTGTCAAAGTGTCTCAGGCAGATGGGCAAAAAAATTAAGATAAGCTATTTTTAGACATGAGGTGATTTGCGTGAGAAAATTTGATACCAAGGTTCAATATCTGAAGTATAAGGTTCTGCGTGAGGTGGCAAAGCAGGCATGGAACGGCACTCTGCTGAAAAACCTGACAGAGATTCCGAAAATAATCGTGCCCGGATCAATGCCGACAATGCGCTGCTGTGTGTATAAGGAAAGAGCAATTCTTTCGGAGAGAGTCAGAATTGCAATGGGCGGAAACGATGAAAACCCGAACGTGATTGAGGTCATTGACATTGCGTGCGATGAATGCCCCGTCGGCGGATATGAAGTCACAAATGCCTGCCGCGGCTGTCTTGCACACAGATGTGAGGACGTATGCCGTTTCGGTGCACTGACGTTTGACAGCAACCATGTTGCGCACATTGACAAATCAAAGTGCAAGGAGTGCGGTGCGTGTGCGAGGGTCTGCCCGTATACGGCAATTGTGAGCCGCAAACGCCCGTGTCAGAATGCCTGCAAGGTCAAGGCCATTGCAATGAATGAAAGCAAGGCGGCGACAATCGACAACGAAAAGTGCATTTCGTGCGGTGCCTGCGTATATCAATGCCCGTTCGGTGCAATTTCCGACAAGTCATATATACTGGACGTCATCAATATGATTAAGGAGTCGGAAAGCAACACAAAGTATAAGCTTTACGCGGTTGTTGCTCCGTCAATTTCAAGTCAGTTCACCTATGCAAAGCTCGGACAGGTTGTGACGGGACTTAAAGAGCTTGGCTTCCACACGGTAATCGAGGCGGCTCTCGGTGCTGATATGGTTGCGCAGGCAGAGTCGAAGGAGCTGGCAGAAAAGGGATTTCTGACAAGCTCATGCTGCCCCGCTTTTGTGGCATATATTGAAAAGAGCTTTCCCGAGCTGCTGCCGTTTGTTTCGCATAATCTCTCGCCGATGGCGGCGATTTCAAAATATATAAAGGATACGACAGAAAATGCAAAGGTCGTTTTCATCGGTCCGTGCACCGCAAAGAAAATGGAGATCCAAAAGGAGAGCGTGAAGCCGTATGTTGATTCGGCTCTCACCTTTGAAGAGCTTCAGGCACTGTTTGACAGCCGCGACATTGACATAACAACACTTGAAGAAGGTGTTCTGGACAATGCGTCATATTTCGGAAGAATTTTTGCGCGCTGCGGAGGACTTGCAGACGCGGTTGCGGAGGGCTTGAAGGAACAGGGGCTTGACGCTGATTTCAAGCTGAAGGCGGTTTCGTGTGACGGAATTGACCAGTGCAGAATGGCACTCCTCAAAAAGAGCAAAAATGCGCTTGATGCCAACTTCATTGAGGGTATGGCGTGCATCGGCGGCTGTATCGGCGGTGCGGGCTGTCTGACACACGGGGACAAGAACCGTGCACAGGTTGACAAATACGGAAGAGAGGCACTTGAAAAGACAATAGCCGAAGCGGTTTCGGTGCTGAAATAAAGCGAAGAATGCCGTCAATGAAATATAAGAAAACACGCCGACTGCGGTCGGCGTGTTTTTTGTATCTGTAATTCCGTGGGGGTAATTGCGCAATTGCCGAAACAAAATCATTTATTTCAGGTTAAACCATGCGTCAAGCCCCGGGTATTGCGCGGCATCGCCAAGCTCCTCTTCAATTCTCAGAAGGCGGTTATATTTTGCTGTTCTGTCGGTTCGTGAGGGCGCACCCGTTTTGATTTGACCTGCGTTTGTTGCAACTGCAATGTCGGCAATGGTTGTGTCCTCGGTTTCGCCGCTGCGGTGCGAGGTGACTGCCGTATATCCTGCGCGGTTGGCGCATTCAATCGCTTCAAGAGTTTCGGTCAGCGTGCCGATTTGATTCACCTTAATCAGAATGGAGTTTGCCGCACCAAGCTTGATTCCCTTTTTAAGCCTTTCTGTGTTTGTCACAAACAAATCATCTCCGACAAGCTGAATCTTTCCTCCGAGACGCTTGGTGAGCATATCCCAGCCTTCCCAGTCTTCTTCTGCCATGCCGTCCTCAATTGATATGATTGGATATTTTGAAACCCAGTCTGCCCAGAAATCAACCATTTCTTCAGCTGTGAAAAGCTTGTCGGTTTTCCAGAAACGGTATTTTCCGACCTCGCCGATTTTCTTTGCTTCCTCATACATTTCGGTTGATGCAGGGTCAAGGGCAATCCGAAAATCGTCATAAGGGCGGAAGCCTGCCTGCTCAATTGCATCAACGATAATCATGACCGCCTCTTCGTCGCTTTTCAGATTCGGTGCAAAGCCGCCTTCGTCGCCGACAGCGGTTGAATATCCCCGTTCCTTCAGAATGGATTTTAATGTGTGAAATACCTGTGCACACCATCTGAGTGCTTCACGAAAGCTTTTTGCGCCGACGGGCATAATCATGAATTCCTGACAGCTGATTGAGTTATCAGCGTGCTTGCCGCCGTTTATAATATTCATCATCGGAACAGGCAGAACCTTTGCATTCACACCGCCGATATAGCTGTATAGGCTGAGACCGAGAGCCGCGGCAGCCGCTTTTGCACAGGCAAGCGAGACTCCGAGAATTGCGTTTGCACCAAGCCGTGATTTGTTCGGAGTTCCGTCAAGCTTAATCATGAGACTGTCAAGCTCACACTGATCAAGAACATTGCAGCCGAGAAGAGCGTCCGCAATTTCGTTGTTGACATTGTCAACTGCCTTTGTGACACCGCGCCCCATATATCGGCGGCTGTCGCCGTCACGCAGCTCACATGCCTCAAATGCACCTGTTGACGCGCCTGACGGAACTGCTGCACGTCCGACATAGTCGCCCTCGGTGAAAACCTCAACCTCAACAGTCGGATTTCCGCGCGAGTCCAGAATTTCCCTTGCGGCAATCCCTTCAATTGCAATATAATCTTTCATTGACACCGACCTCCTGAATTGTATATATTTTCATTATTCCCGATTTGTGCTTGTTTATTCCTCAATTTCTGCGGTTCGGCTAAAAAATTTTCTAAAATTATTTATTTTCGACATTTATTTTTTGCCGTATCATGTATAATAAAGAAAAATTACAAAATATGGAAATTACAAAGGAGGAATAAGTATGGCACAGACAGAGCCGATTGCTTATCAGAGAGTGACAAAGGGAACCGCACGAAAAGAAAAACCGAGATTAAGGATTGGCAGTCTGCGGAGGAATGCCGCGCTTTGGGCTGCGGGCTTTTTTGCTGCAATGGCGATGCCTTACGGCGGAATTGCGCCGTTCGGGCTTTCATATCTTGCGCAGGAAAAAAAGATGTCATTAGGTGCGGCAGCAACCTTCATTGCGGTGAGTCTGGGCGCGGCGGTGGCTTGTGACCGTGTCGGCGCGGCAAAATATATTGGTGCGGGGATAATATATCTGGCTGTTTTGTTTGTGCTTGAAAAGGGAATACGGGTGAGCGAGGTTGCGTCGGGACTCATTGCCGGCGGTGCGGTTGCGGTTTCGGGATTTGCGGCAATGGTGTGGCAGGAATTCAGTTTCGGCGGCGTGATCCTTTTGCTTTGCGAGTCGGCGTCGGTTGTTGCTGGAGCATTGGTTCTTGACAAGGGACGAGCCTTTCTTCAAAACGGAGGACGTGCCGCGGAAAATGTAACAAGTGAAGAAAAGCTGAGTATGGGTGCAATTGCGGCAATATTGGTCATGAGTCTGAAGGAAATATACATAGGCTCTGACTTTTCGGTTATGAACACTGCCGCGTCGGTGATAATTCTCATGATTGCATGTGGCTGCGGTGTCGGATATTCCACGGGTGCAGGGGTTCTGCTTGGGCTTGTCTGCGGAATCGGAACGGAATATTTCATGCCGATTCTCGGAGCGTTCAGCTTCTGCGGATTTATGTCGGGCGTTTTTTCAAGATTCGGCAAGGGCGGAGCAATTGCGGGAATTGTCCTTGCAAACGCAATGCTGATTGTATATACAAACGGTGCAATGGAGATGATGCTGACAATCTATGAAATCATGGCGGCGTCGGTTATATTCGCGTTTATTCCGCGCAAATGCAGTGTCTGGCTCAAAAACACACTTTGTCTCAAAGAGAATGACAAGAAAAGCATATTGAAGGTTAAGGAAGGAATCAGACAGCGGCTGTCGGCGGCTGCCGCGTCGTTTGAATCAATGTCGAAAACACTGGACAGGCTGTCTGACAAGGAGAACGAGGCGGATATGACCGATGTTGCGGTTTTGTTTGACGCCGCCGCCGACAAAATCTGCCGTGACTGCCGTAAATCGGCTGTGTGTTGGGGAAAGGATTTCAACTCGACATATAAGTCAATGTTCAGGCTGCTTGAAATTATGGAAGAGAAGGGGGAGCTGAAGGAGGAGGACGTGCAGGACTATTTCAAACAAAGCTGTCTCAACCTGCCGAAGCTTCTCGGTGAGCTTAACCGTCAGTTTGATGTTTATCAGGTGAGACGGGTCTGGAAAAGCAAGCTGTGCGAGAGCCGTGAACTGGTCGGAGAACAGCTGTCGGGGGTATCGCGGATTATTGACGGTCTTGCAGAGGAAATCAATTCGGAAACGGGGCTGGATTCAATATCGGCTGACGATATCCGCGCAAGACTTGCGGGCAAGGGAATCAGAGTTCAGGATTTGAGCGTTTTTCAGGACAGAAACGGAAAGCACAGAATTGAACTGACCGTGAAGCAATCCTTGTGGAAGGAAAGCTTTGCCGCGGAGATTAAAAAGCTGATGAAAGCGGTTCTGGAATGTGATGTTTCGCTGCATGAAACGGTGTTTTCGGACACGGGACTTGTGAGAATGGAGCTTTCCGAGAAGGAAAGATATGTTGTTGAGACGGGCGCGGCGTGTGCCGGAGCGTCGGAGCGCAGCGGTGACAGCTACCGTTTTCTGAAGCTTGGCGGAGGAAAATATGTTGCCGTGCTGAGTGACGGAATGGGAACGGGAGAGCGTGCGTCAAGAGAGAGCGAAGCAATGCTTGAGCTTCTGGACGGCTTTTTGCAGGCAGGCTTTGACAGCAGGGTTGCGGTCAGACTGATTAATTCCGTCATGGTCATGAAGTCGGAAAGTGAATCGTTTGTGACGATTGATATGTGCATAATAGATTTATATACGGGAAAGGCGGAATTTATCAAGACAGGTGCAGAGCCGAGCTTCATACTGCAAAAAAACAGTGTCGAGACCGTCCGCGCCGCATCACTGCCTGTCGGTGCGCTTGCCGGTGTTGACGCTGAAATTGCGGAAATGGATATAGAGGACGGAGATACGATAATAATGCTGACAGACGGAGTTGAAACCCGTGAGGGCGGAGATTCGTGGATAAAAAAATACATTGAGCAGACCCGGAACGGAAAAAGCGCGGACGCTGTGGCTGACGGCATACTGCGGCGTGCGATTGAGGAAAACCGCGGCGAGGTGAATGATGATATGACGGTGCTTTCGGTCAGACTCAAAGCGCGCGGAGATGTTGCGTAACATTTGGCACATATGCACATATAATGGTATTGTAAGTCGAAAAAGAAAGGATTTGATTTATATGCCCGAAAACAGCTGCAATATGGCGGTTGGATATGCATATGTACCGATACAGAAAGCAGACGACAGAAATTTGTATGACCCCGAAACGGGTTTGTCGAGAGGAACGATTTTTCCGCCTCTTGACCTTCCGCTCGGGGTGTATGGAAAGCAATTCGGTGAAAAGGGGGACGGGTGCAATGAATGAAAGAGAAAACCTCATGAAACAGATAATGGCATATTGTTTTGCCGCTCACGAATGGAATCTTTATCTTGACACGCACCCCGATGATAAAATCGGATTGTATTTGTTCGGTCAGATGAGAGACAAGGCAGAGGAACTGAAAAGTCAATATGCAAGAGAATACGGTCCGATTACGGTTTCGGACGTGAACAGCACGGAGAACTGGACATGGCTTGACGAACCGTGGCCGTGGAACTGACAGGGAGGGAAAATATATGTGGAATTATCAGAAAAAGCTTCAATATCCGATTAACATTAAAACTCCGAATCCGAAGCTTGCAAGCTTTATTGTAAGCCAATACGGCGGTCCGCACGGTGAGGCAGGCGCAGCAATGAGATACCTTTCACAGAGGTTTTCAATGCCGAACGGCATAACACGTGCAACGCTGACGGACATAGGCACAGAGGAGCTGGCTCATCTGGAGATGGTTGGAACTCTGATCACACAGCTTGCAAAAAATGCAACGACAACAGAGATTGAGAACAGCCCGATGGCGCCGTATTTCATCGACCACAACAGGGGTGTTTATCCGATTTCCGCAGGCGGCGATCCGTTTTCGGCTGCAACGCTTGCGGTTACGGGAGACCCGATTGCCGATTTGAATGAGGACTTGGCAGCAGAGCAAAAGGCGCGTGCAACCTATGACAACATACTGAGGGTTTCTGATGACCCTGATGTGAATGATGTGATAAAATTCCTCCGCGAACGTGAGGTTGTGCATTTTCAAAGATTCGGTGAAGCACTGGATTCAATTCAGAATAAGCCGGTGAGCCAAAACCGTTTTTATATGGGAATGAAAAAGTCCTGACAAAAAGAATCCGTTCCGCATATTATGCGGAGCGGATTTTTATGTTGCAAGAAAACGAAATCTGTGATATACTGGTTACATAAAGCATAAAACGGAGATGACATATGATAAAAGCAGTTTTTGTTGATGTGGATAACACACTTCTGGATTTCGACAAGTGTGCCGAATATGCGGCGAGGAATGCATTTTCGGACTTTGGACTGCCGTTCGGCCCAGAGGTGACGGAGCGGTTTCATGAGATAAACGAGGGTCTGTGGCGTGAGGTGGAAAAGGGCACAATCAGCCGAGACGCGCTGTTTGATGTGCGCTGGGCAAGGATTCTTTCGGCACTCGGAATTGAATTTGACGGGCATGTGCTTGAAAAAAGATTTTTTTCGTACATCACCGAGGCGGCAGAGCCTGTTGACGGTGCGAATGAGCTTCTTGAATATCTTGCGAATAAATATACCGTTTGCATAACGAGCAATGCAGGCTTTGCACAGCAGAAGAAAAGGCTTGCGCGTGCGGAAATGCTGAAATATGTTGACAAGCTGTTCATTTCCGAGAAAATCGGCTTTGCAAAGCCCGAACGAGGTTTCTTTGACGGCTGTTTTGCGGAGCTGTCCGATGTTCTGCCGTGTGAAACCGTGATAATCGGGGATTCCCCCACCGCCGACATAAAGGGCGGAAGCTCATACGGCATAAAAACAATATGGTACAATCACGGGAAAATGGCGGAAACGGGCGGTATACACGCGGATTTTACTGTTGATTCGCTTGATAAAATTAAGGATATAATCTGAGGAGTGATTAAATGAAAAGGGTTTCTGATTCTTATGCGGAGCAGGTGCATGTGCTGACGCTTTCAAACATAAACGGGTATAACAGACTGTTCGGCGGTCAGCTTATGCAGTGGATTGACGAGATTGCGGCGGTTGTTGCAAGAAGACACAGCGGAAAAAATGTCACAACGGCGTTTGTTGACATGCTGCGGTTCAGAAAGGCTGCAAAGGCGAATGATACGGTCATTGTCAGGGGATATATCACCTATGTGGGGACAACCTCCATGGAAATCAAGGTGAACAGCTATGTTGAAAAGCTGAGCGGAGAGCGTGTTCTGATTAATGAAGCATATATTGTTATGGTTGCGATTGATGAAAACGAAAAACCGACACCCGTTCCCGAACTGGAGCTTGTGACAGAGGAAGAAAGAGCGGAATGGGAGGCGGCAAAGCTGCGGCGCGAACGGCGCAGGGAGGTTTTTTAAAAATACAGAGTGCAGACTGCGGTCTGCATTTTTATTTTTTTGCAAAAAAACTCTTGACAAATACCCCGAGGGGGTATATTATATATGCAAAAGGGGGCATTTTGAATGAAAGAATGCAAAATGTGTAATCATAAAACAAAGGAGCGTTCCGACGAGGAATACAGAGGGCTGATGAACCGCCTGAACCGGATTGAAGGACAAATCCGCGGAATAAAGAACATGGTTGAAAAAAGCGCATACTGTCCGGATATACTGATTCAGGTGTCGGCTGTGAATGCGGCTCTCGGAAGCTTTGGAAAAACCTTGCTTGAAAGCCACATACGAACATGCGTTGCAACTGACATAAAACAGGGAAACGATGAGACACTTGATGAACTGATGTCGGTTCTGCAAAAGCTTATTAAATAGAAATTGAGGAGGTGCAACAGATGAAACAATATACAGTCACGGGAATGAGCTGTGCGGCATGCAGTACACGTGTGGAAAAGGCTGTTTCGGCTGTCGGGGGAGTTTCGGAATGTGCGGTGAATCTGCTGACAAATTCGATGACGGTTGAAGGCACGGCGTCCGATGATGAGATAATACGCGCGGTTGAAAAGGCAGGCTACGGCGCAGAGGTGAAGGGGGAAGCTGCTCAGAAAACGAAGGTGCAGGACAATGAAGCGGAGGAAAGCCGCGAGCTGTCGGGCTTGAGAACAAGGCTGCTTTCGTCGCTTGTGTTTCTTGCCGTTTTGATGTATATGTCGATGGGGCATATGATGTGGGGGTGGCCTCTGCCGTCAGCAATTGCGGAAAACCACGTTGCCATGGGCATTGCCCAGCTTCTTCTGACGGGGGCGGTTATGGTCATAAATCAACGCTTTTTTGTCAGCGGAATTAAGGCGGCTTTTCATAAAGCCCCGAATATGGATACTCTTGTGGCAATGGGTGCAGGGGCTGCGTTTATCTACAGCACATATGCACTGTTTGCAATGACCGATGCACAGCTGAACGGAGATTCGGCTCAGGTTATGCATTATATGCATGAGTTTTACTTTGAATCTGCGGCAATGATTCTGACACTGATTACCGTGGGGAAAATGCTTGAGGCATATTCCAAGGGCAAGACAACCAATGCGCTCAAAAGCCTGATGAAGCTTGCGCCGCAGACTGCAACGGTTATCAGAGACGGCAAGGAAACGGCAATCCCCGTTGAAGAACTGAAAAAGGGCGATGTTTTTGTTGTTCGTTCGGGCGAGAGTATTCCTGCTGACGGCGTTGTTGTTGAGGGCTCGGGTACGGTTAATGAGGCGGCATTGACGGGCGAGAGTATGCCTGTTGACAAAACCGAGGGCGATACCGTTTCGGCTGCAACAATAAACACGCTCGGCTTCATACGCTGTGAGGCAACGGGAGTCGGAGAGGACACGGCTTTGTCAAAAATAATCAAAATGGTCAGCGATGCTTCGGCGTCAAAGGCTCCTGTTGCAAAAGCGGCTGACAAGGTTTCGGGAGTTTTTGTTCCGACCGTAATTGCAATTGCGGCAGTGACAGCGGCGGTTTGGCTGTTTGCGGGGCAAAGCGTCGGATTTGCACTTGCAAGAGGAATTTCGGTGCTTGTCATCAGCTGTCCGTGTGCTTTGGGGCTTGCAACTCCTGTGGCAATTATGGTCGGAAGCGGAGCGGGCGCAAGGCACGGTATTCTGTTCAAATCAGCGGCGGCACTTGAAAGAACGGGCAAGACGAAAATTGCGGCACTTGACAAAACAGGTACAATAACCATGGGAGAGCCTAAGGTGACGGATATAATTCCGTCGGACGGTGTTTCGGAGACGGAGCTTTTGAAGCTTGCTGCGGCTTTGGAGAGCAAGAGTGAGCACCCCCTTGCGTCTGCGGTTATGCAGAAGGCAGATGAACTCGGGATTACGGCAGATGAAGTGACCGGCTTCAGCGTTCATGTCGGAAACGGGCTGTCTGCACAGCGGAACGGTGACCTGCTGGAGGGCGGAAGCCGAAAATTTATCGGAGGAAAAACAGAAATATCAAGCTCTGTTGCCAAGCAGTGCGATATATTGGCATCGGAGGGCAAAACACCGCTGCTGTTCTGCATAAATTCAAAGCTTGCAGGAATTATTGCTGCGGCAGATGTAATCAAGCCCGACAGCGCACAAGCTGTCAGCGAGCTGAAGAGCCTGGGAATCAGAACGGTCATGCTGACGGGGGACAACAAAAGAACAGCCGAGGCAATCGGACGTCAGACGGGGGTTGATGAGGTCATATCCGATGTTTTGCCCGATGGCAAGGAGGAGGTCATAAGGCGTCTCGGGGAGCAGGGCAGCTGTGCGATGGTGGGTGACGGAATAAACGATGCGCCCGCACTGACCCGTGCCGATACGGGAATTGCAATCGGTGCGGGAGCTGACGTTGCGATTGATGCGGCGGACGTTGTGCTGATGAAAAGCAGTCTGCGCGATGCTGCGGCGGCAATCAGGCTGAGCCGTGCGACGCTCAGAAATATCCACGAGAACCTGTTCTGGGCATTCATCTATAATGTGATTGGCATACCGCTTGCCGCAGGCGTCTGGATTCCGGTGTTCGGCTTGACGCTGAATCCGATGTTCGGAGCGGCGGCAATGAGTCTTTCAAGCTTCTGTGTTGTCACAAATGCATTGAGACTTAATCTGTTTAATATATACGGAAAAAACAACAAACAAAGAAAAGAGGAGAAGAAAATGGAAAAAACAATGAAAATCGAGGGAATGATGTGCGGACACTGTGAGTCGAGGGTGAAGAGTACGCTTGAAGGACTTCCGGGGGTTGCCGAGGCCAAGGTGAGCCATGAAAACGGCACGGCACAGATCACGCTTTCGGCGGAGGTTTCGGACGATAAGCTTCGTGCTGCGGTTGAGGAACAGGGCTACAAGGTGATTTCGGTAGGATAATGTCAAAAAACATAAAAAATCCGCTGTCCGGAAGATTTATTCGGACAGCGGATTTTTTATGTTCAAATTCAAATATTATTTTTTTGTTACAATGTAAAATTTATGCTTCAAATGCTTGACAGATGTGCGATTTTACATTATACTAAAATATGGATTACCGCAAGGGCGGAAAGTATGCTAATTGCAGATTGAAGGGAAGGATAGTTTTGGCAAAGGAAGAAAAAAAGCTCGTTGAGGCAATAACCTCCATGAATGAGGATTTTGCTCAATGGTATACAGATATAATCAAGAAAGCAAAGCTGGTTGAATATTCAAACGTGAGAGGCTGCATGGTGATTCAGCCGTACGGCTATGCGATATGGGAAAACATTCAGAAGGGACTTGACGCAAAGTTCAAGGAAACGGGGCATGAAAATGTCTATATGCCCATGTTCATTCCCGAAAGTCTGCTTCAGCGCGAAAAGGATCACGTTGAGGGCTTTGCACCTGAGGTTGCATGGGTAACTCACGGAGGCTGTGAACCGCTTGCGGAGCGGCTTTGCGTGCGTCCGACATCAGAGACGCTTTTCTGCGACCACTATGCAAACATAATTCACTCATACCGTGACCTGCCCAAGCTCTACAATCAGTGGTGCAGCGTTGTGAGATGGGAAAAAACAACAAGACCGTTCCTGCGCAGCATGGAATTTCTCTGGCAGGAGGGTCACACCGCTCACGCAACCGAGGAGGAGGCGGAGGCGGAGACTCTGCGTATGCTGAACGTATATGCGGACTTCTGCGAAAACACTCTTGCAATTCCTGTCATAAAGGGAAGAAAGACGGACAAGGAAAAATTTGCGGGTGCTCATGCGACATACACAATCGAGAGCATGATGCATGACGGAAAGGCTCTTCAGTCGGGAACCAGCCACAACTTCGGCGACGGTTTTGCGCGTGCCTTTGACATACAGTTCACCGGTGAGGACAACGAACAGCACTATGTTCATCAGACCTCATGGGGCATGTCAACGCGTATCATCGGTGCGATAATCATGGTTCACGGTGACGACGCGGGTCTCAAGCTTCCGCCGAGAATTGCGCCTGTTCAGGCGGTTATAATACCTGTTGCACAGCATAAGGAGGGCGTTTTGGAACGTGCCGTGGCTCTGAGGACACAGCTTGCGGCAAAATTCAGGGTTAAGCTTGACGCGAGTGACAAGTCACCGGGCTGGAAGTTCAGTGAATATGAAATGAAGGGCGTTCCGCTCAGAATTGAAATCGGTCCGAAGGACATAGAAAAAAATCAGGCGGTTCTTGTCAGCCGCACAACACGCGAGAAGTTCTTTGTTTCGCTTGATAACATTGAAGAAGAAGTTGAGCGTCACCTTGAACTGATTCAGAAGGAAATGTATGATGCGGCACTCAAAAACCGTGAGGAAAAAACAAGCACGGCGACGAGCTATGACGAATTTTCAAAGCTGATTGCCGAAAAAGGCGGATTTGTCAAGGCGATGTGGTGCGGCGAGCTTGAGTGCGAGGAAAAAATCAAAGAGGACACCGGCGCAACCTCACGCTGTATGCCGTTTGAGCAGGAAACACTTTCCGACAGGTGCATATGCTGCGGAAAGCCTGCAAAGAAAATGGTATATTGGGGAAAGGCATATTAAAATAAATCAATATCAAAGGGGGAAGAAGGCTTGTTTGACGGCTTTTATGAATCAATGCTGAACCAGCTTGCACTGGTGAGGATAACGGATATAATTGATATACTGATTGTGACCTTTTTCATATACAAGGCACTGAAATTTATTCGTGATACGCGCACAATCCAGCTCCTGAAAGGAATTGTGGTGCTTATTGTTGTCATGCAGGTCAGCCACTTTGTAAAACTGCACACTGTTCACTATCTTCTGAGCAATGCCATGCAGCTCGGTCTCATTGCCATGCTGATTGTCTTTCAGCCTGAGCTTAGACGTGCTCTGGAGCAGGTCGGAAGAATGTCCATGGGACAGTGGTTCAATTTTGACGAACAGACCGATGATGTTGAAAAGGAGCGCGTCATTGCAGAAATCAAGGAAAGCTGCGCGAGCATGTCGAAAAGCCGTATCGGTGCTTTGATTGTCATGGAAAGAGAAATAAAAATCGGAGATATTGTCGGGACTGGAATAACGCTGAACGCCGATGTGTCTGCGGAGCTGCTCATAAATATTTTCATACCGAAAACTCCGCTTCATGACGGAGCGGTCATAATACGCGACAACAAGATTGAGGCGGCAAGCTGTTTCCTTCCTTTGTCGCAGAATCCGAATGTGAGCAAGGAACTTGGAACACGGCATCGTGCAGGTCTCGGAATTTCCGAGGAATCCGATGCGGTTGTTGTCATTGTATCCGAGGAGACGGGAAGAATCTCAATTGCCTGCGGCGGTGAGCTGAATGTCAATCTCACACCCGAGGCTCTTGAAAAAAATCTTACAAGGCTGTTTGATGTGAAGAAAAAGGACGGCAGATTCAAAAAGAATATATTTGTAAGAAAGGAGAAAAACAAGTGAAAAGCTTTTTTTCCAAGGATTCTGTTCTGAGGGTTCTATCGTTTATTATAGCGGTGATAATATGGTTCTATGTTATTATTGTTGTTGACCCGTCCGTTGACGTTACGATAAGAGATATACCGATCCGATATGTCAACAAAGCCTCTCTTGACGACTACGGACTGAGTGTCATTGACAACGGCGGTGCGGTCTGCGAGCTGAAGGTCAGAGGGAGCAGAAAGAAAATTGCAAATATTGACAACAAAAATGTATATGCGACGGTTGACCTTGCAAACATAAGCAAGACGGGAACGTTTTCATTGCCGATCAGCATTTCAATACCGTATGAATACAGTGAAATTGTGAGCAAAAAACCGTATAATATAGATGTGACAGTTGACCGCGTGATTGAAAAGGAGACCGAGGTCAAAATAATTACATCGGGCAGTGTTGCAAACGGCTATATTGCAGGTGAGGCTGTGCCGAGCTCAAGAATCGTGGTTCTGACGGGACCGCTTTCGCTTGTGAACACAATCGGTTCGGTTGCGGCAACGCTTTCATACGGAGACAGGGCGGCGGAAATCCGCGACACCGAAAAGCTGTATTTCCTTGACAGCAGCGGAAAGCAGATTTCAGAGGAAAGCGGACTTTATGACAAGGTCAGCATTAATATAAGCTCAATTGAGATAACCTGTCCCGTGATGAAGCTCAAAACCGTTCCTGTGAAAACAGAGTTTAACGACACAGCAGAGCTGCAAAACTATAAAATTTCGGTTCAGCCGACCAATGTGACAATATACGCAGAGAATGATGTGCTGGGCAGTGTTGCGGAGATTGCAACCGAAACGATTGACTTCGGCGCATTGACGCAGGACGGAACATGCGAGACGGAACTGGCTGTTCCTGAGGGAGTTTATCTGCGCGACGGAATCAAGACTGTCACGGTGAAGGCAGAGCCGAAGGGATGATTTGGAGGAGCAACGCTTGAACAGAATAATCCTGAGCGGCATTAAAATGCCGATACGGCACAGCACGGACGAGGCTGCAAGGCAGGCGCGGATTATTGCGCGAAAAAACGGTATTTCCGCGGAAAACCCCGTTATATATAAAAAATCACTCGACGCGAGACATAAAGGCGACATACATTTTGTATATTCATTTCTGCTTGACGCGGAAAAGCTTCCGAACGGCAAGCTGTCGGAAAATCTCAGATTGTATGACGATAAATCCGCATTTGACCTGAAAGGGCTTTCGGAGAGTGTTTCCGAAAAAAACAGGCATAAAAAAATCCTTGTTGTCGGAAGCGGACCGTGCGGCTTGTTTGCGGCGTATGTTTTGTCTGTGTGCGGTGCAGATGTGACAGTGATTGAACGCGGAGACCGTGTTGATGAGCGTATGAAAAAAATTGAGAGCTTCTGGAAGGGCGGAGAGCTTGACCCGAATACGAATGTTCAGTTCGGAGAGGGAGGAGCAGGCACTTTTTCGGACGGAAAGCTGAACACCGGAATTAACAGCCCGCTGCAGCGGTTTGTTCTTGAAGTCTTTGCGGAATGCGGCGCACCGAAGGATATTCTGTATCTGGCAAAGCCGCACATCGGCACTGATTTTCTGAGACGGTGTGTGACAAATATGAGAGAAAAGATAATTGACAACGGCGGAAAGTTTTGCTTTAACACATGCCTCACGGATCTGCAAATCAAGGACGGCAGAGTCGTTGGCGCAGAGCTGTCGGGCATGGGATTTGCCGATTTTGACAGAATTATTCTTGCTCCGGGACACAGCGCAAGGGATACTTATGAAATGCTTGAAAGACGCGGTGTTGCAATGGAGCGGAAACCGTTTGCGGTCGGGGTTCGGATTGAGCACAGCCGTGAGTATATAAACAGGGTGCAGTATGGAACGGCAAAGGACACGGAGCTTCTGCCGACAGCCGACTACCGTCTTGCATACAACGGAAATGTGCGCAGCTGCTATTCCTTTTGTATGTGTCCGGGCGGAGTTGTTGTTAATGCATCGTCGGAGAGCGGCGGACTGGTTGTGAACGGAATGAGCTTTCATGACCGAATGGAGAAAAACTCAAACAGCGCACTTGTTGTGACGGTGAGACCCGAGGATTTTGACGGGGAATCTCCGCTGTCGGGCGTTGAATTTCAGCGGCGTTATGAACGGCTTGCTTTTGCAGCCTGCGGAGGTGCAGCTCCCGTTCAGCTTGCGAGAGATTTTGTTTCAGACAGAGCTTCAAGGTGCTTGGGAAACGTTGAACCGTCATTCACGGGGAAAACGGAGCCTGCCGATTTGAGAACCTGCCTGCCGCAGTTTGCATCGGAAACGCTGAAGGAAGGTCTCATATATTTTGACAGGAGAATGAAAGGCTATTCAACGGGAGATGCGGTCATGACGGGGGTTGAAATGAGAACGTCCGCACCGCTCAGAATAAAGCGCGGAGAAAGCGGCGAGAGTGTTTCGGCGAAGGGGCTTTATCCTGCCGGAGAAGGCGCGGGATATGCAGGCGGAATAATGAGTGCCGCAATTGACGGAATCAAGACTGCTGAAAAGATATTGAAGAATTAGAATTTGAAAAAAGAGAGGTTTATATATGGGCAGAATGTTTGGTACAGACGGAGTGAGAGGTGTTGCAAACTCGGAGCTGACACCGCAGCTTGCATTTGAAATCGGACGTGCGGGGGCATATGTTCTCACAGGAGAATGCGGCGGCAAGCCGAGAATTCTTGTCGGGCGTGATACGAGAATTTCGGGGGCAATGCTGGAAGCGGCACTTGTCGCGGGAATTTGCAGTGTCGGAGCGGAGGCTGTGTGCGCAGGGGTCATTCCGACACCGGCGATTGCATATCTTGTCCGCAGCGAGGGCTTTGATGCAGGCGTCATGATTTCGGCGTCCCACAACCCTTTTGAGCATAACGGAATCAAATTTTTCAGCGGTGACGGATATAAGCTCAGCGATGAGACCGAAAACAGAATCGAGGGCATTATTCTTGACAATGCGGAGGAGGTTTCAAGCCCGACTCACGGAGAAATCGGTCACATTTCATATGACACTTCACTTTGCGAAAAATATATTAATTTTGCAGCGTCAACAGCGGACGGAAATCTTTCGGGTATGAAGATTGCGCTTGACTGTGCGAACGGTGCGTCCTCTGTGACGGCAAAGAAAACATTTGAGAGTCTCGGGGCAACTGTGCTTGTCATAAACGACAAGCCTGACGGGGTCAACATAAACGCGGACTGCGGTTCAACACATATCGAAGGCCTGATGGAGTTTGTCCGTGAAACAGGTGCGGATTTTGGACTTGCCTTTGACGGTGACGCGGACAGAGTTCTGGCTGTCGATGAGAACGGCAGTTTGGTTGACGGCGACAAGATAATGGCAATTTGCGCGGACAGTATGCGCAAAGAGGGAAAGCTTGCAAAGAACACCATTGTTGCAACGGTGATGAGCAACCTCGGATTGTTTGTCATGGGCGAGAAAAAGGGTATTAATGTTTTGAAAACAAAGGTCGGCGACAGATATGTTCTTGAAGAAATGCTCAAGGGCGGTTATTCAATCGGCGGCGAACAGTCGGGACATATAATACTTCTTGAATATAATACAACGGGTGACGGCTTGGTTACGGGAATCAGACTTGCGCAGGCACTCAAAATGAGCGGAGGAAAGATGTCTTGCCTTGCGGAGATTATGGATACATATCCGCAGGTGCTGATTAATGCAAAGGTCAGGACGGAAAATAAGAATAAGTATGAAGATGACTCCGAAATCCGTGCGGAAATCGAAAAGATTGAAGAGGAGTTTAATTCGGAGGGCCGCGTTCTCATCAGACCGTCGGGAACAGAGCCTCTTGTCCGTGTCATGATTGAGGGAAAGGACGAGAAAAAGATTGCGTCAAGAGCGCGCGAACTGGCTGATTTGATAATGAAAAAGCTGGGTTAAAGCAGGAAAAGACTGCCTGAAGGGGCAGTCTTTTTGTTTTTTGTAAAAAGAAGAACGCAAATTTTAAAAAAACTATTGTAATTTTCAAAAAATCATGGTAAAATGAAAGTTAAAGATTAACAGTGTAGGAGAAGGGTTATGTTACAGAAGAATTGGGTACTTAAGGAATTTGATAAAAGCAGGGTGGTGGAAATGTCAAAAGAATTTCACATTTCACCGCTTGTTTCAATCATACTCTTTAACAGGGGAATACGCAGCAGCGAGGAAATCGCGGATTTTCTGAAATGTGATTTGGAAAGTCTTCACGATCCGTATTTGCTGAAGGATATGGACAAGGCGGTTTCGAGAATCCGCAGTGCGCGTGAGAACTCTGAAAAGATTACAATTTACGGAGACTATGACGTTGACGGAATTACGAGTATTGCAATTCTGTATAAACACCTCAAATCAATGGGCTTTGAGGTGGACTATTACGTTCCCGACCGTATGCAGGAGGGATATGGCGTTAACCGTGACGCGCTTGACAAAATTAAAGAAAACGGAACAAAGGTTCTGATTACGGTTGATACCGGAATCACTGCGGTTGACGAGACGGAATATGCCCGTGAAATCGGAATGGATATAATCGTGACCGACCACCACGAATGCAAAGAAAGCATACCGAACGCATATGCGGCGATTGACCCTAAACGCAAGGATTGCAGCTATCCTTTCAAGAACCTTGCGGGTGTTGGTGTTGCTTTCAAGCTGATTCAGGCACTTGATGAGGGAACATCGGTCAAGGAGCTTATGAACCGGTATGCCGATTTGATTTGTCTCGGAACGGTGGCGGATATTTCTCCTCTCATTGATGAAAACAGAATTATGGTGACAGAGGGCCTGCGCCGCTTCAGAACAACGGAAAACATTGGTCTGAAGGCTTTGATTGATGTTTCAATCAACAACAGCAAGGCGATTACAACCTCAACCATAGGATATATTATTGCACCGAGAATCAACGCGAGCGGAAGACTGGGCTGTGCGTCACGCAGTGTTGAGATGTTTCTCACAGACGATGAAAACCGTGCATATGAGCTTGCAAACAGCCTTTGCGAGGAAAACACAATCAGACAGCAGACGGAACAGCAGATGTTTGCGGAAGCACTGGAATATATTGACCAAAACCCCGAAATCAAGGACGACCGCGTGCTGATTATTCCTCACAAGAACTGGCATCACGGGATTGTCGGAATTGTTTCGTCCAAGATAACGGAAAAGTTTTATAAGCCGTCAATCCTTTTTGCAATTGACGGTGATGAGGCGAAGGGTTCGGGACGCAGCATAAGCGGATATAACCTTTTTGAGGCACTGGAAAATTGCAGCGGTCTGCTTGAAAAGTTCGGAGGGCATGAGCTTGCGGCAGGTCTGTCGATAAAAACAGAAAACATTGAAAGTTTCAGACGGGAAATCAACAAATGTGCGGAGCAGAAGCTGGGCGAGAGCAAGCCGATACCGACGGTGTCGATTGATGCAGTCATTAAGCCTGCATACATCACTCTTGAAACAGTTGAGGATATAAACAGGCTTCAGCCGTTCGGCGTTGAGAACCCGACTCCTGTGTTTGCTGTCAGAAATATAAAGGTTCACAAAATCAGCACCATGAGCGAGAAAAAACATCTCAGAATGACACTGCTCAAGGACGGCAAATTCCTTGACGCTGTCGGCTTCGGAATGGGAGAATACTTCAATTTCATCAAGGAGGGCGACTTTGTTGAGGTTGCTTTCGGACTTGATATTAATGATTATAAAGGATATAAAAACGTACAGCTTATTCTTAAAGATGTCAGACTGATGGAAGTGGAATAATGGGTGATTTGGACAAGCTTATAGGCAAAATTAAACAGTATAATCCTTCAGCCGATTTCGCACCGGTGGAAAAGGCGTTTCATTATGCTGTGAAAAAACATGAAGGACAAAGACGCGCTTCAGGCGAGCCTTTTTCGGCACACCCGATTGAGGTTGCAAACATTCTTGCCGATATGGAAATGGACATAAGCTCAATCACTGCGGCACTTCTGCATGATGTTGTTGAAGACACCGACGCGACGGAGGAGGACATAACGCGTGAATTCGGCGAAACGGTCTCGCAGCTTGTCTCCGGCGTGACAAAGCTTGGAAAAATTCCATACACTTCAAAGGAAGAACAGCAGATTGAAAATCTGAGAAAAATGTTTCTTGCAATGGCAAAGGATGTCAGAGTCATTGTCATCAAGCTTGCGGACAGACTCCACAACATGCGGACGCTCAAATCAATGCCTGAGGAAAAGCAGCGTGAAAAAGCAAGGGAAACGCTTGAGGTTTATGCACCCTTGGCGCACCGTCTCGGTATGTCAAAGATAAAAATGGAGCTTGAGGATTTGTCTTTGCGGTATATTGACCCGATTGGCTATTATGAAATCGTTGATAAGATAAATCAAAAACGAAGCGAGAGAGAGCAGTATATTAACGATATAATCGAAATTCTGAAAAAGAGGCTTGCAAAGCTGGGAATTGAAGCTCATGTTGAGGGCAGAGCAAAGCATTTCTACAGCATATACCGAAAAATGTTCATGCAGAACAAGTCGATTGATGAAATCTATGATCTGTTTGCGGTCAGGGTTATTGTGAACACCGATGCGGACTGCTATGCGGTTCTCGGCATGGTTCATGACCTGTTCAAACCCATTCCGGGCAGATTCAAGGATTATATTGCAATGCCTAAGCCCAATATGTATCAGTCGCTTCATTCATCTCTGATAGGTCCGAACGGAACTCCGTTTGAAATACAGATTCGGACATGGGAAATGCACAGAACGGCTGAAAACGGTATTGCGGCGCATTGGAAATATAAAGAGGGCAAAAGCGGCAAATCGGAGTTGGACAGCAAGCTGGAATGGATAAAACAGCTGCTTGAAATACAGAAGGATTTGACGAATGCGGAGGATTTCATGCAAACGCTGAAGATTGATATGTTCAGCGATGAGGTTTTTGTGTTCACCCCGAAGGGTGAGGTGATCAATCTTCCGGCAGGCTCAACCCCGATTGACTTTGCATATGCGATACACAGTGCAATCGGAAACAAAATGCAGGGTGCAAAGGTAAACGGAAAAATTGTGACGCTGGATTATAATCTGCAAAACGGTGATATTGTTGAAATTCACACGTCGAACGCGGTTCACGGTCCGAATCTTGACTGGCTGAAAATCGCAAAGACCTCTCAGGCGCGCAATAAAATCAACCAGTGGCTCAAAAAGGAAAACCGCACCGAGAACATTGCAAAGGGCAAGGAAATTTTTGAGCGTGAGCTGAAAAAATCCATGATACCCCTGACATATCTGAACAATGAGGAGATAATGACCTCAATTCTCGCGCGGTATGGCTTCAGACAGAGCGAGGACGTTTTTGCAACTCTCGGCTATGGCGGTTCAAGTGCAGGCAAGTTTCTTGCAAAGTTCAAGGAGCTGTGCAGAAATGACATGAAGAGCAAAAATGAGGTTTCCATGCTGCCTGAAGATGTTGTTGTGAAAACAACATCAAAGGCAAACAACAGCGGTGTCATTGTTGAGGGAATTGACAACTGTCTTGTGCGGATTTCGCATTGCTGCAATCCCGTGCCGGGTGATAAAATTGTCGGATATGTGACGCGCGGAAGAGGCGTTGCGGTGCACAGAGCCGACTGCATAAACATTGTGAACGAAAAGCTGTCAGCAGAGGAACAGCAGAGGTTCATAAAGGTATATTGGGCTGACGCGCCCGAGAGCAGCTTTCAGGCTCTCTTGTGCATAACGGCAACCGACAGAAATTCACTGCTCATGGATATCACAGCGGTTACAAGTGATTTACGGATTCCGATACGCGGACTTAATGCAAGAACAGGCAAGAACGGGCTTGCAATTGTTGAACTGACAATTGAGGTCAAGGACGCGGAAAGTCTGAACACCGCAATCAAAAAGCTGAAAAACATAGAGGGGACGCTGTCTGTTGTCAGAAAAAGGCAATAGAGCAGAGCGGCAAAAACAAGAGGGTGAAAATGAAATGCTGTTTCACAGAATGACGCTGGGCAGTATGACGGTGAACTGTTATATTGCCGCAGATGAGGAGACAAGGGCGGCGGTCTTGTTTGACGCGCCCGATGAAGCTGAGAAAATAATTGAATATCTTGATGAAAACGGTTTGAAGCTCCGCACGGTTTTTTTGACTCATGCGCACTTTGACCATATGGGTGCGCTTGATTCGCTTATTCGGGCAACAGGTGCAAAGCTTGCGCTCCATGAGGCGGACGTGAAATATCTCAACAATCCGTCGCTGAATCTGTCGGGAATGATGGGAATAAGCTTTTCCGAGTTTCACGCGGATTTCACCGTTTCACATGGCGATGTGATTCGGGAGGACGGAATTTCAATCAGGGTGATACACACTCCCGGACACACTGAGGGCAGTGTTTGCTATCTTTTGGGAGATATTCTTGTCAGCGGTGACACATTGTTTCATCATTCGGTCGGAAGAGCGGATTTTCCGCTTGGCAGCTTTGATGATGAAATTAAATATATAAAAGAAAGGCTTATGGTGCTTGATGACTGCGTGAAGGTGTATCCGGGGCATGGATTTTCAACAACAATAGGTCGTGAAAGAAAGGAAAATCCCTATCTGTTATGAGTGAAAATACAAGCCCTTGGGGAATACTGACGGGAATACGCCCCGTGAAAATTGCAGTGAAGCTTATGAAGGAGGGGCTGTCTCCGCGCGAGACGATGCAATATTTTGAAAATGAGCTTGGCGTGAGTGAGGAAAAGGCAAGGCTTGCGGTTTCGGTTGCCGAGGTTGAGCTGCCGATAACCGAGAAAATGTATCGCCGCGGCGTCAGCATATATGTCGGCATTCCGTTTTGCCCGACGCGCTGCCTTTACTGCTCGTTTGTCAGCAACAGTGTCGCCGGGTCGGCAAAGCTCGTTCCTGAATATCTTGAATGTCTTATGCGCGAAATTAAGTATACGGCAGAGATAATCAGAGAAAATAACAGTGAGATTGAAACTGTTTATATCGGCGGAGGCACTCCGACAACGCTCAGCGCGGATATGCTGGACAGGCTGTTTGACTGCATGTACGGCAGCTTTGATTTGTCGAAGGTGAAGGAATTCACCGTTGAGGCAGGCAGACCTGACACAATAACGCGCGAAAAGCTTGAAACGATAAAAAAATACGGCATTGACAGAATAAGCATAAATCCTCAGACGATGAATGAGGAGACGCTCCGCGTAATCGGCAGACGTCACACTCCCGAGGATATATACACCGCAATGTATCTTGCGAGAGAATGCGGTATCGGTGCTGTCAATATGGACATAATTGCAGGTCTGCCGGGTGAGAATAAAGCTATGTTCGTGAATACGGTCGAACGTGTTGAGGAGCTGAAGCCTGAAAATACAACAGTGCATACAATGAGCATTAAAAGGTCGTCAAGGCTGAATGAAAATATCGGTGAATATAGCCTGACGGACGGCGGACAGGTTGCGGAGATGGTTGATTACGCGCTGAAACGTCTGACCGCGGACGGAAAGCGTCCGTATTATCTCTACCGTCAGAAGAACATGCTTGGAAATCTTGAAAATGTCGGATATGCTTTGCCGGGATATGAAAGCCTGTATAATATCTACATTATGGAGGAAATACAAACCATAATTTCTCTCGGGTGCGGCGGCGTGACGAAAACCGTTGACAGGAGCTGTGACAGGATAGAAAGGATTTTCAATGTTAAAGAACCGAAGGATTATATAGAACGCATAGATGAAATGCTGCACAGAAAAGATGTGCTGAAAAGCAGTACGGCGTTGGGGTACGGACAGCCCGAAAAGGCGTGACGGCGGTATTTATCGGACAGAAAAGTGACACTGAAGCTTTTGATGGAGGTGTGCAATGGCTTGGAAAAGCAGCTTTGAATTCAGAAGGGAAATGATACTGTATTCGATTGGCGGATTTATCACAACGGCGGTCAATTTCGGCGGATATTTTTTGCTGAGAACTCTGCTTGAACCGACACCGAGTGCGGCAATTGCGTGGATTATTTCGGTGCTGGTGTCATATGTGCTGAATGCGTTGCTTGTGTTCAAGACAGAGACATCGGGAATGCTCGGACATGCTGTGCAGCTTGCAAGATTTGTGTTTTCGCGTGCTTTTTCGGGTGCAATTGAAATTTTTGGTGCGTATTTTTTCATTGACAGACTGCGGTGCAGTGAGCTTGCAGTGAAAATTTATATCGGGATTTCGGTTACAATTCTGAATTATGTATTCTGCAAGCTGATTGTGTTTTGTGAAAGGTGAGCGTTTGTTTTGACGGAATTGAGGAGCGGTGACGAATGAAAAACAATTATATTAAAGCACTGAAAACCGCATTTCCATATACCATACTGATTTTTGCCGGATTTTGGTTTTTGGGGATTACATACGGAGTTTATATGAATGCGGCAGGGTTTTCGTTCTGGTATCCATGCATAATGAGCCTTGCGGTTTTTGCGGGTTCGGCTGAGTTTGTGGCGACTGACATGCTTATCGGTGCGTTTGACCCTTTGCAGGCTTTTCTGATGACGGTTATGATTAATGCACGGCATCTGTTTTACGGAATTTCAATGCTTGATAAATATAAGAATACAGGATTTAAAAAGCTGTATCTGATTTTCGGAATGTGCGATGAAAGTTTTTCGATAAACTATACGGCAGATTTGCCGAAAGGCGTTGACAAGGGCTGGTTCATGTTCTTTGTGACATTGCTCAATCATTTTTATTGGGTTTCGGGAGCAACAATAGGAGGACTTCTGGGATCGGTTATTCATTTTAACACGCAGGGCTTGGAGTTTGTGATGACGGCTATGTTTGTTGTGATATTCATGGAGCAGTGGATAAAGGAAAAGGATCACACAAGCTCATATCTGGGACTCGGTGTGTCGCTCGTTTGCCTTATCATGTTCGGTTCGGACAGCTTTATCATTCCGGCAATGGCGGCAATTCTGATAATCCTGACTGTTTTGAGGAAAAGCTTGTGGAAAGGCGGCGAAAATGAATGACACTGACTCAAAGAATCATAAAAATTGCACTTGTTGTTCTCGGCACAATGCTGACAAGATTTCTGCCGTTTCTGATTTTTCCGTCAGGGAAGCCAACTCCCAAATATATCAAATATCTCGGAAATGTTTTGCCCTCCGCCGTGTTCGGACTGCTTGTGATATATTGCTTAAAGAACGTCAGTATTTTTACCGGTTCACATGGAGTGCCTGAAATCATCTCCATCATTTTTGTGGTTATTCTGCACCTTTGGAAAAAACAAATGCTCCTGTCCATCGGCGACGGAACGGTTCTTTATATGCTGTTGGTTCAGTTTGTGTTCTGATGAAATAAAAAGCTGCGGTTTTGTTTTAAAACCGCAGCTTTTTGAACAGCCGAACATCAGAGAGGTGCGGACAGCAGACATGCTTGCAAAATAAGTAAAAGCTTCATTAATAAAAAGTGCATTAAAACAATGTTATGACCGCATTTGTGGCTCTTGGTTTTTTGTCATATAAACTTAAAACTCCTCAGACCTGAGTCTGAGGAGTTTTGGTACACCATCACGGGTTCGAACCGTGGACACCCTGATTAAGAGTCAGGTGCTCTACCAACTGAGCTAATGGTGCATGTATCAGCAACAGATATTATTATACTACTTTTTGCCCTGCTTGTCAATAGTTTTTTAGAAAATTTTTATATTTTTTTGCAGAACGATGTAAACAGAGCGGCACAGCGGTCTTTATCGCTTTAAACGATAAAGGCTGCTGTGCCGCGACTTGACTTTTCTGTTTTCAGTTTATTATGCCAAACCTGCAACCTTGAGAGCAATAAATATCACAAACAACAGAACAGAAATATACATAACTCCGCTGATGTCCTTTGCTTTGCCCGTCACAAGCTTCAGAATAACCCATGAAAGCATACCGAACATGATTCCGTTTGCAATTGAATATGTAAGCGGCATCATGATTATTGCCAAAAATGCGCCGATAGTATCAGCAGCGTCACCGTCAAAATCAACCTTCTTCACAGCCGAAAGCATGAGCAGTCCGACATAAAGCATTGCCGGTGTGGTTGCGAATGACGGAATTGCGGTGAATATCGGAGCAAGCACCAGGGAAAGGAAGAACAGTATTGCCGTTACAACAGAAGCCAGACCTGTTTTTCCGCCCGCAGCAACGCCCGCGCTTGATTCAACAAAGCTTGTCACCGTTGATGTTCCGAGAATTGCACCTGCAACCGTTCCAACAGCGTCAGCCATCAATGCACCGCTTGCCTGGGGAAGCTCACCCTTTTCATCAAGCAGCTCTCCTTTTTCGGCAACACCGATAAGCGTTCCGACTGTATCGAAAATATCGGTATAAAGGAAAGTGAATGTAACCAGCGCGAATGCCGGAATGTTTTTTGCAATAAACGCAAAATCAAAATCGAAGAACAGCGGCGCAGAAAATGCATTCCCCGAAAACGACGGAAATACCGAATAAACACCGTTTTCAATATCAACAGCATACCAGCCGCAAAGCTCGGCAAACATTCCGAGAACCCATGTTATCAGGATTCCGAGAAGGATTCCGCCAGGCACCTTAAAATGCTGAAGAACTCCGATTACGAGAAGACCGACAAGTCCGAGAACAACAGGTGCTGAGCTGAGGTTTCCGAGAGCAATTGTTGTTGCATCGCTCTTCACAACAATTCCGGAATTTAAAAGCGCAATAACGGAAATGAATAAGCCTATTCCGGCAGTGATTGCAAACTTAAGATTGTTCGGAATCTTGTTCACGAGTGCTTCACGGAACTTGAACAGTGAAAGTATCATAAATATAATACCTTCAATGAACACTGCGGTTAATGCAACCTTATAGGAATATCCCATAGCACCGCAAACCGTATATGCAAAAAACGCATTGAGTCCCATTCCCGAAGCCAGTGCAACAGGGTAGTTTGCAAAAAAAGCCATGCAAAGCGTTGCAATGCCCGCTGAAATTGCTGTTGCCGAAAAGGCTGCCGCCTTGCTGATTCCGGCAGCTTCCATGTAGCCCGGATTAACTGCGAGAATATATGCCATTGCCAGAAATGTTGTGACACCGGCTATAATCTCTGTGCGAACGCTTGAACCGCGTTCTTTGATTTTGAAAAATTTCTCCAAAGAAAAACCCCTCCTTAAATTTTTTACACTATTATTGTATAATAAAAACGCCGATTTTTCAAGTCATTTCGACAAAAACCCTGTTTTTATCATTATGTAATAAATATTTTGACTGAATTTTGTTTACATTGTCCAGTGTTATTGAAAAAAATACTCCTGAAAAACAGAGCGTGAGATAGTTTTTCCGCAAAAAAATCGGAATGGAGCAAAATCCATTCCGACGTGGTGGAGAATAGGGGGATCGAACCCCTGACCTCATGATTGCGAACCATGCGCTCTCCCAGCTGAGCTAATCCCCCATAAATCTCATAAATATGAAGGGAAACCGACAAGAAAAAAGGGGGTCTTGTCGGTTATGGTGCCGGTGATCGGGGTCGAACCGATACGGTATTGCTACCACAGGATTTTGAGTCCAGCGCGTCTGCCAATTCCACCACACCGGCAAATCTGATGTGCTGATGAACAAACATCGTTGTTAGTATAACATATTATAATTAGAAAAGCAAGTGTTTTTTTAAAATAATAAAAAAAATTAAAAAAGGGCTTTACAAAGCAAAAGAAATGTGATATAATATATTTTGTCGGTGACACAGCATGTGGGGGTATAGCTCAGTTGGGAGAGCACCTGCCTTGCAAGCAGGGGGTCAAGAGTTCGACTCTCTTTATCTCCACCACGTCGGAATGGATTTTGCTCCATTCCGATTTTTTTTATTTATTGACCTATGTGCGTTGTTATGATATAATGAAATTAAACAATTAACTCAGGAGAATTTGTGCAATGGCAAATGAAATATTATCACGGGCAAAAAACGTGAAAAATGATGAGTTTTACACTCAATATGCACGCATATTAATCAGAAAGAAGGCGACTGCGGAATGATTACCGCATGTGTATGTCAGTTTTTAGAACCGAAGCTTGGACAGATGTTGTCCACAGAGTTTCAAGCTATGATGATGTTTTTGAAAAAATGCAACACTGAACACAGAGGACAGCAATATGAGCAAATATAACGCAATTTGGGAGTATATACAGAAATCCGGTAAGACGCAATCGGTGTTAACGTTTGAAGAAATTGAGGCAATTGCGGGAATACCGATTGACCATTCTTTTTTGAGATATAAAAATGAACTGACAGAATATGGATATGAGGTTAAGAAAATCTCAATGAAGGCGCGGACGGTGATTTTTGCCGTATGCAAACAGCGTTGATTTGGATTTGCTGTATTGCAGGTGAAAAGGGGATTTTTGCGGAATAAAGAAGAAAGCTGGAGTGACATGAGAGCCTGCTGCTGAATAAATCCTAAAATGGAGAACAACAATGAATAAGAAGGGTTTTGAGACAAAACGGTTAATTCTGCGTGAGATGAATAATGATGATTTTTCGGCGATGTATGAGATTCTGTCCGATTCAGACATTATGGAGCATTACCCGTATACATTTGATGAAAACAGAGTGAGAGGCTGGATTTCAAAAAACATTGAGCGATACAGGGTTTTCGGCTTTGGATTGTGGGCGGTTGTGCTGAAGGATACGGGTGAAATGATTGGAGACTGCGGAATTACAATACAGAATATTGACGGCTCCTTCAAGCCCGAAATCGGGTATCATATCAAAAAGAGCTTCCAAAGACAGGGGTTTGCAAAGGAGGCGGCTCAGAAATGCAGAGACTGGGCGTTTGAAAACACGCCGTTTAATATCATATATTCATATATGAAAAAAGAAAATGCCGCGTCAATTGCAACGGCTGCCGCAAACGGAATGAAAAAGGTTCACGAATTTATTGATGACGAAAAAGAAAAAACGGTTGTTTATGCGGTTTCGCGGAGGGAATGGGATTTATTACGCCGCTGATTTCAGCTCATAATTAATAATAAAAAAGCTAACGGAGGTATATTTATGGAATACATCAGAGTAACAAAAGAAAATATAGATACGGAACACATATGCTGTGCAATTTCAAACAATAATGACATTCAGGTGTCGTCAAAAAAAGCATGGCTTCGGGAACGGTTTGATGACGGCTTGGTTTTTCTGAAAAGCAAAGAACGCGGCAAGTGTTTTATTGAGTATATACCGGCTGAAAACGCGTGGAATCCTGTGGCGGCAGACGGATATATGTATATTGACTGCCTGTGGGTGGCAGGGTCGTTTAAAGGACATGGCTATTCTACAGAGCTGCTGAATGCCTGCATTGAGGACAGCCGAAGCAAGGGAAAGAAGGGGCTGTGCATTTTATCTTCAAAAAAGAAAAAGCCTTTTTTGGCTGACCCGAAATTTTTGAAGTATAAAGGCTTTGAGGTTTGCGATGAAGCGGATAACGGGGTTCAGCTGTGGTGTCTGCCGTTTGCGGAAAACACATC
>CAKSIW010000010.1 GCA_934463175.1 uncultured Clostridia bacterium | reverse complement strand
GTATACTCGCGGCTCATATTAACAAGATTATACTGGCGGAAATCCGACGGCAGCCGATGATATTTATTCACCAGTACCAAAAGCTCATACGGCTTTTCAATTTCGGACACATTTTCATAAAAGGGATAGTCCAGCCCGAGGTTCACTCTGAAAAGGACCTCCTGCATGGTGAAATCGGGCATTTTAGTGTGAAAATTTATGTATCTTTGAAATTTTTCGGGATAGAAGTTGCAGCTTCTGCACACATCCAGCACATCTTTAATGACCTTGTAATAGTTATTGTCGGCAAACTGTTTCTGTATGATTAACACTTGGTTGTCATACGAAATTCTGTCGGGGCAAAAGACAGCCGCAAGCATATCAATCGGTATGTATGTTTCGCCGTTTTCCGGAAAAGACGGATTTTCAAACGTCATTTGTTCTCCGTTAACAGTGACAATGTTTTCTCCGACAATGTGGCATATTATATTTCCGTCACGCGACAAAGCCATGATTTGACGGTCGCGTTCCCTGTAGAACAAAGCTGCTCCCATTTTTTCAAAAAACGGTCTCAGCGGAACATAGTGTGTGCTGTTGCATATAACAGAGGTGCGATCGGTTGTTTCTCCGTTAAATTCAATCACAAAACCTTTTTGAGGATTAAAGTCCGCATAAGCCGCACAGGCAGGGGAAGTCATAAATAAAAAACATGCCGTAATTGCCGCAAAAAGATTTTTCATAAAATTCACTCCGTTGTTTTAACTTTTTCGTATTTTTTGACCAAATCCCGTCAGCGTTTTAATATAACCGTGAAGGGCGGACAAGCGATAAGCAAAATCGACAAGACTCGATAGAATCCTGTCGATTTCTGGCTCCCCCTGTTGGACTTGAACCAACGACCCTGCGGTTAACAGCCGCATGCTCTACCGACTGAGCTAAGGAGGAATATATTAAATTACATGTCGGTTTAAAATACCAACAAATAATATTATAACCAATTTTTATAAAAAGTCAATACTTTTGTGAAAAAAATATTGATTTCACAGAAATTTTATTATCAGTTCCGCAATGATGACCGAGGTGCATGAAAGAGCGGCAACCGTCACCAGCGATTTTTCCATATATGAAAGCACAACTGCTGTGACAAACCCCAAAACTGCTGAGAGCTTGTGGGGTGCTGCGTAAAAAATTGCAGGAATGGTCATGACCGTCAGAACCGCATATGGTATGTAGTGCAGAAACGACAGAATGAAGCGGTTTTTGATTTTCTTTTTGACAAGAACAAGCGGAAGCATACGAATCAGATATGTGACTCCTGCCATAACAATCAGATAAACTGCAAAGCTTTTCATGGTCAATCCTCCTCAATTTCGGTGTCAATCGGTGCGGCATATGCCATAACCGCGCTTGCAAGAACTGCGCATATAATAATTACAAAGCCTTCAGGAACAAGACTGAGCGGATAAATATATCTGAAGGCACAGCTTGCGGTGACTGCGATTACCGCGCAGACCGCGGTCGGGCGGCTGCATTTTGCCGCAGGCAAGACAATTGCAACAAACATTGCATAGATTGCCAGCGACAGCGACGCAATGATTATATGCGGAAGAACATTTCCCGCAAAAGCTCCGATGGCAGTGCCTGTACTCCAGCCGATATACGGTGTGAGTATAAGACCGTAAAGATAGCGTCTGTTCAGGGCGGAGTTTTTGCCCGATGCCACGGCGAAAATTTCGTCTGTGTTCATAAATGAAATAATCAGTCTGTCAATCACGGTCACATGCCTGTCCAGTTTTTGGGACAGCGAGACGGACATCAGCGCATAGCGGAGGTTAATCACAAACTGGGTTGCAGCAAGTTCAATCAGTGTTCCGCCCGAGGCAATTATCGGAACGGCGGCAAGCTGACCCGCGGAAGTGACGTTTGTCATCGAGATGAGCAGTGCTTCGGCAAAGGAGAGACCGCTTTCGATTGAAAATATTCCGAATGCAAAGGCAACGGAAAGATACCCCACGCATATGGGCAAACCGTCTATGATACCTTGAGTGAATGTGTTTTTTGATTTCATAAGTTATATCACCGCTTAAAAATATATACTGTGCAAGGCTGCGTCATTGCAGCATTGCACAGTATAACACATTTTGCGGAAATATGCAACTGTTTTGTCAGCCGTTTATCATTTTTGTTATATCGCGGCGGAGTCTTGCCATGATTCTTTTTTCAAGGCGCGAAATGTAGGACTGTGAAATTCCGAGCATATCTGCAACCTGCTTCTGTGTTTTCTCTTCTCCCGACGGGTTCATGCCGAAACGCAGACGCATTATGCTTTGCTCTCTGTCCGAAAGCTTCTTCATTGCAATTCGCAAAAGCTCGCGGTCAACCTCGTCTTCAATTCCGCGCTGCGTTATGTCACTGTCCGTGCCGAGAATGTCGGAAAGCAGCAGCTCGTTTCCGTCCCAGTCCACATTGAGCGGCTCGTCAATGGAAACATTGACCTTGTTTGAGCTGTTCTTGCGGAGATACATCAGGATCTCATTTTCAATGCAGCGTGACGCGTAGGTTGCAAGCTTGATGTTTTTGTCGGGCTTGAAGGTGTTGATTGCCTTAATGAGTCCGATTGTTCCGATTGAAATCAGATCCTCGACACCGATTCCCGTGTTTTCAAATTTTTTTGCTATGTAGACAACAAGCCGCAGATTGTGTTCAATCAGAGCCTTTTTTGCGGCTTCAACATCTGCACCGCGTCTTATGCAGTCTATTGCGGCTGCCTCATCGGCGGCTGAAAGCGGCGGCGGCAGAGTGTCGGTGCCGCCGATATAGTGAACCTCTCCGCGGGGCATGAGACGAAGCAAAAGGCTTCTGAAGAAACCGCCCGTGAGTGCGGTGCGGATAAAGGTTAAAGCGTTTTTGGTCTGTTTCAGACTGTCATAAAGCATTTTTAATTTCCTCCTTGTATTCTTGTTCAGCAGTGCTGAAAATTTCAGGGTTTAGGATTGCGTCATATTCCGCGTTTTCACAAAGCGGAAAAGGCGATATTCCGACAACGGTTCCGAAAACGGTTATGCCGCGTGCTGATGCGGAATCGGTCATGAAGCCGTGCATGATTCCATCGGTGGTTCCGACAGTGCGGAAAGGCAGCGTTCTGACGCGTTCCGCAAAATCCGAATCCTCGGGAATGCCGAAGCCCCGTTCACTGTCCCAGAGAACTCCGTCCGGAAGAAGCTTTTCGGCGGTCTCTGAATTTGTGATAATCACGGGCTTGCCCGAAAACGGTTCGGTCAGGGTGCAGCCCGTGTCCGAAAATGCGCGCATTACAGCGGATTTTTCTCCGAGAGTGATTTCAATGCCGAAAATAAGTGTATCAAGCTGCATGTTCCGTTTGCAGACCCGTGACAGCAGATATACGGTCAGATATGCGGCAAGGGTTGATACCGCAAGCACCGCGGGCGGTATGCTTATGTATATTTCCCCGTTTGACACCGCAGCACCGATAGCCGTGCCGAAATCGGAAAGGAATATAAGCGCAAATGCAATGCCGCCGAACACCGCATAAACTCCGAAGCATACGGCAGTGTTTTTCAGAAGCTGAGTAATCCGACGGCACGGAAATGCAATCCGGCACGGCAGAAGCATGAAGGCTGTCTTGAACAGAGCTGAACCGAGAAAGGGCAGCTGCGGAAAAAACATGACCGCCGAGTAGAGCGCCGAAACCGCAGCGGCGGCTGCCAATGCTGAAATGCTCAGACGGCGTTTCAATATGAGAGACGCGGCAAAGATTATAATTGAATCCATGAGAAAATTTATCAGAAACAGCATATCGACATATACAACCGGCACACCTTTCACTTCCTTTCCGAAATCCATGTAACCATTATACCTCAAAACACGCAAATTTTTTGTCGGAATAAAAGAGTCGTATATTTATTTAAAATGCATATAATATGGTTAAAATATTATTTATTTTTTCCATAGAAAATGCGGTATGGGTCTGTTTATTGGTCAAAGTGAACAAAAAGTGAAAATGCAATTGAATTACGAAAAGAAATATGATAAAATGTGCAATATATATAAAAATAATGAAAGGCAATGAGTGAAAATGACAAAAAATATTGTTTTGGACTACAAAAAAGCTCTGGGATTTTTCTCGGAGGAGGAAATTTATAATATAAAAGGACAGGTTGAAGCGGCACACCGTGCAATAAACGAAAAAACAGGTGCAGGCTCGGATTTTCTCGGCTGGGTCAATCTGCCGAATGATTATGATAAGGAAGAGTTTGCAAGAATTAAGGCGGCGGCGAAGAGAATACGCGAAAGCTCCGATGTTCTGGTTGTCATCGGAATCGGCGGCTCATATCTCGGCGCGAAGGCGGCAATTGATTTTCTCACGGGTCCGTTTTATAACTACACGGCAAAAACACAGATTATTTTTGCGGGCAACAGCATAAGCCCGAACTATATAAACGGTCTTCTCAAGACAATTGAGGGCAAGGACGTTTCGGTCAACGTCATTTCAAAGTCGGGGACGACAACAGAGCCTGCAATTGCATTCAGAATTTTCAAGGAATATATTGAGAAAAAATACGGAAAAGAGGAAGCCAAGAACAGAATTTACGCAACAACCGACAAATCGCGCGGCGCACTCAAAAAGCTGGCAGACAGCGAAGGCTATGAAACCTTTGTTGTTCCCGATGATGTCGGCGGAAGATATTCCGTGCTGACTGCGGTCGGACTTCTTCCGATTGCGGTTTGCGGAGCGGATATTGACACTTTGATGAAGGGCGCGGCAGACGCTTGCAGCCTATATGCCAACGAGAATGTTGATGAGAACGACTGCTGCAAATATGCGGCAATCCGCAACATAATGTACCGAAAGGGAAAAACGGTTGAAATGCTTGTCAACTATGAGCCTGAGCTGCAATATTTCATTGAATGGTGGAAACAGCTCTACGGCGAGAGTGAGGGCAAGGACAAAAAGGGAATTTTCCCTGCCGGAGCTTGCTTCTCGACAGACCTTCATTCAATGGGACAGTATATTCAGGACGGTCTCAGAAACCTGTTTGAGACGGTTCTTTATGTTGAAAATTCAAAAACGGACATCACAATTGATGAGAATCCGGAAAACGTTGACGGGCTCAATTTCCTGAGCGGAAAGACGGTTGATTTTGTGAATAAAAAAGCATTTGAAGGAACACTTCTTGCTCACACCGACGGCGGAGTGCCGAATCTTGTGCTGAAAATTGCGGCATTGGACGAGTATACGCTCGGGCAGCTCATCTATTTCTTTGAAAAGGCTTGCGGCATAAGCGGATATCTCCTCGGTGTCAATCCGTTCAACCAGCCGGGTGTTGAAAGCTATAAAAAGAACATGTTTGCACTCCTCGGAAAGCCCGGATATGAGGCGGAAAGAGAAAATTTGGAAAAAAGATTAAAATAATTTAAAAAAGGTATTGTGAATTTTAAAAATATATGCTATTATATAATTGTAATCGGAAAATACATTTTTATATGTAAAAATGAGAAGGGCGGTATTTATATGATTAAAATTCACATTGGTCTCAAAGGCAGCGGAAAGACAAAGAAGCTGATTGATGATGTCAACGGCGCAATAAGCTTGGAAAAAGGTAATGTGGTTTGCATAACCGAGGGCAACCGTTTGATGCATGATATAGACAGAAGTGCAAGAATGGTGGACACAGAGCATTTTGACATAAAGAATTTTGATATGTTTGTTGGTATGCTTTGCGGTATTATTGCTCAGGATTTTGACGTTACACATATTTTCATCGACAGCGTTTTCAAAAGTGTTCCGGGTGAGAGCATGAAAAACATTGACTGTCTTGTACATGCCTTGGAGAGCCTTGAAAAGAAATTCAACGTTTCCTTCACACTGATGATCAGTGCAGAGGAATCCGAAGCAACAGACACGGTTAAAAAATACATTGCGTAAATGAGACCGATTGGAAAGACGGCGCGGTTTGAGAGCATTGAATCGGCAGGCGCCGAACTCCCGCTCAATGAATGACAAATCTGTTGCGGGCATAATTTTTGCAGACAAGGGAGCAGCCGAAAATCAGGGCTTTGCTCCTTTCTGTTTATTTTTTGAAGGAGTGATAAAGATGCAGTATATCAGTACGAGAAACAAAGAAATCGGCGTGAAATCAGCAGCGGCGATAAAAATGGGGTTGTCCGGGGACGGAGGTCTGTTTGTTCCTGAGGAAATCCCGAGCCTGTCACTGCCCGAGATAAAAAAGCTGACAAAAATGAGCTATACGGACAGAGCGGTTTATGTTCTTAAAAAATATCTCAGTGATTTTTTGGTTAAGGAGCTGAAGGAGTGCGCGGAGAGTGCATATGCCGAGGACAAGTTCGGCGGAAAGAATCCCGCACCGCTTGTTAACCTCGGTGACGGCTTGAATGTTCTTGAGCTTTGGCACGGTCCGACCTGCGCATTCAAGGATATGGCACTTCAGATTCTTCCGCATTTTCTGACAAAGGCAATGAAGAAAACGGGCGAGAACAAAACTGTTGTCATTCTTGTTGCGACATCGGGCGACACGGGAAAAGCGGCACTGGAAGGCTTCCGCGATGTTGAGGGAACAAAGATTGTTGTGTTCTATCCGAGTGAGGGCGTCAGCGATATGCAGAAGCTTCAGATGATAACTCAGGAGGGCGGAAACGTTTTTGTTTCGGGAATTGACGGAAACTTTGATGACGCTCAGACGGGCGTTAAGAAGATATTCACCGATGAGGCGGTTAAGGCGGAAATGGCGGACAGCGGCTGCGTTCTTTCGTCGGCGAACTCAATCAACTGGGGTCGTCTTGTTCCTCAGATTGTATATTATGTTTCTGCATACTGTGATATGGTTTCGGAGGGGAACATAAAAATCGGCGAAGAAATCAATGTCTGCGTTCCGACAGGTAATTTCGGAAATATTCTCGCAGCGTATTATGCAAAGAGAATGGGTGTTCCGATTAAGAAGCTGATTTGTGCGTCAAATGCAAACAATGTTCTGACAGATTTCATAAAAACGGGTGTCTATGACAGAAACCGCGAATTCCACACAACAATTTCGCCGTCAATGGACATACTCATATCCAGCAACCTCGAGAGATTGCTTTTTGACCTGTGCGGAAACAATGACACAAAGGTTAAAAAATGGATGAAGGATCTGAATGAGGAAGGCTGCTATAAGCTTCCGCCCGAAATGCACAAAAAGCTTTCAAAGCTCATGTGGGCAGGCTGCTGTGATGACTATTTCACAAAGGAATGTATCTATAAAACCAAGCAGGAGTATGGATATACGGTTGATACGCACACTGCGGTTGCAATTGATGTGTATAAGCAGTACAAGGCAGAGACGGGAGACGAAACCCCGACTGTTGTTGCGTCAACCGCGAGTCCGTTCAAGTTCAGCGAAAGTGTGCTTTCGGCTCTCGGAATGGAGAACAGGGCAAACGGCATGAACGATTTTGAAAAGCTCGGACTTCTGGCTGAGGTTTCGGGAATGGAGATTCCGTCAGCACTGAGAACTCTTGAAAGCAAAGAAAGGCGTTTTTGCGGTGTTTGCGGAAAGGACAAGCTTGCAGAGACGGTCAGCGGATTTGTGAAATAGAAGAAAATGTTTTCCGAAAGACTTTCATCGGCTTTGTTCGGTGAAAGTCTTTTTTGAAAATCTGATTTGACTTTTTGACAGATGAAGGATATAATTGTGATACGGAGGTGTTGAACTTGAAGCAGTGCATGGATTCCGAAAATCTGCACAACAGATTAAGCAGGATAGTGGGGCAGATACAGGCAATAGACAGAATGATTGATCAGGATGTGCCTTGCGAGGATATTCTGTCACAGATAAATGCGGCAAAATCTGCTTTGCATAAGGCGGGGCAAGTGGTTCTGGAGGGACATCTGAAACATTGTGTCCGTGACGGTATTGAGCACGGCGACGCGGACAAAACAATAGAAAGCTTTGCCAAAGCGGTTGAGCGTTTTGCCAATATGAAATAGAGTTTAAAATGAAAGAGGCTGTTTAAAAAGTCGGTTGAAACTTTTTAAACAGCCTTTTTTAAAAATTTCCTCTTGACAAAACATACCTATGGGGGTATAATATACATATACCCATATGGGTATATGTGACCAAAGGAGGATTTTGTGATGAACAGACTCATAGAAAAATTAGAGTGGTTTGCAGAATGGGGAGGCACAAAAAAAGATGTTGTGTGTCTTGTTTTTTCGGGAATAGCTCTGCTTTTGAGCATTCTTGATGTTCCGCTGCCAATCAACCCTGCGTGTATTGCCATAATACTGTGCGGAGTGCCGATTATTCTGGAGGCAGTCATAGGACTTGTCACAGATTTCGATATAAAAGCAGATGTGCTCGTGTCTCTTGCACTCATTGCGTCGGTTTGCATAGGAGAGGATTTCGCTGCGGGAGAAGTGGCATTCATCATGCAGCTTGGTGCGCTGCTTGAAGATTTAACCGTTGCAAAAGCGAGAGCGGGAATTGAAAAGCTGGTACATCTGACCCCTCAGACCGCCCGTGTGATTTGCGGCAGTGAGGAAAAAATCATACCTGCCGAAGGTGTGAAAATCGGAGATATTGTTCGGGTGCTGCCGGGAGAAATCATTCCTGTTGACGGTGTGATTGTTTCCGGTCAGACGTCTGTGAATCAGGCGGTGATGACGGGGGAGTCGCTTCCCATTGACAAAATACCGGGAGATGAAGTGTCAAGCGGAACGGTGAATCAATTCGGTGCTTTTGAAATGAAAGCAACAAAGGTCGGAGAGGACAGCTCAATCCAAAGAATGATTAAGCTTGTTCAGTCGGCAGACGCCGGAAAAGCAAAAATTGTCGGAGTTGCAGACCGCTGGGCAACGTGGATTGTGGTCATTGCACTGTCAGCGGCGGCTTTAACATGGATAGTTACGGGGGAGATTATACGAGCCGTTACAATACTTGTGGTGTTTTGTCCGTGTGCGCTGGTGCTTGCGACACCGACTGCTATTATGGCGGCAATCGGCAATGCGGCAAAGCACGGATTACTGGTTCGTGAGGGCGACGCACTCGAAAGACTTGCATGGGTGTCAAAAATAACATTTGACAAAACGGGTACGCTTACATACGGAGTGCCGAAGGTGACGGAAACGGTATCGCTGTCGGAATATGATGAAAATGAAATATATGCTTATGCAGCTGCTGTGGAGAAAATGAGTGAGCATCCGCTGGGGAAAGCGGTTGTAAAGAGCTACGGCAAAGCAGTGAAGGCGGTTGAAGACTTCAGAATGATACCGGGTGAGGGTGTTGTCGGCATGGTTGACAATATGGAGATAAAAGCCGGCAATCTGAAACTGCTGTTTCGGAATGAAGAATCGGAAAGCAGGGAAAGAGCCGTAAACGAAACCGAAAAACACCTCAATGCGGGGTCAACGGTAATATATATTTCCGTAAACGGCGAGATGGCTGGATATATTGTTTTGTCCGACACAGTCAGAGCGGAAAGCAGGCAAATGATTGACAGCCTGACAAAAATCGGGGTCAGCCCCGTTCTTCTCACGGGAGATAACAAAAATGCGGCGGATAAAATTGCAGATGAGCTTGGCATAGCAGAGGTGTATGCAAATTGCCTGCCGGAGGACAAGCTGAATTATATCAGCAAGGCACAGCGTGAAAATCACGCTGTGTGTATGATCGGCGACGGCGTTAATGATGCACCTGCGCTTAAAGCGGCAAATGTCGGCATTGCTATGGGCGGTGTCGGAAGCGACATAGCAGTGGACGCAGCCGACATAGCTCTTGTCGATGACGAGGTTAAGGAGCTTCCGCATTTGATAAAGCTGTCTAAGCGCATGATGACAACAATAAAATGCAATCTGACATTTTCCATGGCTCTGAACTTTGCTGCGATCATTCTTGCAATCACAGGAAAGCTGAACCCCGTTGTCGGTGCGCTTGTACATAATGCAGGGTCGGTGGTTGTTATAATTAATTCGGCACTGCTTCTGAAAAGGAGGTGCATGGATTGACTGCGGTAATCTGAATAATCGGATTATGTGTTGCTGTGACGGGCGGATATTATCTGCTGAAGGAAAGACATGACCGTGAATCTGTGAAGATTTACGGGATTGTGTGCACGGTTGGCGTTGCAGTGCTTGCATTGGCGGCTGCGGCAATGCTTAAGTGAAGCTGTCCGGAAAGACGGGTCTGCGGAGAAACGGGTGTTTTCTTTGCAGACTCGTTTTTGTTTTTGCATTAACTTTGGCAAAAGACACATACTAAAGCCGAATAAAAAGTTTTATATTCCGATTAAAGAAGGGTTTGGTGCAGTATGTTTTTGACAATCATGACGGTGACACAGTTTTGCTTTACAATTATTATCGGTCTGTATTTTTTCTCAATGCTCAGAAGTCAGTATTCGGGCAAAAACTCAATTTATAAGGAAAGCACGCGTGAACTTGAACGCCTGAAAAAGCTGAATGACATTAAGCTCACACCGCCTCTGACGGAGAGAACAAGACCGTCCTCGGTGAACGAGATTGTCGGACAGGAGCAGGGAATCAAGGCTCTGCGTGCCGCGTTGTGCGGCGAGAATCCGCAGCATGTTCTGATTTACGGACCTCCGGGGGTCGGAAAGACAGCGGCGTCGAGAGTTGTTCTTGCTGAGGCAAAGAAAAACGAACGCTCGCCGTTCGGAAAAGAGGCAAAATTCATTGAAGTGGACGCAACGACAATGCAATATGATGAACGGAGTATTGCAGATCCGCTCATCGGTTCGGTTCATGACCCGATTTATCAGGGAGCGGGTGCATACGGACCCGCAGGAGTTCCGCAGCCGAAGGAGGGGGCTGTGACCCGTGCACACGGCGGTGTGTTGTTTATTGATGAAATCGGGGAGCTGTCTCAGATTCAGATGAACAAGCTTTTGAAGGTGTTGGAGGACAGGCGCGTATATTTTGATTCGGCATATTACAGCAGCACCAATAAGGAAATTCCAAAGCACATACATGAGATGTTCAGAAACGGACTTCCTGCGGATTTCAGACTTATCGGTGCAACGACACGGTTTCCCGAAGAATTGCCGCCTGCACTGAGATCGCGGTGTGCGGAAATTTATTTCAAACCATTGTCGCGCGAAAATGTCCGCAGAATTGCGGAGGGAGCGGCGGCAAAAACAGGAATGGAGTTTGAGGAGGGCGTGTTTGAACTTGTCTGCGGATATGCGGATAACGGACGAGATGCGGTTAATATTGTGCAGACAGCGGAAAGTGTCGCGCAGCTTGAAAAGAGCGGAAAAGTCCGTGTTTCGGACGCTGAGTGGGTTGTTGAAACGGGGCGTTATGCGCCGAGATATGAAAAAAAGATTTTCAGGGAAATGCGGCTCGGGCAGGTGAACGGGCTTGCGGTTTTCGGAAACGGAAGAGGGTGCGTTCTGGAGATTGAAGCTGTTGCCCAGCCATGCGAGAGGGGTTTGGGAGAGGTTTCGGTGACAGGCGCGGTCGAAGAGGAGGAGCTGACCTCGGGAAGTCAGAAATTCAGACGCCGCAGCAGCATTATGACGTCCGTGAAGAATATTATGACTGTTATGCAGCGCGAGTTCGGAATTTGCACACGGGATTACAGCATTCACATCAATTTTCCGAACAGTGTTCCTGTTGACGGACCGTCAGCCGGCATTGCAATATTCTGTGCGGTTTTTTCAGCAGTGAAGAATATTCCGATTGATTCGGTGATTGCAATGACGGGTGAAATTTCAATTAAAGGTGCCGTGTGCGGTGTCGGAGAAGTGCCGCTCAAAATCAGTGCGGCTTTGTCCGCGGGAGCGGAGCGGATAATAATCCCGAAAGCGAACATGCGATGCGAATTTGACTCATATAATGCGGAAATTATTGCGGTGTCAGACATTCATGAGGTGATTGAGGCGGCATTCGGAAGAAAAAATACAAAAAAAACACGCGGTAATACGGCAATTTCGGAGAATATTGGAATTATTAGTGCTGAAGGGGTTGATATTTCCAAATAAAAATAGTATAATATATAAGATAGACTTGAATTATACTCATTCGGCTGTGAAACAACCGTTTGATTTTTCGGAAAGGTGTAACGGATTTAATGAGCAACAAAAGATATGTACTGCCACTGATAGCATTGCGCGGACTCGCGGTTTTTCCCGGCATGGTTCTGCATTTTGACGTGGGCAGGAAAAAATCAATAGCGGCAGTTGAATATGCAATGGCGGCGGAGCAGCTTGTTTTTTTGAGCTATCAGCATGATTCGCTGATTGAAGATCCCCGAAGGGAGGATATTTCAAAAATCGGTGTTGTGGCTGAGGTCAAGCAGATTCTGCGTTTGCCGAACGGGAACATCAGAGTTCTGATTGAAGGCTTGTGCCGTGCGGAAATGACAAGATTCCGCGGCGGAGATGATTTTGTGCGCGTGTGCGCGGCTGAAAAATATGACTTGCCGTGCGGAGATTATTTGCAGGAGCAGGTTCTCATGCGCAGAATCCAGCATCTTCTCAAGGAGTTCACCCGGCTCCACAGCCGTGTGAACCCGGAGGCGGTGACGTCAATTATGGAGATTGACGATGCGAGCAAGCTTGCCGATATAACGGCGGCAAACTTTCCTCTGAAGCCTGCGGAAAAACAGAAAATTCTGGAGGAACTTGACGTTCGGCTCAGAATGGAAAAGCTCATTGCCATGATGGAAAATGAAAACAATATCATGGAGGTTGAGCGCGGTGTTGAGTTCAAGCTGCAAAGATCTCTTGACAAAAATCAGCGTGATTATATTCTGCGTGAGCAGATGAAGGTCATTCAGGAGGAACTGGGTGATTTTGATTCGGGACAGAGCGAGGCAGATGAATACAGAAAAAAAATCGGAATAAGAAATCTGCCGAAGGAGGTTTCGGAAAAGCTGGAGGAAGAGCTTGCAAGGCTATCGCGGCTTGCCGTTCATTCTCAGGAATACGGCGTGGTTCAGAACTATATTGAAGCGGTTCTTGCAATGCCGTGGGACGTTTCAACGGACGAAAATAATGATATAAAAAGAGCGGAGGAAATTCTCAACCGCGATCACTACGGTCTTGAAAAGGTGAAGGAGCGGATTCTCGAATATCTCGCAGTCAAGGTGCTGTCACCTGAGACACGCGGCTCAATCATATGTCTTGCAGGGCCTCCGGGAACGGGAAAAACATCAATTGCAAGGTCGCTTGCAGAGGCGTTGGGAAGAAAATATGTCCGCGTGAGTCTTGGCGGAATCCAGAATGAGGCGGAAATCCGCGGACACAGAAAGACCTATATCGGTGCAATGCCGGGCAGAATTGCGGCGGCACTGAAGAGTGCGGGCAGCAGTAATCCGCTGATTCTGCTTGACGAAATTGATAAAATGTCAAGCGATTTCCACGGAGACCCGACGGCGGCAATGCTGGAGGTTCTCGACCCTGAGCAGAACAGCACGTTCCGTGACCATTTTCTGGAGCTTCCGTTTGATTTGTCAAAGGTGCTGTTCATCACAACCGCAAACTCGGTTGAGGATATACCTGCTCCGCTTTATGACAGAATGGATATTATTGAAATTTCGGGATACAGTGAGGACGAAAAGCTTGCAATCGCAAAGAAATATCTTCTTCCGAAGCAGAGAAAGAAGTGCGGTCTGACCGCGTCAATGTTAAAGGTTCCGGACAGCACAATGAAGCTGATTATTGAAGGATATACCCGTGAATCGGGTGTCCGCGGTCTGGAGCGCAGAATCGCGTCGGTTTGCCGGAAGGCTGCAAAGGAGATTGTTGAAAGCGAAAAGAAAAGTGTGTCGGTCAGTGAAAAGACATTGAAACGCTATCTTGGAGGAAGAATTTATCTTTATGAGCATATGTCGGAGGAAAATCTTGTCGGGGTTGTTACGGGTCTTGCATGGACGCAAAGCGGCGGAGATACGCTGTGTATTGAGGTCAACACAATGCGCGGCACGGGCAAGCTTGAGCTGACGGGAAATCTCGGCGATGTTATGAAAGAATCGGCAAAAACAGCTTTGAGCTTCATCAGAGCAAATTCTGATATATTCGGTCTTGAGGAAGATTTCTATAAGAAGCTTGACATTCATGTTCATGTTCCGGAGGGCGCAATTCCGAAGGACGGACCTTCAGCCGGAATCACCATGGCAACGGCTCTTTTGTCGGCATTGTCGGGAGTTGCGGTGAAGAGAAATGTTGCAATGACGGGGGAGGTCACACTGCGCGGGAGAGTTCTGCCGATCGGCGGACTCAAGGAAAAGACGCTTGCGGCATATCGCATGGGAATCCGAAAGGTGATCATTCCTTTTGAAAACAAAAAGGATTTTGAGGAGCTTCCCGAAAAAATCCGCAAAGAAATGAAGTTTGTTTTTGCAAAAAATATGAAAACGGTGCTGGAGCACGCATTGAGCGGAGGGCATGAAAAATGGAATTTGTCGATGCTAAGCTGCTGACGGCGGCGGTGAAATATGAGCAGTATCCTGCTGCGGATATTCCGGAGATTGCATTGGTCGGTCGGTCAAATGTCGGAAAATCATCTCTGATAAACTGTCTTGTGAACAGGAAAAATCTTGCGAGAACAAGCAGCACTCCCGGAAAAACCGCAACCGTGAACTTCTATGACATTGCAGGAAGATACAGATTGGTTGATTTGCCCGGTTACGGATATGCGAAGGTTTCAAAGCAGGAAAAAGAAAAATGGGGCGCAATGATTGAAAACTATCTTTCACGGCGCGAAAACCTGGTTCAGGTGTTTTTGCTTGTTGACGCAAGGCACAAGCCGACAGAGGACGACAGGATAATGCTTGACTGGATCAGAAGCTATAACTATGAACCGTTTGTGATTGCGACAAAGCTTGACAAGCTGAAAAAATCACAAATTGAAAAAAATCTGACGGATATATACGGTGAGCTGGAACTGAATGAGGACTCGGTTCTGATTCCGTTTTCAGCCGAAAAACGTCTCGGACGCGATGAGGTTCTTGAACTTTTGGATTATGTTCTGGAAAGCGGCGCGGACGGAGATACGGCTCAGCCGTAGAAAACATAAAGAGGAGGGTGACGGCAATGATAACAAAACCGAGAGGTACGGAGGACGTGCTGCCTGCCGACAGCAAGCTGTGGCAGTACATAGAAGAGAAAGCCCGTGAGGTTTGCGGCGTGTTTGGATATAAAGAAATCAGAACGCCTGTTTTTGAACACACAGAGCTTTTTCAAAGAGGCGTGGGTGAGACGAGCGATGTTGTTCAGAAGGAAATGTATACCTTTGAGGACAAGGGAGGACGGAGCATAACCCTGAAACCTGAGGGAACGGCGACACTGGTGAGAAGCTATATTGAAAATTCCTTATATGCAAATCCGCAGCCGACAAAGCTCAGTTATATAATTCCGTGTTTCCGCTATGAAAAGCCGCAGTCCGGCAGACTGCGTGAGTTTCATCAGTTCGGAATCGAGTGCTTCGGTGCGGAAAGCGCGCTTTGTGATGCAGAGGTCATTTCGCTTGCACATATGTTCCTGAGCAGGCTCGGACTTCACGGAATACAGCTTAACATAAACAGCATCGGGTGTCCCGAATGCCGCAGGGCATACAATGAAAAGCTGCGTGCATATTTTGAGGAATACCGCGATGAGCTTTGTGAAACCTGTCTCGGACGTCTCGAAAAAAATCCGATGAGAATCATTGACTGCAAGTCGGAGATATGCAGCAGAATCGCGGCAGGTGCTCCGAAAATAATTGACTATCTGTGTGAGAATTGCCGCGAACATTTTGAGCAGACCAAGGCAGGACTTGACAAAATGGGGATTGAGTATAAAATTAATCCCGATATTGTGAGGGGCTTGGACTACTACACGAAAACGGTGTTTGAGTTCACGTCGGATTGCCTCGGCGCACAGTCAACGGTGTGCGGCGGCGGCAGATACAGCGGACTGGTTGAGGAGCTGGGCGGCAAGCCGGCAGAGGGAATCGGTTTTGCGGCAGGCATTGAGAGGCTTGTGCTTGTTATGAAAAGCCAGAATCTCGCGCGTGTCGGGAGAACCTGCCCTGATTTGTTTGTTGCGGCTATGGGCAGCGAAGCGGAAGCTTTTGCACAGAAGCTGATTTATGACCTGCGCAAACAGGGAATCCATGCGGAGCAGGATTTGTGCGGTAGAAGCCTGAAGGCTCAGATGAAATATGCTGACAAGCTGGCGGCGAGATACAGTATTGTCATCGGAGACAATGAGATCGCTGAGGGCAGAGCACAGGTGAAGAACATGGAAAGCGGAGAGACTGTCGGAACAGCACTGACGGCAGATGAAATTGCTTACCGTATTTTATAGATTTGGAGGAAAACAAAAGATGGAAACAATGCAGGGCTTGAAAAGAACGCATTACTGCGGTGAGCTGACCGCGAAAAATGCCGGGGAAGAGGTCACGCTGACGGGTTGGGCGGCAAAAAACCGTCTTCTGGGCGGCTTGATTTTTCTGACACTCAGAGACAGAACGGGAATTGTTCAGATTGCATTCAATGACGGAACCGAAAGGTCGGTTTTTGAAAAAGCAGAGAGAGTCAGAAGTGAATATGTGGTTGCGGTCAGAGGCAAGGTGGCACTCAGAACTGAGGAGAACATAAACCGTGACATGAAAACGGGAGAAATCGAGATAATTGCCGAGGAAATCAGAATACTGAACGAATCGGAAACACCGCCGTTTTATATTGAAGAGGGAATTGACACAAACGATGCACTGAGGCTCAAATATCGCTATCTTGACCTCAGACGCCCCGATATGCAGCGCAACATGATCATGCGTCATAAGGTTGCAAAAATTGCACGTGACTATTTTGATGACCATGGATTTCTGGAGGTTGAAACGCCGATTCTGACAAAGAGCACTCCGGAGGGAGCAAGAGACTATCTTGTGCCGAGCCGTGTTCACCCCGGAAAGTTTTATGCTCTTCCGCAGTCGCCGCAGCAGTATAAGCAGCTTTTAATGCTTGCGGGCTATGACAGATATTTTCAGATTGCACGCTGCTTCCGCGATGAGGACTTGAGAGCTGACAGGCAGCCCGAGTTCACACAGATGGACATGGAGCTTTCGTTTGCGGACATTGACACAATAATCGAAATCAATGAGGGTTTTCTCAAAAAGGTGTTTGAGGACATTCTCGGAATTGAAGTGAAAACGCCGTTTTTGCGTCTCCCGTATAAGGAAGCAATGGACAGGTTCGGTTCAGATAAGCCTGACACGCGTTTCGGCATGGAACTGATTGATATAACCGACGAGGTCAGAAATTGCGGATTCAAGGTGTTTGACGGTGCAATTGAGGCAGGCGGCAGTGTCAGATGTATAAACGCAAAGGGACTTGCGTCGTCACTCACAAGGAAAACGCTTGATTCTCTCGGCGAATTTGTGAAAACCTACCGTGCAAAAGGTATGGCTTGGATTGTTGTTGAGGAGGGCGGTTTGCGGTCGCAGATCACGAAGTTCCTCAGCGATGAAACGGTTGAGAAAATTCTGAAAAAGACAAATGCGGAGACGGGTGACGGGATTTTGATTGTTGCCGACAAAAACAGCGTTGTTTATGACGCACTCGGCAGTCTCAGAATTGAAGTTGCGTCAAGATTTGGACTGATTGACAAAACAAAGTTCAATTTCCTTTGGGTGACGGAATTTCCTCTGTTTGAATATTCTGAGGAGGAGGAACGGTATGTTGCAATGCATCACCCGTTCACGCACCCGATGGACGAGGATATTGAAAAGCTGGACACAGAGCCGCAGAATGTGCGCGCAAAGGCATATGACATTGTGCTGAACGGTACGGAAATCGGCGGCGGCAGTCTCCGAATCTATGACACTGCACTTCAGCAGAAAATGTTTGAAAAGCTTGGATTCACAAAGGAACAGGCTTGGGAACGCTTTGGCTATCTGCTTGAAGCATTCAAATACGGAACGCCTCCGCACGGAGGAATGGCATACGGTCTTGACAGACTTGTTATGATTATGGCAGGCTGCGATTCAATCAGGGACGTGATTGCATTCCCGAAGGTTCAGACGGCGGCAGAGCTGATGACAAACTCGCCCGATGTTGTTGATGAGATACAGCTGAAGGAATTGTCGATAAAGCTTGACGCAGAATAGAGTATTGGAGGAGATGAAATGAAAAAGCAGACAGTGGTGATGCTTTGGGCTTGTGCCATACTGCTGGTGGTTGTGAGTTGTGTTGGGGTATATATTTTCGGAAGAATAAATGAAAAAAAACAAAATGCGGCAATTGAGGTTTTTGTGTGCAGCGCGTCCGAAATTTCGGGGTATTCCGTTGAGGACGGAGACGAAGGCTATAAGCTCGTGCGCAGCAGAGGCGGATGGCTTGTTGAAAAAAACAGTGTTGCCGCGATTGATGTAAAAAAAGCGGAAAGCCTTGTCGGTTCTGCGGCGCGGATTGTGGCAAACGGAAAAATTAAAAAAGATTCGTTTGAAAGGAAAGAAACAAAAAAAATTGTCATTGAACTGAATGACGGAACTCAAAAAACTGTTTCATTTGTCGGCGTGAGCGGCGATTCAAGTGTGTTCACGGTTTCGGGCGATGACGGCTTGTATACGATGTATACGGCAAACCGCGATATTCTGACACCGTCTCTCAATGCCCTGCGCAGGCTTGAAATATTTGAATTTGCGGACGGGGACGCAGGGTCGATTGATTCGTATGAATACAGAGACAATGACGGCACGGTTCTTTGCGTCAGACATAAAAACGCAGATGAACTGAGCAAGAGCGGAACAAACAAGTATATTATGACAGAGCCGTATGTCCGCAGTGTTGACGATGAAAGGTTTGAACAGCAGATATTGGTTAAGCTTCCTGCAATTAAGGCGGAAAAGTTTGTTGATGACTTTCCCGATGGGGTTGAAAAATACGGTCTTGATGAGGCGGCACGGGCTGCTCTTGCAATCAGCTGCGGCGGAAAGACCGAAACACTTTTCATCGGCAGAAACGACGGCGGACTTGTATATGCCATGAAAGAGGGTCAGGACGGTGTTTTCGCCTTAAATTCCGCACAGCTTGAGTTTTTGCAGACAGAGCCGTTTTACATCATTGAAGGAAGTCTTTTGAAGGCTGAGCTTGAAAAAGTTAACCGTGTTGTTGTCAGAACCGGCGGTGCAGAGTTTGACATAAGACGAGAGGACGGCAAGGACGGCGCAAGACGGTATTATATAAACGGCAAGGATACGGACGAGGCAGCGTTTGACGAGGGCGTGAGTGCAATCGGGAAAATCAACATACTCGGCGAGCTTACGGTTGATGTGAAAAACACCGCGGATATTTCGGTTTTGGTATATTATGACGCGCCGGCGGAGGTTCAGAAGATTGAGCTTGCGGAGACGGACGGAAAAAGCTATGCGGCGTTTGTGGACAATAAGGCTCAGTTTGCTGTTGACAAAAATGTAATTGATGATATAATAAAAGGGCTTGCTGAATTGGCGAGTGAGCCGCTGAAATAAAAAAAGAAAGGTATTTGAAGATGAAGATTTACGAAGAACTCCGGGAAAGGGGCTTGATTGCCCAGGTAACCGACGAAAAGGAAATCAGAGAGCTTGTTAATGCGGGAAAGGCGACATTTTATATCGGGTTTGACCCCACTGCCGACTCTCTTCATGTCGGACATTTCATGGCTCTGTGCCTCATGAAGAGATTGCAGATGGCAGGCAACAAGCCTGTTGTGCTGCTGGGAGGGGGAACAGGTCACATCGGCGACCCGTCGGGCAGAACCGATATGCGTTCCATGATGTCACCCGAGACAATCAATCACAACTGCGACTGCTTTTTGAAGCAAATCGGACGGTTCATTGAATTCGGCGATGACAAGGCAATTGTCGTCAACAATGCAGACTGGCTGCTGAACCTCAAATATGTTGAAATGCTCCGTGAGGTTGGCGCGTGCTTCTCGGTTAACAATATGCTGAGAGCGGAGTGCTATAAGCAGAGAATGGAAAAGGGGCTGAGCTTCCTTGAGTTCAACTATATGATAATGCAGTCATATGACTTTTTGTATCTGAATGAGCACTACGGCTGCAATATGCAGTTCGGCGGAGATGACCAGTGGAGCAATATGCTCGGCGGAACAAATCTGATCAGAAAAAAGACGGGCAAGGACGCGTATGCAATGACAATAACGCTTCTGCTCAACAGCGAGGGCAAGAAAATGGGCAAAACCGCAAACGGTGCTGTTTGGCTTGATCCGAACAAGACCTCTCCGTTTGAGTTCTATCAGTATTGGAGAAACATTGACGATGCCGATGTTATGAAATGTATCAGAATGCTCACTTTCATATCGCTCGACGAGATAAACGAAATGGAAGGCTGGGAGGACAGCAGAATAAACGAGAAAAAGGATATTCTTGCATACAGCCTGACAGAACTTGTCCATGGCAGAGAAGAAGCGGATAAGGCGAGACAGGTTTCGCGTTCACTGTTTTCCGGCACCGGAAGTGATGAAAATATGCCGTCCTTTGAGCTTGATGCCGCAAAGGCTGAAGAGGGTCTGAATATTGTGGATTTGCTTGTTTTGTCAGAGCTTGCACCCTCCAAGGGCGAGGCACGGCGGCTTGTTCAGCAGGGCGGAGTCAGCGTTGACGGCGAAAAGATAAGCGACATTGCGCACATAATCAATTCAGAGTCGTTTAATGACGGGAAAATTGTTATTAAAAAGGGTAAAAAGGTATTTTTGAGAATTGTTATTAAATAATTTGTATAAAATATCCAAAAAAAATTCAAATCTGTCTGCACAATCTACAAAGATTACTATTGAAAAAAGTCGAAAAATGTAGTATTATATATTCATACCACAACTAACAAACTTTTTTCATTTCCCTCTGTAAAGATATTTTCTTTACGGAACTACCGTGAATTTGAAAACCCGTCAGGGTTTTCAGCGGTACGAGAGCAATCGGCAGACAGATTTGTCTGCCGTTTTTATATTATTACCAAGAAAATATTCCGATTGAAAGGAACTGTTAAGATGAAAAAGGAACTGCCAAAAACATATGAACCGAAAGCGGTTGAGGACAGAATATATAAGACTTGGGTGGAAAAAGGATATTTCCACACAAAAATCGATAAGAGCAAGGAGCCGTTCACGATTGTGATTCCGCCGCCGAATGTCACGGGACAGCTTCACATGGGTCATGCCCTTGATGAAACTTTTCAGGACATACTGATCAGAACCAAAAGAATGCAGGGCTATGCTGCGCTTTGGGTTCCCGGAACGGATCATGCGGGAATTGCGACTCAGATCAAGGTTGAGGAAAATCTGCGCAAGGAAAAGGGACTCACGCGTCACGACCTTGGAAGAGAAAAGTTTCTTGAACTTGTCTGGGACTGGAAGGAAAAGTTCGGCAGCAGAATCATTAATCAGATTAAAAAGCTTGGCTGCTCATGCGACTGGGAAAGAGAAAGATTCACAATGGACGAGGGCTGCTCAAAGGCTGTCCGCGAGGTGTTTGTAAATCTGTATAACAAGGGTCTCATATACCGCGGCAACAGAATCATAAACTGGTGTCCTTGCTGTGCAACGGCTCTTTCCGATGCAGAGGTTGAGTATGCGGAGCAGGAGGGAAACTTCTGGCATATTAAATATCCGGTCAAGGGAGAGGACAGATATGTCATCATTGCAACGACACGTCCCGAGACGCTGTTCGGAGACACAGCGGTTGCGGTTAACCCCGAGGATGAAAGATACAGCGACCTTGTTGGAAAAACGCTGATTCTGCCGCTTGTCGGACGTGAGATTCCTGTGATTGCAGATGAATATGTTGACAAGGAGTTCGGAACGGGCTGTGTGAAAATCACACCTGCGCATGACCCGAATGATTTTGAGGTTGGTCAGAGACACGGGCTGGAGCAGATCAAGGTTCTGAATGATGACGCGACGATGAACTCATATGCAGGAAAATATGAGGGCATGGACAGATATGAATGCAGACGCGCGATGGTTGAGGATCTGAAGGCGCAGGGCTTGCTTGTTAAGGTTGAGCCGCACAGCCACAATGTCGGTCAGTGCTATCGCTGCGGAACAACGGTTGAGCCGCTGACATCAAATCAGTGGTTTGTGAAGATGAAACCGCTTGCAGAAAGGGCGATTGAGGTTGTCAGGGACGGCGAGGTGTCGTTCATCCCCGACAGATTTTCAAAAACATATATGAACTGGATGGAAAATGTTCACGACTGGTGCATTTCCCGTCAGCTTTGGTGGGGACACAGAATACCTGCGTTCTATTGTACAAAATGCGGTGAGATGACGGTGTCGAAAGAAGACATAGCAGTTTGCCCCAAGTGCGGAGGTGCTGTGAAACAGGAGGACGATGTTCTCGACACATGGTTCAGCTCGGCACTCTGGCCGTTCTCAACACTCGGCTGGCCCGAAAAAACAGAGGATTTGGACTATTTCTATCCGACATCGGTTCTGGTTACGGGATATGACATAATATTCTTCTGGGTTGCGAGAATGATTTTCTCGGGACTTGAACACATGGACAAGGCACCTTTCCGTCATGTGTATATTCACGGTCTTGTCCGTGACAGTCAGGGCAGAAAGATGAGCAAGTCGCTCGGAAACGGAATTGACCCTCTGGAGATTGTTGACAAATATGGTGCGGACGCTCTCAGATTCACTCTTGCAACGGGAAATTCACCCGGAAATGATATGAGATTTTATATTGAGCGTGTTGAGGCAAGCCGCAACTTTGCAAATAAGATTTGGAACGCATCACGCTTTGTGATGATGAATCTCACTATTGATAAAAATGAGCTGCCCGAATATGATAAGCTGAAGCTTGAGGATAAGTGGATTCTGCATAGATACAACGAGCTTGTCCGCGAGGTGTGCGAAAACCTTGATAAATATGAGCTTGGAATTGCGGTTCAGAAGCTTTATGACTTCATATGGGACGAGTTCTGCGATTGGTATATTGAGCTTGTCAAGCCGAGATTTTCAGAGGAGGGCGAGAGCAATCTGACGGCGCAGAAGGTTCTGACATATGTACTGTCAAACACTCTGAAACTGCTGCACCCGTTCATGCCTTTCATAACAGAGGAGATCTGGCAGGCACTTCCGCATGACGGCGAAAGCATTATGATTTCCGATTTTCCTGTTTATTGCGGGGAGCTTAAGAATGACGATGCGGAACAGGAAATGATTGTGATTATGAATGCGATCAAGGGTGTCAGAAATATACGCAATGAGATGAACGTTCCGCCGTCAAAGAAAACAAAACTTTTTGTTGTGACTGAGCATAAGGACATTTTTGAAAAAGCAGAAACCTTCCTTGAAAAGCTTGCGGGCGCGTCATCGGTTGAAATCATAGCAGATAAGACAGGTGCGGACGAAAACACGGTTTCCGTTATTGTTGACAAGGCAGAGCTTCTGCTTCCGCTTGATGAGCTTGTTGACAAGGAAAAGGAGCTTGAGCGTTTGAACAAGGAAAAGACAAAGCTTGAAGCGGAAATTAAACGCGTTGAAGGAAAGCTTTCAAATAAGGGCTTCACAGACAAAGCACCTGCGGCGGTCGTTGAGGAAGAACGTCGCAAGGGTGAAAAATATCGCGATATGCTTGAAAAGGTTCTCGAAAGCATAAGCAAAATGTCATAAAATGTGTTTTTGACGGAAAAACAGACGAAAACAGTCGGATTTTACATTCGACTGTTTTTTTATGTTTTTTTTCGGCAGACGATAGTTAAAAAAACTAAAAGGAAAAAAATGTAAAACGGCGAAATAGAAGAGTGGAGAATAATACTCAGCAGAGAAAAGAGGGAAATTAATGCAGATAAAAATGGAGAACATAGGCACAACGCTTGTTGTCAAGGTGTCGGGAGAGATTGACCATCACACCTCGGCAGAGCTGAGAGAGGAGATGGACAGGGAAATCAGTTTGCGGAACATTGTCAATCTTGTGTTGGATTTTGACGGCGTTCCGTTCATGGACAGTTCGGGAATCGGCGTGATAATCGGGCGGTATAAGCAGATTCAGGCACGCGGGGGAAAGACAATGATAATCAGGGTTCAGCCGCAGGTGGACAAAATTCTGGAGCTTTCGGGGCTGAAAAAAATTCTGGAGTGCAGTCACTAAAAGGAGGAGAGAAAAATGGAAAACTATATGAAGCTGGAGGTTCCGGCGAAAAGCTGCAATGAATCGTTTGTGCGTGCGGCAGTTGCCGCGTTTTCGGTGCAGCTTGATTTAAGCATTGAAGATTTGGCTGACATAAAAACCGCGGTTTCGGAGGCGGTTACAAATGCAATTGTACATGGATATGTTGATATGAAGGGGGTTGTGACAATAACCTGCCGCATTATCGACGGAATGATTGAAATTGAGGTTGCGGACTCGGGCGTCGGAATTGAAGATGTCGGACAAGCCATGCAGCCTCTCTACACCTCAAGCCCGGAAACGGAGCGCAGCGGTATGGGATTTACGGTTATGCAGACGTTTATGGACGAGCTTTCGGTCAAATCGCGTGTGGGCGAGGGGACTGTTGTAACCATGAAAAAACGCATAACCGCCTGACAAGAGGTGAGGACACACATGCAGAACAGGGAATATAATCAGGATATTGAGAGTCGGCTTGCGCTTGCGAAGAACGGAGATGTGTGCGCTCAGAATGCGATTGTTGAGGAGAACATGGGGCTTGTGTGGAGTGTTGTAAAAAGATTTTACAACCGCGGTCATGAGCCTGAGGATTTGTTTCAGATTGGCTGCATAGGATTGATTAAGTCAATCAGAAAGTTTGACCCGTCGTTCGGCGTAAAATTTTCGACATATGCTGTGCCGATGATTATGGGGGAGATAAAAAGATTTATTCGTGATGACGGAATAATAAAGGTGAGCCGCAGCATGAAGGAACTTGCGATAAAGGCGATGAGCGTGAGAGAGCTGATGATTAAGGAAAACAATTCCGAACCGACGGTCAGTGAGCTTGCGGACAGGCTCTCGGTTTCGCCCGAGGAGCTTGCTGCGGCGCTTGAAGCGGGCTTAAGACCTGAGTCAATTTATAATTCACAGGCTGAGGACGGGAAGGAAACCAAAGCTCTTGTTGACCGCCTGGAATGCAAGGAGGACTATGAAGCAGAAATCGTTGATAAGCTTCTGGTGCGTGAGCTGCTTGACCGTTTCGGCGAGCGTGAGAAAAAAATAATTGTTTTGAGATATTTCAAGCAGAAAACCCAATCTCAGATTGCTCAAATGCTCGGTATATCTCAGGTTCAAGTGTCAAGACTTGAAAAAAAGGTTCTGGGAATCATGCGGGAGACAATAATGAAAGGAAGGGAAAGCGGATAAAAATATAAAGGAATTTTTCGGATTATGTCGAAATTTATTATAGACCAAAATTATTATGTATAAAAGAAAGGATATGAGTTTTATGTTTTGTCCGAAATGCGGAGCATATAACGTTGATGAAAACTTATGGTGTGTTAAATGCGGCTATAATCTGAATGAAATTCCGAATGCGGCGGCAAATGCCGGCACGTCGGGAAGTGCGGAGCAAAAGACTGAGGCTGAACCGCGGCAGACGGTTTATCAGGCACCGCACATTGCGCAAAAGCCGAAAAAAATCAAGGACTATCTGATACCGTCAATTCTTGTTGCGGTATTTTGCAGTGTTGCCTTCGGGGCGGCGGCAATTATTTTTTCGGGAATGACGCACGCAGAGCTGTGCGCCGGAACGTCCGAAAAGGCAGAAGCATATTCGGCAAAAGCAAAGATGTTTTGCTGGATTGGTTTTGCTGTCGGCATTGTGAAACTGCTGACAGTTGCGGCATTCTTCATTGCGGCTTTTCTGAGCGCGTCAATGCGTTTCTATCCGTATTTCTTTTAGCAATATCCGAACTGTGACTCGGGGAGGGGATTTTAATGGAAACATATGCGGTTTTTAAAGATATTGCTATTATTTTGATTGCGGCAAAGTTGCTTGGACTTCTTGCAAGAAAGCTGAAAGCACCGCAGGTTGTCGGAGAAATTGTTGCAGGGCTGCTCATCGGACCGTGTGTTCTCGGTTGGGTGAACCAGACGGATTTTCTGGCAAAAATGGCGGAAATCGGTGTTGTGATACTCATGTTTTCGGCAGGTCTGGAAACTGATATGAAGGAGCTTGTGAAAACGGGACCGATTGCTTTCCTGGTTGCGTGTATGGGGGTTCTGATACCCCTGCTGGGCGGTGCGGCGCTTTACATGTGCTTCTACGGTGTACAGCCGTGGGGAAGCGACGGTTTTTACAAGGCTGTTTTCATAGGTACGATAATGACGGCGACATCTGTCAGCATAACCGTTCAGACGCTCCGCGAGCTGGGGTATCTGAAGTCACGTGTCGGAACGACAATTCTGAGCGCGGCAATTATTGATGATGTAATCGGGATTATGGTGCTGACGTTTGTCATCGGATTCAGAAATCCTGATGTAAACCCGTCAAAGGTTGTTGTAAACACGGGCTTGTTCATTGTATTCTCGGTTGTCGGCGGAGTTATCATATACAAGCTTTTCAAGCTGTTTGACCTGAAATACAGGCATACGAGACGTGTGCCGATTGTCGGACTTGCTTTTTGCTTTGCAATGGCATACATAGCGGAGAGGGTGTTCGGAATTGCGGACATCACAGGAGCATATGTGGCAGGAATAATTCTGTGCAGTTTGAGTGATTCGGATTATATTGCAAAAAAACTCGATATAAATTCATATATGATTTTCGGACCTGTGTTTTTCGCAAGTATTGGTCTTAAAACGAACATTGACTCAATGAATATGTCAATTCTGGCTTTTGCGGCGGCATTTGTTGTGGTTGCGCTTGTGGCAAAGATTGTCGGCTGCGGCTTGATTTCACGTCTTTGCGGTTTCAGCAATCCCGACGCACTGAAAATCGGTGTCGGAATGATGACACGCGGAGAGGTTGCACTCATTGTCTCGCAAAAGGGCTTGTCGGCAGGAATAATGGAGCCTGTCTATTTCACGGCGGTAATTCTGATGATAATTATTTCGTCTGTCTGCACGCCTTTGGTGCTGAAGCTGCTTTATGCTAAATTTCCCGAGAAAAGCTGTTGACAACGTGTGGGTATAATGGTAAAATATACATTGCGAATGAGAGCTTTCTTCGGGGTGATTGAATGAAATATAAAAGCTTTGCGGTGACATATACTGATGATTCCGCAAAAAAAACCAATTATGAGAACTATTTTCTGAATGGTTTCTGCAAGGATAATCCGAGAGAGGCAACACAGTCCGACTCATCGGTTGTGTGTGACGGGCGCGGACTTTATGCCGTGGCGTCCGGCGGGAAAAGCGAGGTGTCGGGCGAGGACGCGGCATACATCAGCGTTGATTTGCTGAGAGACTTCATAAAATCGGATTTTACATCTGCAAACAAGGAATATTTTGAGCTGGCAAATGAACGGATTATGGGCAGAATGTTCCAAAGCGGCGGAAAGAAGGCTGCGGCGGATATTGCAATTCTCAGCATAAACAAGGATTTTGCCAGGGTATACAGCATTGGTGATGTTGATGTGTTTATGTGCAGCGGAAGCCGTGCTGTGAAAATTTCGGGAAAACCTGACAAAACCGTCAGTGTTCCACGTGAATCAATTGATGAAAACGGCAGTTTTAAAATTGACGCGGAGAACAGAACAACAGCGGAGCATCTTGGAATGTCAGCCGAAAAATATGAGATTTATCCTTTTGTTTCAAAGAGAATAAAGGTCAAAAAAGATGATTTGTTTCTGATATGCAGCAGAAGCGTCTCGGAAAAGCTCGGAGAGTCGGGTATTGAAAGAATAATGGCGAATAACCGCATGAAAAGCGAGGAGAAAATATCGGCTGTGATAAGCCGCACCTCTGAGAATGGCGGTGAGAACTGCACAGCTGAACTGATATGCTGCAAAGGAATAGGCTTGGGATTCAAAAGCCGCGGCTTCAGGGTTTTTGCGGCACTGGCGGTGCTTGCTCTGCTCGGAACGGGAATCTATGCCGCACGTGATGCGGTTTTCGGCAGTGTTTCGGCACTGTATAACACTTGCAGGAGCTTTATTGTCAGCAAAAATGAAAAAACAGATTCGGAAACGGGAACATGGACTCCGATGAGAAAGCCTGAGGAGGCTGAGGTGCAGCAGCCCGAGACTCAATATCAGCAGCCCGAACAGGCGGCAGAAGCGCAGACGGTGCAGCCTGAGGCTGAGGCACAGCCGCAGACGGAAGCTGCTCACAACAGCGAAAGAACGAGAACGCAGACGGGACAGGCTCGACCAAACCCGATTGTTGAAAATCCGGTTGTTAAGCCGCAGACGCCGCAGACACAGACCCCTGTGCATACTCCGCAATATGAAGAGCCTGTTGAGGAAGAACCTGTCATACGCAACGGTAATGCGGTCACAGAGGGAGGCTCGGCAGGAGGAAGGGACGTTGAACTTCCGATTGATTTCGGTTATTGAATGTGAAAAAAGAGGGAACGCAGTCTGAATGCCGCGTTCCTTTTATATTTTGTAAATTGTGGAATTGTTGACATCAAATTAAAACTGTGGTATTATTTAAGTGCGGATTTATTTACGGAGCGAAAGGAGTTTGCGTATGAGCTACAAATACTTTGAAAACAAGGAGTGCGAATTTTATCCGTGTCACAAAGTGAGCAGCATGAACTGCCTTTTTTGTTTCTGTCCGCTTTATTCGCTGGATTGCGGCGGAAATTTTGAGATAATTCCCGACAAGGACGGAAACCCGATTAAGGATTGCAGCAACTGTCTGCTTCCACACATTGAAAGCGGATATGATTATGTCATTCAGCGACTTCAGTCTGCAAGAAAATGAACAATTCGGATATAATGAATATGACAGACTTCTGAAAGGAGTTTTTTTGACGATATGAGCATTGAAAAGGAAATTACGGAGCTTCGCAAAACGATTGAGAAGCATAATCACAGCTATTATGATATGGACAGTCCGACAATATCGGATTATGACTATGATATGCTTATGCAAAGGCTGATTAAGCTGGAGGAGGAAAATCCGCAGTATGCTGACGAAAATTCGCCCACAAAGAGAGTTGGAGGAACTCCTCTGAAGGAGTTCGGACAGGTTGTGCATGATGTTCCCATGCAGAGCCTGGGAGATGTTTTTTCGCGTGAGGAGCTTATGGAGTTTGACGGCAGAGTGCGTGCCGCACTGGACGGGGAAAAGCCCGAATATGTTGTGGAAATGAAAATTGACGGCTTGTCCGTTTCGCTTGAATATGAGAACGGTCGGCTTGTCAGGGGGTCAACAAGAGGCGACGGATCGGTTGGTGAGGACATAACCGAGAATTTGAAAACGGTGAAGTCAATTCCGCTGAAAATTGACACCGACTTGGCAAGGCTGGAGGTCAGGGGCGAGGTATATATGCCAAAGGCAAGCTTTGAAAAGCTGAACCGCGAAAGGGAGGAAAAAGGCGAGCCGCTTTTTGCCAATCCGAGAAATGCGGCGGCAGGGTCGCTCAGACAGCTTAACAGCAAAATCACGGCAAAACGTAAGCTTGACATTTTCATCTTTAATATACAGCAGATTTCCGAGGAAATCTTTGAAACACACACAGAGGGGCTTGATTGGCTTGAAAAACACGGTTTCAGAGTGAGTCCGCAGCGAAACACGTTTGACACCATGGAGAAGGCGTTTGAGCAGATTGAAAAAATCGGCGGGGAAAGAGACGGCTTGCTGTTTGATATTGACGGCTCGGTTGTGAAGGTGAACAGTCTGAGACAGCGCGTGACTCTCGGCACAACATCAAAGGTTCCGAAGTGGGCAATTGCATATAAATTTCCTGCGGAGCAGCAGGAGACAACTGTGGAGGATATTGTGGTTCAGGTCGGCAGGACAGGTGTTGTCACACCTAATGCGGTTCTGACGCCTGTCAGGGTTGCAGGGTCAACAGTCAGCCGTGCAACGCTTCACAATGAGGATTATATAAAAGAAAAGGATTTGAGAATAGGGGATCGGGTGCTGATCAGAAAAGCAGGAGATATAATTCCGGAGGTTGCGGCTGTTCTGAAGGAAAAAAGAACGGGAACGGAACGTATATTTGAAATGCCGAAGGCTTGCCCTGCATGCGGAGAACCTCTTTTCCGCGAGGAGGGGGAGGCTGCACTCAGATGCCTGAGCAGCAATTGTCCCGCGCAGAAAATACGCAGCATAATTCATTTTGTATCACGCGGGGCAATGGATATTGAAGGTCTTGGCGATGCGGTTGTCGAACAGCTCGCGGACGCAGGCTTGATTGAGAATGCGGCAGATCTGTTCTATCTGAAATATGAAGATGTTGCGGAACTTGACCGTTTTGCGGACAAATCGGCACAGAATCTGATTGAAGCAATTGAGCGTGCAAAACGCAATCCGCTTGACAGGCTTCTTTGCGGACTTGGAATACGTCTGATTGGTGCGAGGGGTGCAAAGTCAATTGCGGAGCATTTCGGGAGTATGGAGAGAATAATGAATGCAACGGCAGAAGAATTTGCGGAGATTGATGATATAGGTGCAAAAATGGCAGAGAGTGCCGTGCATTATTTCGGCGAACCAGAGAGCCGATGCTTGATTGAGAGAATGCGTGCAGCAGGAGTCAGAATGACGGCGGAGGAAAGGGCGGTCGGCGGAGTCCTGACGGGAAAAAGCTTTGTCCTGACCGGAACGCTTCCGACCCTGAAAAGAGCGGAAGCACAGAAAATCATTGAGGACAACGGAGGAAAGGTATCATCGGGCGTTTCAAAAAAGACGGATTTTGTCGTCGCGGGTGAAGAAGCGGGAAGCAAGCTTGACAAGGCTGTCAGTCTCGGTGTTGCGGTTATATCGGAGCAGGAGCTGCTTGATATGGTGAAATAAAAAAACGGCGGAAAAATCCGCCGTTTTTTCAATCTTAAAGACTTTTGAGCTTTTCTTCAAGATATGCTTTGATTGACATTGGTGTTGCTTTGCCCTGGAGGGCGCGTGTTGCCTGTCCCATGAAGAAGCCGAACACATTTGTTTTTCCGTTTTTATAGTCCTCAACAAGATTTGCTTTTTCTTCGAGGAGCTTGTCGATGAAATCGGATATTGCCGAGGTGTCCTCAACAACAATGAAGTTATTCTTTTTGGCAATATCTTCCGGGTTTCCGCCTTCCTCAAACATGATTCTGATGATTGTTTTTGCGTCATTTCGGTTAACAGTGTTTTTGTCAGCCATCTCCACTGTTTTTGCAAAATCAGCAGCAGAAAACGGAATTTCTTCGCTGTCGGTGTCCTTGACACGGCGCATAATTTCCGTCAGGAACATGTTTGCAACACTTTTATACTGCGGATATACCGCAACTGCTTCATCGTAGAAATCGGACAGATATTTTTCAAGAGTGATGACTCTTGCGTCCTCATCTGTGAGGTGATATTCGTTTATATATTTCTCAACTCTCTGATGCGGAAGCAGCGGAATTTCACTCTTTGCTTTTTCAATATCCTCTTCCGAAAAACGAACCGCAAGAATATCAGGCTCAGGGAAATAGCGGTAGTCGTTGGCGTTTTCTTTGCTTCGCAGCGAGCTGGTCATGCCTGTTGCGTCATCAAAGCGTCTTGTTTCCTGAACAACCTTGCCGCCGTCGTCCAGAATGTCGGACTGACGCTCAATTTCATATTCAATGGCACGCTGAATTGACCGGAAGGAGTTGAGGTTTTTAATCTCCGCTCTGTCACCGAGAACGTCGGAGCCTGATTCCTTCAGTGAGATGTTAACATCTGCTCTGATTGAACCTTCCTGCATTTTTGCGTCGCACACGTTGAGATATTTAAGATACAGTCCGATTGTTGAGACAAGCTCTGCCGCCTCTTCGGACGATTTCATATCAGGCTCGGTCACGATTTCAATGAGAGGCACGCTGCAGCGGTTATAATCTGCCCAGCTCTGTCCGTGATAATCGTCATGAACCAGCTTGCCTGCGTCCTCTTCAAGGTGTATGCGGTTTATGCGGACAACGGTGCCCGTTGAAAGCTTGATTTTGCCGTTTATGCACAGCGGAAGGTCAAGCTGTGAAATCTGATATGCCTTGGGCAAATCGGGGTAGAAATAGTTTTTTCTGTCAAATCTCGAATATCTGTTTATATCGCAGCCAAAGGCAAGACCTGCACGGATTGCATATTCCACGGCGGCGCGGTTGATTATTGGGAGTGCGCCCGGCTGACCCGTGCAAACGGGGCAGATGTGAGTGTTTGGACTGCCTCCGAATTTTGCGCTGCATGTGCAGAATACCTTGGTGTTTGTTGAAAGCTCGGCATGAATTTCCAAGCCGATGACTGTGTCATATTTTTTGCTCATTTTAATCTCCATTCCGCCGCCCTGCGCCGGCACAAATAGTAGTGAAAATCTCTTATCGGCAGGGCAAGGAATGATAAGAGATTAAAACGCTCACGTGCGTTTCTGAGCGCAGCGAAGAAAAGTTCGCACGGGCAATTAAATCTGCCGGAGGCTTAACGTGAAATGAAGTTTCACGTTAATGCCTCCCTATATTATGCTTGCTTCTGGACGCGTAAACTCGCGTTCAAAGCAGTCTGCAAACTGTATTACCTTAGCATCGTCAAACCGTTTTGCGGAGAGAGAGAAGCCAATCGGCATATTGTCGGAGTTTGTGCCGCACGGAACAGACATTGCGGGGATTCCTGCAATGTTTGCCGTGACGGTGCATACGTCCGCAAGATACATCTTCACGGGGTCATCAATGTTTTCGTGACACTTGTATGCAACAGTCGGTGCTGTCGGAGTCAGCATAATGTCGCACTTTGAGAATATTTCGTCATGCTCGCGTCTGAACTGCTGGCGGACAGCCATAGCTTTTTTGTAGTATGCATCATAGTATCCGCTGGATAATGCATATGTGCCGAGGAGGATACGTCTTTTAACCTCTGCACCAAAGCCTTCGCTTCTTGTGTGTCTTATCAAATCCTCATATGTTGCCGCATCATCGGTGCGATAGCCGTATTTCACGCCGTCATATCTCGAAAGGTTGGAGCTTGCCTCCGCACAAGCGAGAAGATAGTATGCTGAAACCGCATATTTCAGTGTCGGCATTGAAACCTCAACAAGCTGAGCACCGTGTTCTTCATAGAATTTTGCAGCCTTCATAACCGCGTCCTTGACCTCACTGTCGATTCCTTCGCCGAAAAACTCCTTGGGAATGCCGATTTTAGAACCTTGTATGCTTTGACCGATCAGTGACGTGAAGTCAATGCTGTGCGCGCGAGATGTCTGGTCGTGCTTGTCCGCACCCGAGATTGCGTTGAGAATGATTCCGCAGTCCTCGGCGGAGTTTGCCATCGGACCGATTTGGTCGAGGGAGCTTCCGAACGCGACAAGACCGTAACGCGAAACAGTGCCGTATGTGGGCTTCATTCCCGTTATACCGCAGAATGACGCAGGCTGGCGGATTGAACCGCCCGTGTCGGAGCCGAGAGCGCAGGCGCATAGTCCCGCGGAAACCGCCGCTGCACTTCCGCCTGATGAACCGCCGGGCACGCACTCGGTGTTAAACGGATTTTTCGGTTTTTCAAGTGCTGATGTCTGGGACGAACCGCCCATTGCAAATTCGTCCATTGAGGTTTTTCCGAGGCAGACCGCGCCCTGTTCGTTGAGCTTTTCAATTACGGTTGCATTGTATGGAGGTGTGTAGTCCGCAAGCATTTTTGATGAGCATGTTGTGCGGATATCCTTTGTGCATATGTTGTCCTTGATTGCCATGGGGATTCCTGTTATTGGTGCGCTTTCGCCGCGGGCGATTATTTCATCGGCGGCAAGAGCGGCATTTTTTGCTTCGTCCTCACATATTGTGTTGAATGCACCAAGCTCGGGGTGTGCTTTTATTTTTTTCAGATATTCGGCTGTGAGTTCGGCAGCCGAAATCTTTTTTTCGTCAAGCTGTTTTCTGAGTTCTGAAATTTTTATCATAGCGTTTTCTCCTTAAATACCGTGTTAGTCAACAATTTTCGGAACAACAAACTGATTTTCGATGACCTCCGGACCGCGCTTGACAATGCCTTCCATATTTTCATAGGTTTCAACGGTATCGTCACGGAGTTCGGAGAATGCAACCGCACAGCTGTTGTCGATCGGGTCATATTCAAAATCCGATTCGCCGATTGTGTCCATGAGGTTGATGATGTCTGTCATTTCCTTGCCGTATTCGACCAGTTCATCTTCGGAAAGATAAAGCTTTGAAAGATCGCACAGCAGCTTAAGATTTTCCTTTGTTATCATAAATAATTCGCCTCCTATTTGCCGAACAGGGTTTTCAGTCTGTTCATGGCTTCAATTGTGTTTTCGCGGTTTCCGAATGAGGTCAGACGGAAATAACCCTCGCCGTTTTTGCCGAAGCCCTCACCCGGAGTGCCGACAACATTTATGCTTGTGAGAAGATAGTCGAAAAACTCCCATGAACCCATGCCGTTCGGGCATTTCAGCCATATATACGGCGAGTTTACGCCGCCGATGAACGGGATTCCAAGCTCGCGGAGAGTGTCTGCGATAATCTTTGCGTTCTCTTTATAATATTGAATGTTTTCGTCAATCTGCTTTTGCCCCTCGTCGGTGAACACGGCTTCGGCGCCTTTCTGCACAATGTATGGAACGCCGTTAAACTTGGTTGTCTGGCGTCTCACCCAAAGCTTGTTGAAACGCACCGTGACCTCCTCGGAGCTTTTGAACTTGCCGCGCACAAGCTTTGTCATGAGGTCATGCGGAACAATCGTATAGCCGCAGCGTGTTCCCGTGAAGCCTGCGGTCTTTGAGAAAGAGCAGAATTCAATTGCGCAGCGTTTTGCACCGTCAATTTCATATATGCTCCTCGGCAGACCCTCCTCGGAAATGAAACGTTCATATGCCGCATCAAAGAGAATGACAGCGTTGTTTTCAAGCGCATAATCAACCCATTCGCGCAGCTGCGCTTTCGTGTATACCGCACCGGTGGGGTTGTTCGGCGAGCAGAGGTAGATGATGTCTGCTTTTTCCTTCGGGGGCATCGGTAAAAAGCTGTTTTCTTCGTTTGCGTCAAGATATACAATTTTTCTGCCGTTCATAACGTTTGTGTCAACATAGACAGGGTATACGGGGTCGGGAATCAGAACGGTGTTGTCCTTGTCAAACAAATCGGTTATGTTTCCGATGTCGCTTTTTGCACCGTCGCTGATGAAAACCTCGTCAGCTTCAATTGAAATAATGTTTTTTCTGTAGTATTCAACGATTTTTTTTCTGAGAAAATCATAGCCCTGCTCGGGACCGTAGCCGCGGAAGGTTTCCTGATTTCCCATTTCATCAACGGCCTTGTGCATTGCGTCTGTTACTGCCGGAACAAGCGGAAGAGTCACGTCGCCGATACCGAGTCTGATGACGCTTTTATCGGGGTTTTCCGCAAGATAGCTGTTCACTCTTTTTGCAATATCCGAAAACAGATAGCTTTCCTTGACGTTCAGATAGTTTTCATTGATTTTCATTTAACATACCTGCCTTTCTTATATATAGAGTCTGCCGTCGCATATGAAAGCGGCGGGACCTTTTTTTGTGACACTTCCGTCCTGATTATAGGTGATTTTCAGGTCACCTCCGCGGAGTCTGACGGTGATTTCTTCACCCTGTCTGCAATGTCCGTTCAAAACGGCGGCAACAACCGCGGCGCACGCACCCGTTCCGCATGCCCATGTCTCGCCGCTTCCGCGTTCCCAGACACGCATTTTAAGCTCTGTCGGGCTTTTGATTTCGATGAACTCGGTGTTGACCCTGTCGGGAAAGATCGGATTGTTTTCAAACAGAGGTCCGAGCTTTTCAAGGTCAAGACCGCCGATGTCATCAAGAAACGTAACCGCGTGCGGATTTCCCATGGAAACACCGGTAATGCGGTATGTTTTGCCGTCAATTACGAGAGGTCTGTCGATAAAGTCGCTGTCCTCCGACAAAATGGGAATGTCCGATGGCTTTATAACAGCTTTTCCCATATCAACGGTTACATATTCAACAATACCGTCTTTTGTATCAAGTGTGAGCGTTTTTATGCCGCTGAGGGTTTCAAGAGTCACGGTTTTCTTGTCGGTCAGACCCTTTTCAAAAACATATTTTCCGACACAGCGCGTTGCATTTCCGCACATTTTTGCCTCCGAGCCGTCCGCGTTGAAAATGCGCATTTTGAAATCGGCAATGTCTGAGGGGCAGATGAGCACAAGCCCGTCAGCACCGATTCCGAAATGAACGTCCGAAACAAAACGCGAAAGCTCGTTCGGATTGTCAATTCTTTCTTCAAAGCAGTTGATGTAGATATAGTCATTTCCGATTCCGTGCATTTTTGTGAAATTCAGCATAATCTGTCACTTCCCTTCAATTTGCATATACATATTCTATTTTAGCACTTTTTTTGTTATATTGCAATAATAAATATGTATGTTTTTTCCTTATCCGCAAAAAAATATTGAGTATATATTACACAATTCATGCAGCCGGGAATCGTCATATGTTACAAACGTGAATATAATTGACAGTTGTATTTCTGTGTGATAGAATGAAACCAAATGAAAGGAGAAGTGGAATTTATGAGATATTCGGAAATCGGCGGAATGAAAAGCTCAAAAATAATACTCGGAACTGATTATTACGGTCTGACGGTTTCAAAGCGTGAGGCGTTTTCTCTGCTTGACGCATATTGCGCCGCGGGCGGCAATCATATTGACACCGCAAAAATATACGGCGAGGGACACACTGAGCCGCTCATCGGAGAATGGCTGAGAATGCACGGCAGAGACGGGCTTATTGTTGCAACAAAAGGGGCGCACCCCGAAATCGGTCATATGGACGTGTCAAGACTTTCGCACTTTGAGATTGAGACAGATCTTGATGAAAGCCTGATTCGTCTCGGGGTTGACTGCATTGACTTGTATTGGCTGCACCGTGATGATGAAGCGGTTGATTGCGGCGGAATTGTTGAGACGATGAATGAACTTGTAAAAAAGGGGAAAATAAGACGCTTTGGGTGCTCAAACTGGAAAAGCCGCCGCATTGCGGAGGCAAATGACTATGCTGTGCGGCACGGTCTTTCGGGATTTTGTGCAAGCCAGATTAAATTCAGTCCGGCAGTAACTGCGCCTTCGTATAGTGACGACCCGACCCTGGTTGAGATGAATGGTGATGAGTTTGAATTTTATAAAAATGCTGAAATCCCGGTGATGGCATTTGCTCCGCAGGCAAAGGGATTTTTCTCAAAGCTTGCGATACTCGGAGAGAGAGGACTTTCGGGCAAGGTGCGTGACCGCTATCTCTGCGATGAAAACCTGAAACGCTTTGAAATAATAAAGAAGATTTGCACAAGATATTCTTGCAGTGAGGCGGCAGCGGTTTGTGCCTCGCTTGCGTCGCTTGCGGCACCAGACACGTTTCCGATTATCGGCGGAAAGACGGTCGGACAGCTCACGGATTCGCTCAGCGGTGCAGATGTTGTGCTTGACAGCATGGAGCTTAAAGAAATATTCGGGTTTTAAAGCGGTATTTACAGGGAAATACAGGAAATACTACAAAAAATTTATATTTTTTTGCAAAAGTACTTGATTATTTCAATAATATTATGTATAATAGCTTTTGTTTTATAATATTAAAACAAAAGTTTTGTATTTCTAAATTCCGGGGTGGATAAAGTGGATATAGGAAAGAAGCTGAGACAGCTTCGTGTGAAAAAGCAGATGACGCTTGAAGATGTTGCCAACAGAAGTGAGCTTTCAAAGGGCTTTTTGTCGCAGCTGGAGAACAACAACTGTTCGCCGTCAATTTCGACGCTTGAAGATATTCTTGAGGTTTTGGGGTCATCTCTCCGCGAGTTTTTTGCGGACGATAAGGAGGCAGGAATTGTCTACAGAAGAGAGGACTGCTTTGAAAACGAACGCGAAGACTACACAATCAGCTATATTGTGCCGAATGCGCAGAAAAACGCTCTTGAACCGATAAAGATTACCATAAAGCCGGGCGGAAAGTCCGAGGAGATTATTCCGCATGACGGAGAGGATTTCGGCTATGTCCTGAGCGGCAGTGCCGATCTTGTGTACGGCAGTGAGACATACCGAATGAAAAAGGGCGAGACATTTTACGTTTGCTGTAACGAAAACTATCATATTGAGAATAACGGAAAAAATCCATGCAGTCTGCTGTGGATTTCATCACCGCCGTTTTTTTAAAAACCTAATCGGAGGAAATGTGCAATGAACACTTTGATTGAGCTTTCAAACATCACAAAGAATTTTGACGATCAGCAGGTGCTGAAGGGAATAAACCTTAAAATATACGAAAATGAGTTTCTGACCCTCCTCGGACCATCGGGCTGCGGAAAAACAACAACTCTGCGGATTATTGCCGGATTTGATGAGCCTGACGGCGGTGAACTGCTGTTTGACGGAATTGAGATTTCAAAGCTTCCGCCGTATAAGCGGGAGGTCAATACCGTGTTTCAGAAGTACGCGCTTTTTCCGCACCTGAATGTTGCGGATAATATTGCGTTCGGGCTGAACATAAAGAAAACCGAAAAATCGGTTACGGAACAAAAGGTCAAAAAAATGCTTGAGCTGGTTGGTCTTTCGGGTTTTGAAAAGCGCGATGTGCTTTCGCTTTCGGGCGGACAGCAGCAGCGTGTGGCAATTGCGAGAGCCTTGATTAACGAACCGAAGGTGCTTTTGCTTGACGAGCCCCTCGGTGCACTTGATGCAAAGCTCAGAAAGGAAATGCAGACCGAGCTGAAAAAGATTCAGAAGGAGGTCGGCATAACCTTTGTCTATGTCACTCATGACCAGGAGGAGGCACTGTCGATGTCCGATACCGTTGTTGTTATGAATGACGGATATATTCAGCAAATCGGTTCTCCGACAGATGTATATAACGAGCCTGAAAACAGGTTTGTTGCAAGCTTTATCGGTGAATCCAACATAATTGAAGGAACAATGATTCACGACTGTCTTGTTGCTTTTGATGATTTTCGGTTTGAATGCGTTGACAAGGGATTCAAGGACAACGAGGAGGTTGAGGTTGTTCTCCGCCCCGAGGATATTGACATTGTGAAGCCGGAGGAGGCAAAGCTGCGCGGAACAGTTTCAAGCATTGTGTTCAAGGGTGTTCACTATGAAATTATGGTCAAGACAAAATACCGCAGCTATATGATTCACACAACCGATTATCACGAGGTGGGGCTGGAGGTCGGACTGACGTTCGGTGCTGAGGATATTCATGTTATGTGGAAGATGGTATAATAATACTGCGGCGTCGCTTTGCCGCCTGCGTTGTTATGGTATAATTTTTCGGAAGGGAGCGGAGAATTGCCGTGAAATATTTTAAAGAGCTTGTGAAACCGTATATTGTGTGGTCATTCGTGATAATTGTTATTCCGATTTTCATGATATTTCTGTATGCGGTGACAAACAGCGGAAACTCGCTGCTGAATATACAGTTTACACTGAAGAATTTTGTCAGGTTTTCCGAACCTGTATATCTGAGCGTTTTTCTGAAATCGGTCAGACTCGGCTTGATAACGGTTGCGCTTTGTCTTGTTCTGGGATATGCTCTGGCATATATCATTTCAAGATTCAGCGAGAGAGTTCAGGGGATTTTGATTCTGTTTGTGACAATTCCGATGTGGATTAACATGCTGCTCAGAACATACGCATGGATGAGCATTCTGTCGGACAACGGACTGCTGAACACCCTTCTTGAAAAGCTTGGACTTGCACCTGTCGGCTTGATGTATACCGATGTTGCGGTTGTGATTGGATTGGTGTGCAATTTTCTGCCGTTTATGATAATTCCGATACATACCTCTCTCAGCAAGATGGACAGGTCATTCATTGAGGCGGCATATGACTTGGGTGCAAACCCGATTCAGACATTTTTCAGAGTTGTGTTCAAGCTGTCGCTGCCGGGCGTTGTGAACGGTGTGATTATGGTTTTTCTGCTGTCGATTTCAACGTTTGTAATACCTAAGCTTTTGGGCGGCGGTCAGTATGTGCTTATGGGAAATCTGATTGAGAATCAGTTCATATCTGTCGGCGACTGGAATTTCGGAAGTGCAATTTCGCTTGTGCTTGCAATGATAATTCTGATTGCAATAAGACTGATGAAGAAAATTGATGCGGGTAACAACTGATGAACGGAGTGATGGTTAATTGAAAAGATTGGCAAAGCTCTCCATGGGGGCATATGTATTTTTGTGTTTTGCATTTTTCTATATTCCGATTCTTGTCACGGTGATTTTTTCGTTTAACTCGTCGAAGTCCCTGACAAGCTTCACGGGCTTTTCGCTGAAATGGTACAGTGCACTGCTCAGCAATTCCGAAATCATGTCGGCGGTTTGGGTTTCTGTGACAATTGCAATCATTGCAACGGCAGTATCAACCGTTCTCGGAACGCTCACGGCAATCGGACTTTCGGGAAACCGGAGACTGCTGCGCGAATGGATTCTGAACGTGAACAACATTCCGATTATGAATCCCGAAATTGTGACGGCAATCGGTCTGATGATTCTGTTTTCGGCAATGAGAATCGAAAAGGGATATGTGACCATGCTTCTGGCTCATATTTCATTCTGTACGCCATATGTGATAACAAGTGTCTATCCGAAAATACGCGAGATTGACAAAAACATTGCAAATGCGGCAATGGATTTGGGCGCAACGCCGCGGCAGGCACTGACGAAGGTTATCATTCCGATGATAAAGCCGGGGATATATGCCGGTATATTGCTTGCATTCACAATGTCGTTTGATGATTTTGTGATTTCATATTTTGTGAGCGGCAACGGAGTGATGAACATTTCGATTATTGTGTATAACATGACAAAAAGAACCAATCCGACAATTAATGCACTGTCGAGCATTGTTATTCTTGTTATAATCGTGACTGTCATAGTCATAAACATAATTCCAAGATTCAAAAGAAAGAGAGTGACCGAAAATGAAAAAAATATTTAGTCTTATGCTTTGTGCTGCTGTTGCGATTGGCGTTTGCGGCTGCGGTGCGAAAAAGGAGAGCCTCAAAGTGTATAATGCGGGGGAATATATTGACACTGCTCTCATATCAAAGTTTGAAAAAGAAAACGGCTGCAAGGTCGTTTATGAAACCTTTGATTCAAACGAATCAATGTATACAAAGCTTATGAGCGGCGAAAAATATGACGTGCTGATTCCGTCGGATTATATGATTGAGAGACTTATCAAGGAAAACATGCTTCAGCCGATTGACAAGAGCGGGATAAGCAATTACGGAGGAATAATTCCGTCTCTTCTCAATCAGCCGTTCGATGAAAAGGGAGAATACACCGTTCCGTATTTTTGGGGAACGGTCGGAATTCTGTATAACAAAAACGTTGTCAGCGAAGCAGACCTGAAGCAGGGCTGGCAGGTTTTGAGGAACACGAAGTATAAGGATGACATATATATGTATGATTCTGAGCGCGATTCGTTCATGATTGCGCTGAAGGCTCTGGGATATTCGCTGAATACAGCGGACAGGGGGGAGCTTGAGCAGGCATATGACTGGCTTGTTGAGCAGCGCACCGAAATGAATCCAATATACATCGGCGATGAGGTCATTGACAGCATGATTTCGGGAAACAAGAGCCTGGCAATTGTATATTCGGGCGATGCGGCATACATTATGTCGGAGAATGAGGAACTTGAATATTTTGAGCCTGAGGAGGGCACAAACATCTGGACAGACGCGATGGTGATGACAAAGGACTGCGAAAACACGGATCTTGCTCAGAAATTCATGAATTTCATGATTGACCCCGAAAATGCAAAGGCAAATTCCGAGGCAGTGGGCTACAGCTCGGCGGTGCAGTCGGCTTTTGACGAGATAAAGGACACGGTGTATGCAGGAATTGATGCATATGTGCCGAGAGATGACAATGAAAAGGACGAGTTTTTCAGATATCAGGACAGCGAGACGAAAAAATTCTGTGCGGAGCTGTGGACGAAGGTCAAAGCACAGTAGGCAAGGAGAATTGAGATGTATATAATTGCAGGATTGGGCAATCCGGGCAGAAACTACGTCGGAACACGGCATAACGTCGGTTTTGAGGTTCTGGACGCCGTTGCGGCAAAATATGACATTCAAATTAAAAAGCTGAAGTTCAATGCAATATACGGTGAGGGAACAATCGGCGGCGAAAAGGTGATTCTTGTGAAACCGCAGACATACATGAACCTGAGCGGAGAAAGCATACGCGATTTCAAGGCGTGGTATAAGACCGACACCACCGAAATTATTGTCATTTATGACGATATATCATTGCCTGTCGGTAAGCTGAGACTGCGTCCCAAGGGCAGTGCGGGAGGTCATAACGGAATTAAGAGCATAATCTATCAGCTGAATTCGGATATTTTTCCGAGAATCAAGGTCGGGGTCGGCAAGCCCGAAAATCCTGATTATGATTTGGCGGACTATGTTCTCGGAAAATTCAGCTCTGCCGAGGTCAAAACGCTTGTTGAATCGGCGATTCGTGCGGCTGATGCGGTTGAGGTCATAATCCGTGACGGAATGGAAAAGGCAATGGCAGCATATAACTAAACTACGGAAACTTTTCAGCCGGCAGATGTGTCGGCTGTTTTGAACGGAAGGATTGATATATGAAGGGTTTTTTGAAAATACTTGACGGATTGGCGGATTTTGACGAGATATGCGAGGGCTTAAAGAAAGGGCAGTCGCCCGTAAGTGTTACAGGTGTGGCGGATTCGGTCAGGTCACACCTGATTTTCTGCACGTCCGAAAGGCTCGGCAGGGGAGCAATTGTTGTTGCGGCGGACGAGGAGCACGCAAAGGCTCTGTTTGAGGATATGAAGTTTTTTTTCGGAGAACGTGCGCTTTTGTTTCCGCAGAAGGATCTGATGTTCTATGACATTGAGGCGGCGGCAAATGACATTAAGCGCGCACGGCTTGATGTCATTGACAGGCTTTGCGGCAGCGATGAAGGACTTTGCATTGTCACAACCGCAGAGGCTCTTCTGAGCGTTTGCGTTCCGAGGGCTGCATATGATGAAAAAACAATCACACTGAAGGTTGGAGATGAAATTGACATAGATGAGCTTTGCCGCATAATGTGCGACCTTGGCTACAGACGTGAAGAGATGGTTGAGGGCAGAGGTCAGTTCAGTGTGCGCGGAGGAATTGTTGACTATTTCCCTTATTGGAGTGAAACAGCATTCAGAATTGAGTTTTTCGACACAGAGGTGGATTCAATAAGACGGTTTCACACAGAAACGCAGAGGACAATCGGGACATCGGACGGCGAGTGTGAGGCGAGGATAACTCCAGCCGATGAGCTTGTGACAGATGCCGAAGAACGCGCGCGTGCAGCCGCGCAGCTTCAGCGAGTGCTTGACTCCGCACTTTCAAGAAAGGAGAAAACGGAGGAAACGGCAAAGCTGATTTCAACGCTTGAACGGGACATTGAACGTCTGAGTGAAGGAATGGTGTTTCCGTCAAGAGAAAAGTATATACCGTTTCTCTATCCGGACGGGATACCGACAATTCTTGACTATGCAGATGAGGGCTACACCGTTTTTCTTGATGATCCGTCAAGAATTTCGGAGACAGTCAGGGCGTCTGAGGCGAGAAATTCGGAAAACCTGAAGGATATGCTTGAAAGAGGAATCATTCCCGGGGGGAGCATGAAATACAGTCTCTCATATGCCGAGGCACTGAAACGAATGTGCGGTGAATTGGTCGGCATGTGTCCTCTCACGCATTCGGGGGCTGATTTTAAGCCGAAAAAATTAGTGAACTTCACTGCGAAAAGTTTGAATGACTATAACGGCAAAATGGAGTTCTTCTATGACGCTTTGGATTTCTATAAGAAAAACCAATACCGGACACTGATTCTTGCAGGCTCGGAGCGGCGTGCTGAAAATCTTCACCGTCAGCTTGATGACGAGGGAATTTCATGCACGCTGACACATGATTTTGATGAACTGCCGGAGCGGGGGCAAATTGTGATTACGCATGGCGGACTTTCACGCGGCTTTGAATATCCCCTGATTCGGTTTGCCGTCATAAGCGATAAGGAAATTTTCGGCAGAGAAAAAACAAAGCGCAGACGCTTTAAGGTTGACAAGAGAAATAAGATTGACAGCTTCACTGATTTGAAGCCCGGTGATTTTGTCGTACATCAGAATCACGGAATCGGTCAGTATGAAGGCTTGCAGAGACTTTCGGTTGAGGGTGTCGAAAAGGATTATCTGAAAATTGTGTATAAGGGCGGAGACAGTCTTTATGTCCCTGCCGACCAGCTGAATCTCATATACAAACACATCGGACGTGACGGAGCACAGGTTCACATGAATCGGCTCGGCGGTCAGGAATGGAACCGCGCAAAGCAGCGAGTGAAGGAGTCGTGCCGTGATATGGCACAGCAGCTTATATCTCTTTATGTACAGCGCGAAACGGTCAGGGGAATAAGCTTTTCGCCCGATACTGAGTGGCAGCGTGATTTTGAGGCGGCATTCCCGTATGAGGAAACAGATGACCAGCTTCGCTGCATTGATGAGGTTAAAGCGGACATGGAAAAGCCGAGACCGATGGAGCGTCTGCTTTGCGGCGATGTCGGCTACGGGAAAACAGAGGTTGCGATGCGTGCCGCGTTCAAGGCTGTTATGGACGGCTATCAGGTGGCATATCTTGTGCCGACAACGATTCTCGCGAGTCAGCACTATAATAACTTCAGGCAGAGAATGAAGGACTATCCCGTGAATATTGCGTGTCTTTCAAGATTCTGCACACCGTCTCAGCAGAAGGAAATTGTGAAGGGCTTGAAAAGCGGTGAGGTTGACATTGTTATCGGCACACACAAAATTTTGCAGAAATCGGTTCAGTATAAAAAGCTCGGACTCCTGATTATTGATGAAGAACAGCGGTTCGGAGTTGCACATAAGGAACGCATAAAGGAAATGAAAAAGGAAATTGATGTCCTCACGCTTTCCGCGACACCTATTCCGCGCACGCTCCACATGTCAATGTCGGGAATCCGCGATATGAGTGTCATTGCGGAGCCGCCCGGGGAGAGATACCCCGTTGCAACATATGTTATGGAATATGACCGCGACATAATACGAGAGGCAATCATCAAGGAGCTGAGCCGCGGAGGGCAGGTTTATTATCTTCACAACCGTGTTCAGGGAATCAACAAAGCTGCGGCGGAAATTGCGCAAATGGTGCCGGGAGCGAGAGTTGCGGCGGCACACGGGCAGATGTCGGAGCATGAGCTTGAAAACATTATGCTTGATGTTGCGGAGGGTGAGACAGATGTTCTTGTCTGTACGACAATAATAGAGACGGGACTGGACATTGCAAACGTGAACACCATAATCATTGAGGACGCGGACAGACTCGGTCTTGCACAGTTATACCAGCTGCGCGGCAGAGTCGGGCGGTCAAACCGTCTGGCATATGCTTATCTGACGTTCAGACGCGACAAGGTGCTGAATGAGGACGCGCAGAAAAGACTGAGGGCAATTAAGGAGTTCACGGAGTTCGGCTCGGGCTTCAAGATTGCACTGCGCGACCTTGAAATCCGCGGAACGGGAAATGTGATCGGTCCGCAGCAGAGCGGACATATGGAAAGCGTGGGCTATGAGATGTATTGCAAGCTTCTTTCCGAAACGGTTTCGGAGATTCGCGGAGAGCAGAGCACGGAAACAGTTGAGGCAAGCGTTGATCTGCCCGTCAGTGCCTTCATTCCCGAAAAATATATCAAGGCGCACAGCCAGCGGCTCAGTGCATACAAGAAAATTGCGGCAATTGAGACCGACGAGGAGATGAGTGATGTATATGACGAGCTTTTGGACAGATACGGCGATGTTCCCGATTCGGTGAACAATCTGATGGAAATTGCACTCATAAAGAAATGTGCGTCAGACAGGCGGTTCACCGAGATTAAGGGCAGCACGGCGGCAGTGGAGCTGTATTTTGATTCGGAGAATGCTCCCGATTTTTCGGAGTTTTCCTCTCTTGAGGAATATGCTAAGGGTGAGGTTGCACTCAGGAGCGGTACTAAGCCCAAGCTTGTGTATAATTTGAGCCGGGAGGCGCGGTCATATGCCGCGTCACGCGCCGAACAAGGTAAATATTTGAAAATAATTAAAGAATTTATAAAAAAACTATAGCCAATTCGGAAAATATGTTGTATAATAAAAATCGGAATGCGTTTGCATTTATATAAAAATCAGATTGGAGCTTGAATTTTTAATGGAAAACGAGAATATGAGAGAAAACGAAAATATCAACGAGGAAATCTCCGAGAATGCGGAGACTGAAGCCGTGGCAGCTGCGGACGGCGGAATTTCCGCGGAAATTTCTGCGGAGACGGAAGATGTGACAGGAGAGGCAGCAGATACAGAAGCAGAAGCAGAAGAGACTTCCGAAGAAGCGGAAGTGAATCCCGGGACTGATGAGGAAGAGAATTTGGAATATGACGACGGCGTGACGGAATATGCAGATGAAAAGGACGGCGAATCGGGAGACTATGAGGAGACGGAAACTGCGGAGTCGGACTATGACGCGGAGCTGTTTGCAGAGCAGGAGGAAAACGCAAAAAAAGCCAAGAATCGCAGAAATGTCATTATTGCTGCAATTGCGGCGGTTATTGTTGCGGCGGCTGCATATTGCGCGTGCGTTGTGAACGGTGTCGGCAGCAAGACGGTTGTCGGAAACCCGATTCCGACTCAGGAGGGTGAGACAGTCAGCACTGTGAAATATGAAAATCCGATTATGTCGGTGTTTGACGCAATTGCACTCGGCAAAAACAACACAGCCGTTCTGAAAATCAATGATGAAACCGTTGACCGCGATGTTTTCAGTTTTGTTGCCAATTCGGCTGCGGTGAATGAGGCATATTCGCTTTATCAGAACGGAAAAATCAAGGATCTGGACAAGTTTGACTGGAATGAAAAGGAAGAAAAGTCGGGCATAAGCTATAAGGAATATTCCAAGGGAGAGGCTGTTCAGACGCTTGTTCCGATTTATGCGCTTATCGGTGAGGGAAGAAAGAGAGGAATCACGCTCTCAGAGGACGAGGAAAAGGAGCTGACCGACTGGCTGGCACAGCTTAAGACGCAGTATGGCGATGAGTTTGAGAACGCTCTGAAACAGAGCGGATATGAGAATGAGAATGCACTGCTCGGCATTCAGAGAGTTCAGATGTATATGCAGAAGGTATATAAGGACTTGCAGGAGAATGTTTCAAAATATGCATCGGCTGACAAGCTGAAGGACTATATGAGCGATGACAAAATAACGGTTAAGCATATTCTGATTATGGCAAAGGACGAGGAAGCAAAGCCCGAGGCGAAGAAGAAGGCTGAGGAGGTTCTGGCAAAGGTCAAGGCAGGAGAGGATTTTGACAAGCTGGTTGAGGAGTATAACGAGGATCCCGGAATGACCGCTGCCGGCTATACCTTTGCGAAGGACGGCTCAATGGTTGAGGAGTTTGAAAAGGCGGCATTTGATCTTGAAGTCGGTCAGACAAGCGATATTGTTGAGACAAGCTATGGCTATCATATCATAAAGAGAATTGAAAGAGGCGTGTCGATTGATGAGTATATGGATATGCTTGTTGACACGGCAAAGGTAAGACTGAAAAAGGGAGCATACGACAAAATTGACATTTCCGTCAATCTGAAGGATTTGTTCGGAGGAGCTGCCGATGAAAGCGCGGCGAAATAGTTTTGTTGTTTGATTGGGGGAAACCGTTATGTCACTGTACAGCTTGATTTCTTCTTTGCTGAGTTATGTTTTCACAACAATAATATACCTGTTCATATTCAGCGTGATTGCGCTCATCTATATGGACATAAAGAAAATGAACAGGAGCGGAGATGAAAACGGCGATGAATACCCTGATGAGGAGACCGCTGAGGAGGCTTCGGCGGTTCTCCGAACGCTGAAAACAAAAAAGTCTGTTGAGTGCAGAATGAAGGCGTTTTATCGAATCGGTGAAGAGCCTGTTGTTGTCGGCAGAGGAAAAAACTGTGACATTGTGATTCCCGACATGTTTTTGTCTGTTGAGCATTTCCAGATTTGGTATGAGGACGGAGAATGGTATATCGGAGACATGGGCAGCAAAAACGGAACATTTCTCAATGATAAGGAGCTGAAAAAGGTTATGCCGCTGAACGACGGAGACGAAATTTCGTTCGGCGGTCTGGCAGTTGTGTTTGAAATCGAATGAGTGACCTGATATTAGTGTTATGCCGCGCATGAAAAAATTTGGAGTTGATTGCTTATGAAACGTGCAAATTACAAGCTCCCCGCGTATTTGCTGATTATCATGAATATTTTGGGGTTCGGTCTGCTTTATGCCGCAAACGACTTTCAGATAAACGTTATCTATGTCGGGCTCGGTGTTCTCGGCATGTTCATTTTGATTTATTCAATTCTTGTGCTTTGCCGCATGGGCGACAAATTTTTGGTGCTGATTGCGTCAATGCTGATGACAATCGGCGTCATCATGCAGTGCAGACTTGACATTGTCATGGGCGCAAGACAGATTTTGTGGATCGGACTGGGCGGCATAACTTTTTTTGCCGCATATTGCATATTCTATAATATTTGGTTTTGGGACAGACTGTGGGCGGTTTATGCCGTGCTTGGCACTGCCCTTTTTGTTTTGACGCTCATTTTCGGTGAAACGGTCAACGGTTCAAAGAACTGGGTTGACCTCAAGGTGATTGCATTTCAGCCATCGGAAATAATAAAAATTCTTTACATCATGTTTCTTGCCTGCCACTATTCGGGCAGCTGGACAAAGCCGTTTTTGAAAATTCCGCCGATGCTGATGACTGCGGCTGTCACCTACACCTATATACTTTTCCTTGTGCTTCAGCGTGACTGGGGAACGATTCTTGTCATTTTTCTGATTTATATTTTCATGATTTATGTGTATGAACAAAACAGAATGTTCCTTGCCGCAAACGTTATTGCGGCGTCTGCGGTTGCACTTTTGGGATATAAGTTTCTGTATCACATTCAGGTGCGCGTGAGTGTTTGGCTCAATCCGTGGGCTGATGTTTCAAACAAGGGATATCAGATTGCTCAGTCGCTGTTTGCGATTGCGTCGGGAGGATATTTCGGCAAAGGAATCGGAAATGGCTCTCCGTGGTATATACCCGAGGTTCACACGGACTTTATTTTCTCGGCAATTTGTGAGGAAATGGGTGTGTTCGGAGGTGCTGCGGTGATCATTCTGTTTTTCCTGATGGCGTATCGGTGCTTTAAGATAACTCTGAACACAACAAATGCATATAACAAGGCTGTGGCACTCGGACTGACACTCATGTTTGCATTGCAGACCTTCATCATAATCGGCGGCGTGATTAAGTTTATTCCGCTTACGGGAATAACCGTGCCTTTTGTGAGCTACGGCGGAACATCGATTGTCGCAAGCTTTGCCTCACTCGGAATTATGCAGGCAATTTCCGCACGCGAGGAGAGGAGGGGGTCGGAATATGAACAGCAATAATAAAAGACTCATTCATGTGCTGATTG
>CAKSIW010000009.1 GCA_934463175.1 uncultured Clostridia bacterium | reverse complement strand
AATAATTGTTTAGAATTTAGGTTTTCAAATAATAAACATTATATTTGCACAACAAAAGAGCCTTGAAAATCAAGGCTCTTTTTGCCTCTGTACCCGTACACTGATAGAATTACACGAAAGGTTGTAAAAAAGCCTTTCGGTTTCATTTTTTTATTGGCAGTTTCATTTAATGTTGCCCGGTTTCACTTTTTGCTCTATCAATACTTCCCCTACATTATACCATAGATTTTTGAGTTTGTCATCTGTTTTATCAAATAATTTCATCAAATCGGTTGATAATAATTAAAATTTCTACAAAATCCGAAAAATTATACTCAAACTATTGAAAAAACGATAAATATGTGATATAATAAATTATCTTGTTTGTGTTATAAATAACAAAGGCTGCGAATAGGAGCGACAAATATATGATTAAAAACAATATAGAAGTGGATGTTAAAGTAAAGTGCATAGAGAATGGAACAACCCAGGCACAGCTTGCAGAAACAATCGGAACTACGAGCCAGTATGTCAATCGTATCATCAAAAAGCAGGATGGCATTGTGAATAAGACATTTGTGCAGATGATGGAGGCTCTTGGATACGATGTTGAACTTACCTATGTAAAAAGAAAAAATGACACTGCCGGTGATGCCTTGTAATGGTTGTGCAAATGGCAGCAAAAAGAAAAACCAAGTATAATTTGAAGAAAATAGCAAGTTTTATAGAAATAGAATTTAAAGGAGAAATATTATGGCCGACATTAATTCTGAGGATTACGAATATTATATGAAAAGCCGTCCGCATGTTGTCATTCTTGGGGCTGGCGCTAGTTGTGCTGCTATTCCTAACGGAGATAAAAACGGCAAACGGATATCTGCAATGAGTGGTTTTATAAACAAACTTGGATTATCAGATATTATTTCAAAGGTAAGTATCAATACAAAATCAGATAACCTTGAAGACATTTATATGGAGTTAGATGAGAGAAGTTATAAAGATCCGGAGTGCAATAGCGTAAAAACAGAATTAGAAAAAATTATTAGAGAGTATATGAATGGCTTTGTTCTACCAGATGAGCCTACAGTATATGATTTTCTCGTGATGAGTCTCACAAGTAAGGATTTAATAGCTACATTCAATTGGGATCCATTTTTAGTTCAAGCTATAGCAAGAGCTCAAAGATATACTAACAATATTCCACAAGTTGCTTTTCTTCATGGAAATGTAGCGGTAGGGTATTGTGAAGATGACAACATTATGGGAAATGTGGGTATGCTGTGTAAATGCGGAAAGCCACTATTGCCGATGAAACTGTTATTTCCTGTTAAGAAAAAAGACTATACAAGCGATGTTTCTATTTTCAAGTCATGGAATGAGTTGAGGAATGCTCTGAAAAAAGCATATATGGTAACTATTTTTGGATACAGTGCTCCAACAAGTGATGCGGAGGCCGTAGAGATGTTGAAACAAGCATGGGGTGCAGTAGATGAAAGAAACATGGAAGAGATAGAGATAATTGACATAAGAAATGAGAGTGAAGTAATCGATTCTTGGAACCAATTCATTCATACACATCATTATTCTTACTATAAAAACTTTTTTGATACTACATTAGCTAAATGCCCGAGAAGAAGTTGTGAAGCTACATTTGACAGACTAATGAATTGCATATGGTTAGATGGTGGCAAGGGATTTCAGGAAGGAATGAGCTTTTCAGATATTGATGAAAGAACATATAAATTAATAGAAGAAGAATTTTACAACAAGGGTACTAAGAAATCTCTGACTAATCCATATTGCTAATTCGCGAAATTTACAAAGCCTACTATAACAGAAAATAAAGGAGGTTACGCATATGGATGAAAATGCAATTTATATTCCACCAGAAGATATGGAAATTATTGACACTTTTGAATACCGTGAAGATTTAACCGAATATTTTAATGATATGCCTGGCGTGGCGCGTCCACTTATTAAAAGCGCAAAAGAGGCGTTTTCAAAGATTGAGCATATGTTATACTCTGTACCGGCATTTATTAATCTTGTAAAAGCCAGTGTGCCAGAACAAGCATTTCAGGCAATACTTACTGACGGTCAAAAAGCAAAACTGGCTAGCGGATCCTTAAAACTTATGACTAAGAAAGATGGCTCGTTGATGGCAAACCTTGTAAATCCTAAGAATAACAGGATTGTATCAACAATATCTCTCCAAAATGTTAATCTGTCTCCTGCGCTTTCGCAAGCTATGACCAGTTATGCTTCTCAAATGCAAATGGCTCAAATTGCTGAGCAAATTCAGGTTGTGCAATTGGCAATAGAGGAAGTTCGCCAAGGTCAAGAATATGATAGACTGGCTATAGCATATAGCTGTCAGCAAAAATTGCTTCAGGCTATGGAAATTAGAAATCCGAAATTGAAAGCAATGGCTTTGCTTCAGATTACATCAGATGCAGAAGATAGTAGAAATTTGCTGATGCAAAGCCAAAACGCAAATTTATCATTTATCAAAGACCAGCCTGAATCATTCTTTGGTAAGCTATTATCAGGAGCAACACCTGAAAAAATAGGTCAAAGAATGAATGAGATTCGAGAAAGTTTAAGCGTTGTGAATATGGTTTCCTTAGTAGAAGCTATGGCATATCAAGAGATGGGAGAGAATGCTGCTGCAAGGCAAAGCTTGCAGTATTACGCGGGATATATCGAGAAATCGTATCTAAGTACAAAAGGCCTTGTTGAACGTCTTGATTTAATAGACCCGGCTCCAGAAAACTACTGGACTAAAACCTTACCTGATATAAAGAATAAAATACAAGCTTTGCCATGTGTTGAAGAAATGGTATTGCTTGAAGGAGGTAATGATGATGGAGAATAAAGTGTGTAAAAATTGTATGAGACCATTGCCAGCGGGATACAAACATAAATATTGTGAGGCTTGTAGAAATCAACAAGTTCAAAAGGTGAAGAAGGGGTTAAAAACAGTAGCAAGTGTTGCTGGAACAGCAGCATGTTTTGCAATCACGATTGTCACTGCGGGAAAAATTAATCCTAAGAAATAATGAAGGGACTCCCGTTGTTGGTTAAGTCTCAGATCATTGAATGGCAATAAAATAAGCGAAACCGTTAAAGGGTTGAAATAAGGATTTTTCGATACAGATTGCGAGATTGTGACTGAATGGTATAAAAATCATTTGAATTAAATTGATAAATACCACTAGCATACTGATCTTTCAAACAATAATGTCGAGAACATTCTGTAGCGGCTGACAAAATTGCTTCAAACCTCTCGAACCAATGTAGTAGGACACGTTAAGCATATTTATGATGAAGGCAATTTGGACAAGATTTTAACTTGTCGGAATTTCCGACAGGTTCGAAAAGAAGGAAAACGTGAAGTAGCAAGAGAAATCCCGTTTTATAACCTCGATATGATAATTTCCCTTGGTTATAGAGTGAATTCTGTGCCTATAATTCAAAATTCGCGTAAAATGTCGTAACACTCAAGGAGTTGACCGACGTTAGATTAATGGATAAGTTGTGTAGATAATATTGTTATGTAATAAATTGTACTAAGGAGATGGGAATATGCGGCCGGACAAAGTATGGTTATTCGGAGACCTGTTAGAGAAAAATAAACGAGTATTCAAAGTGCCTGTTTATCAAAGAAACTATGATTGGTCTAATATTCAGTGTGAAAAACTATATCAAGATATTATGATTGCAAGCGAAAGAGATCATAAGCATTTTATGGGTACACTTGTATATATCATTGGAATTGATGGAAGCAATCTTAGTGAGGTGCTAATTATCGATGGACAACAACGCTTAACAACAATGTACATACTTTTGAAAGCTCTTTATGATGCTTCAAAAGGTGTGTCAATTAGGATAGAAGAAGAAATTAAAGAGGTAATGTTTAACCGTAACTGTGATGAAAAATTTAAAATTAAATTAAAACCGATAAAGTCCGATAACGAACAGTTGCTTCTTCTTATAAAAGACCGAATTGATAACATGGATAGAAATTCAAATATTTATAAGAATTATATTACTTTTAAGAATCTTATAAAACAAACGCTTGATTCGGGTTATGAATTAGGAGATGTTCTTGATGGCATAAAACAATTGGAAATGGTGGAAATAGTCCTAGATAAAGCACAGGGTGATGAACCTCAAAAGATTTTTGAGTCAATTAATTCCACGGGATTAGAACTTAGTTTGTCTGATTTGGTAAGAAACTTTCTCCTTATGGATGATGATAATCAAGATGAGTTTTATGAGACTTATTGGTCTGAAATCGAAAAGAATGTGGGATATCACCAGTTGGGTGACTTTGTGATTAATTTTCTTAATTCACAAATTAGCAAATCTGTAAACAATAAAAATGCATATAGATTATTTAAGGAACATTGTGACGAAAATCACTTGAGCCATGAAGACGTATTAAAAAAACTAAAAAAGACATCAAGATACTATGGAGCGTTTATTGGCGCTAATTCATATTACGACAGGGAAATTACAGACTATTTAAATGGCTTTTATACAATTAGGCAAACAACGGTATTACCGCTTATATTTAGGATTTTTAGTGACTACGAAGATAATAACATTACCAAGGATACCCTTTGCAAAGTGCTAGACTATCTGCTTACATATTTTGTGAGAATTACTGCTTGTGAAATAAACAAGAATTTGTCTAAATTTATGAAGGCATTATATGACAGAGTTATTGATAATAATTTTGATGATTATTATGAGCATTTTGTAAGTTTTCTCAACAACATCAGAACTAATGATCGTATGCCTACTGATAAAGAGTTTAGAGAAGCACTTATACATAAACCTTTATACAAAAAGCCAATTTGCAAATATGTTCTCTCTGTGATAGAAAACTCTACAAAAGAGCATATCGATGTTGGCAATTTAACAATCGAACACATACTACCTCAAAAAGAAAATTCTGCTGTTTGGAAAAAGGAAGTTGGTGTTGATTATCATAGTGTATATGAGGTGTATTTACATACACTTGGTAATCTTACAATTACGGGTCACAATAGTGAGTTAGGCACAAAAGCTTTTGAAGAGAAGAAAACAATAATAAGGAATAATTCCAAAGCTAATATTTTAAACAAAGATGTTTTGTCTGCTGAAAGATGGAACAAAGAAGCAATATTGTCGCGTGCTGAAGGTCTTGCTGATATTTTGATTGATAGGTTTAATTATGTAGAAGCTCAAACGCCTGTGGTTGAAAATGATGCCTTAAGTTATGATGTTGATGGCACTATAGATTTCTCAAATACAAAACCGGAAGCGTTTTCTTTTATGGGAGAATACACAAAGGTTTCAAACTGGGCTGAATTGCTTTCCAGATTCATGGGGTTGGCATATGAACTGGATACTGATAGATTTAACATTCTTGCAGCAAAAAATTATTCAATTCCAAAAGCCAGCAGAATCTATATAAGCAACGATGAAAGAAAAATTTCCGGTAAACCTAAACAAATAGACAACAGTGGTATATACTTTGAACTTAATTTGTCTGTTAATAACATTATTTCTTTCATAAAAAATCTATTGATAGAAATGGAATTAGATACAGATGATTTCAGTTTCAACCTTTCAGAAGTGCCGTTTGATATAAATAATGAATACACTTGGGGCGAAGGTATGATTCCAGTTGCAAAATTATTCTTTAATTTGGTTGCAGATTTGGTTGAGAAAGATAAAATTACAGGCGAAGAAATTGAGAAATTGAAAACTAAGGAATATACTAAGACATTATTTAAGTCTACAGACTATCCTGCTATTGCGAACAATAGGAATGATAATATGGGTAATTCGACTCGAAAAAGATATAGAGCAAAGGAAATAAAGTTTAATGGAACAGATATTTTTATCTCAACACAATTTTTCGATGCAGATCGTGAAGCTGTGATTGATTGGTATAAAAATCATTTGAATTAAAACGATATAGAAATGTCAATGAATGTACAGTTGGAAATTACCCAAAATTTCTGAAGGGCAATCCCTCATTTTTTGTGTAAACCTCAAATTAGGCTCCAAAATGATAATATAATCTAAGTATTTTTGTGGGTTGAAAGCCGTGTTTGGGCTTTCAACCCTTACTTGCAATGTAGCATAAAATTTGTATATCAAGGGTGCCATTGACTCAATAGAGAGGTGGGTTAAAAATAAATTACTCTGTTGTATTTTTAAATTCGCGGTTTCAGTTAGTATTAGTTGACTCCATTTTTCTCTGCCAATTTTCTTTGCGAGCCAATCGAACAATATGTCTATAAAAGATTTTCAGTGATAACAAATCACAGAAAGCGGAGAATACGACATTAATCATTGTTTATCAGAAATGGTTATTGCTACTTATGTATTATCATTTGTGTAGTTTGGTCATATCTGTAGTTATCAATCTGTTTGTTTACAATAAGCGGTATAGATTGCTCAATTATTTTTAATGGTACAGTAAACCACTCTTTAGGATAATGTATAGCTCCTTCATCATCACGCACTTCAAAATACACATTGACGTTGCTGAAAAAACTGTGGATGCTTGCTTCAAGGTAGGGTACGTCCAGATTATAACACCTTACCGTCAATACGACTTCGACATCGTTCATTAGATATGTCGGCTCATGAACTGCATTTTTAATGCGCGTTGTAACATCACCAGAACAATATCCGATTTTGTATAAGTTCCGTATGGATCGGATTTGTGGTGCACGACTCAAACTACGAAGTACATAGATGTAGCCATTCTGAACATCGGATGCATCGATGCTGACGGAGCTTTCTTTTTGTTCAATTAGGTCGCTTATGCAAAAGCCATCGAGTTTTAATGCTTTTCCAAGAGAGCGATAGAGCATTGATGATTCTGTACCATTATCGAAGATACACCTTGTTCTACCTTCACGGCGTACTTTCGCGCCACTCTTATACTCGATTTTTTGTTTGACTGCCAAATTCTGCTCCAGGTAAAGAACCACGCCACGAAGGACATAGTAACTGCCTTCATGAAGATCGCCTTCTTTGAATTCCACAAGACGCCTACGACCGTGTTCCAAATCGTCATGAACCTGTTGGAAAGCCTCTTCATAAAGATCGAAATCTTTACAAACCTTACGATAAGCAATGAAATCAGGACGGAGCCTTTCGGATGGTTTGACATGGGACAGCGTATATATACTGTCAGCCTCGTCATCGCCATCCAGAAGCCCAAGAGGATCGTCACTGATTAACTCTTCGACCGAGACGGATTTCGTTTCTTCGCTTTCCAACAAATTGTAGTAATCATATGGCAGAAGCACCTTCACTTTTTTTGGGTCTTTTTTTATCGCTGCAAGACGTGAAGCAAGGCGATACTCACCTATATCGTCACCGAGCTCCGGGCATCTCTGATTTGTTTCATAGAAATCTGAGATTTCTTGAAAGCTATCAATCAATCTGCTGTCCTGTGTTGAAACGGGAGTAGCTTTTGGTTCGTCAACGGCAAGCAAACCCAGAAGATCGCTTTCAAATATTTCAGACAGCTTATCTTTTTTGGTTTTCTCATCCATTTTTCTGATCCCTCTTTAATTGACGCAGGTATATTAGTGCTTCAGCAAGGCGTCTTTCGGTTGGATCAAGTGCATCCAATGACGGCTGCCGCCGCGTCACCTTGACAAACTCATTGATTTTGGGCCACAGATATATTGCCTCGTCATCCGTCATATTGACCTTAAACGCAGCGATACACTCCTGGATGGATTTAAGCACCTTCGGAGTGATGGATTTGGAGATTACTTCAAACGCTTGCTGAAATGGATTGATGGAATCAATGAGGTCAATATTAAGTTCATCAAGGTTTACGAACTTGCCGCTCATATCAATAAACCTACGATTGCCGTCCGTTTTAACATTTGAGCCGCGAATCACCATATCCGCAACTAAATGCTCACGGACTTCTTCAACCTCATCCTCTGAAAGATGAGGATATTTTGTCATGATTATTTTCGGAATCATGATTTTGTTAATCACTTCTGGATCGACCACGCCGCTTACTGCCCTTGCTATTTGAGGGTCTTGCAGAATGTTGGCTTTAAGGTCAGTGAGATCAGAATCAAGAATGTTTTTAACATTTTGTGTTGAGGGCTGTCTCATTCCTCCAACACGGATAGTTCGTGCATCATCGGACTTATCTTCATCGGAACCTTCCGGCGGTTTGGGCTTAAAATTGAAGTTCGGAGCGAGTACCTGTTCCATGAGGAGAGAAGCAGTTATGGCTTTCAGCATATTGTTTACGGACTCAATAACTTCTTCGCTTTCAGCATCAGGCTCTGCAATCAAATTTGTAAATTGAGCATGGCTTTTGTTCTTGCTGTCGCGGGTACAACGACCTATTATCTGTATAATTTCAGTCAGAGAGCCACGGTATCCTACTGTGAGCGCGTGTTCACAGAAAGGCCAGTCAAATCCTTCTTTTGCCATTCCGAGAGCTATGATAAGGTCAACGTCATCCGCATCTGTAACATTGCGTAGGTATTCCACGACCTTTTCTCTTTCTGCGGCGTTATCATTTACCAAATCTGCGATCTTGATGATCTTACCGTCTGATCTTCGTGAAACAAATATGATATTTGTTTCAGAGTCCACACGGTCTACGGTACCGATGGTGTCAATAATCGTATCCACTTCGATATATTTGTCCTTGGTAGATTCTCCGGAGTTCACGCTGGGGATATGGAGAATGGTCTTTTTATCCGTATCCAATACTTCCATAATTGCAGAAGTGTATTTGCCTGAATAGAAGTGAAATCCAATGCCAAGCGACTTCAGATAAGTGTAGCCATTAAGCTGTTCATAATAGTTATAGGTAACCTTGTAGAACTTTGCTTCATCTTCATACGAGAGGACAGGGATACCATCACCGCGGAAGTATGAACCAGTCATAGCAAGAATATGTACGTTTTCCTGTTGCATAAGTGCACGAACAAGTTCGCCGAGCTTGCTTTCGTAGTCGGCAGAAACGTGATGAAATTCATCTACCGCAACAAGGCAGTTTCCGAACTTGGCTGCGCCGATTTTATCAAAAGCAAAGCGGAGGGTGGCATGAGTACAAAGCAGTACAGCCTCATCGGAAGCCATGAATTCTTTAAAAGTTTCGACTTTGCTGTTTTCTCCTCCGGGAACACAAAGGTTATACTTCCCGGAAACCTGCCAGTCGCTGTGGAAGCCGTATTTCACCAGTTCTGTAGAAAGAAATGATTTTCCTATGGAACGTTCGGGAACGGCAACAATAACCTTCCTTACAGAGCCTGTCTTCAGCTTATCCAATGCAATAAACATCAGAGCACGGGATTTGCCTGATGCGGGCGGTGCTTTCAGAAGGATATATTGCGAATTGCGCGCAGCATAAGCCCGAGCCTGCATGGGACGCATTCCCATTTCGTTTACGGTTGTAGTCTGACCAGTCGTTTCATAGGTGACATTAATAATGTTTTCCATGTTATCCTCCAATTTTCTCGTAAAGTTCAAAAAGGCAGTCAAGACGCTCGTCATTACTTACAAAGGGTTCATTCCGATAGCATCGCTCAATCTGTAAGTCAAGCATCGAATGAGCAAAACGAAGGTTATCGCTCATTTCGTCTTTCTTATACATTTGAGCATATGTTTTATCGAATTCCTCCTCGCGGATCGCTATCACCTGATTTACACAGTTTCGGATATCCTTCTTTTGTTCATCTGTGATTGCTGGAAACGGGAAAGTGTTGTAGCCTAATTCACTTGAATAACGAATTCGTGTTTCCAAACCTCCGCAGACGGCTTTGATCCAGAGATTGTGCATTTTGGATGATACGACTCCGAATATCCAGGGATCGCAATCATAGATTACGAATGCAAGGTTCGTGACCACGGTTTTCTTATCTATAAAACCAACAGGGATGTATTCTCTATTTTCAGAGGAAACAGAGGGTATAACGAGAGAGTTGGTGGTGGTCTCATGCATCTCTCTGAATCGATAAGGATAAGCGGCAAGCCGCTGTGCGCTTTTATCTGACTTACCGAGCCGCAAGTCACGGACAAGGTCTGCACGTTCCTTTATGATTGGAATTTCGAGTGCAGCATCGGCTTTATCATCGGTTATCCAAAAACACCATCTTTCTATACCGTTTATGAATTCATCTGAGCCGACTATACGCCGCATATATTGCAGAACACGCCGATCCTGCTCCACGAAATGATTCTTTGTTGTCACATCCATAAGAAGGTACCCGCCGTCATAAGGCATATTCCCTTTTATCATATATGGAAGGCTGCTTATGGGGCGTTTTCGCTTTTGCACCAAAGTAGAACCAGGGGTGAGGTATGGGCTAATTTGCACAGGCTCGGTCATAACCGTTTGGGAGTATAATTCGCATCTGTGAGTATCGGAATTATTCACAACGCCGATAATAACAACCGTAACAGCGGTGGTGTTCCTTGCATCATTACGCCACTTAAATGCTTTGTGTCCAAAACGAATATGCACACCATATTCAAATAACTTAGGCCAAAGAAGACTAACTTGTTCTCCCTGGGTGAGCGAATTTGTTGTAACAAAAGCGTATGCTCCGCCATGAGTATGAATGTACTTTGCAGCAAGCATAAACCAGCATGCGGCATAGTCGAGATTTTTATAGTTGGATTGCCCATTAAAAACATAATCCATGTCAGCGTTCTGCTCGTCATTACGCTTACGAGCGCCTTTGTAAGAAGGATTGCCAATGATATACGTTTCAGAAGTGCCGAGGCATATAGAGTCCCAAGGTATGCGCGTAGGATTAGCAGTTACAATGTTGTTGCCAAAAAGAACATCAATATTCGTCTTAATAATGGACAAAGATGCCTCTTTACTTTGTAGTACGACAAACAGTAATCCCATCCTTGCGATAGCACAGGAAAATGGATCCGATTCTATACCGTAGAAATTTGTTATAGGCATGAGTGGTATATCGGTTTTTCCGGCAGAAGAAGCAATCTTTGAAAGCAATAGGTTGAGTTCCTTGTAGGAAACCAAGAGAAAATTGCCACAACCGCATGATGTATCAAATACGCAGATTTTCCTTATGCGTTCTATCAAGGAGATACAAGCAGCACTTTCATTTTTGCAATTCTCATATTCTGAGTAAAGGTCGTTAAGGAACAGTGGCCCTATGACCTTCTGGATATTGGCGGTAGCCGTATAATTTCCCGTGATGCTTTCGTCATCAGGAACGATTATTGACTGAATCAACGATCCGAGAATTTCGGGATTAACATCAGACCAATCAAAAGACATGATTTCAAGCATTAGGCCACGCATATTTTTGGTAAAAGATATGTCGCTGATATCCTTATCAAACAAGCGAGAATCAATATAGTTTACCCGTCCGAAGTGAATCGGCAAATTGCTACGATCCGCTTGCTTCATTGCCAAATATAGCAATGCCATAAAGTCTGAAAAATCTCTTCCGGATTCTTCGGTGTACTTTTGTGCGAAAACATATAGGGAAACATCGCCCGACATCAGCAATCCCATGCTGTCAATTACGCAGCAAAAGAGAGTGCGACAAATCAATTCACTTATGTCGGCCAGATTTGTTTGTGTATTATTCAATCTGCATTCGTTATACAACTGAGCAAATTTTTCGCTGACCTTAATACTAACAGCGATATTCTCTTCGACAACGGGTTTCTCCCGGCCAATAAGTGGGAAGAAGAAATCCACGTGAGAATAGAGGTCTTCCTTGGTGGAAAAGATCGTTTCTTCTGTCCTTAAATCAAAAACAAGAACTTCCTCCGCATTTGCAATCATGGCAAAACGAGTCTTCAGACTGGAGATGTTGTTCTTTTTCAGAATGTTTAAGTCAGAGTAGAGGTTACTGCCTTCGGATGCAAGATAAAAAATCTGTTGTCCAATACGAACGCCCTCATTCACATTATATGATGATGTGGATTTCATTTTATCAATCGTTGAAACAGGAATATCAAAAGCGCGAAGGAATCCCTCAAAAAATTCCGCACTATCAGATACAGAGCCAATGGCTCTGATATCTTGCTGTAATTTATTAATGTCAGTTATCATATCGAGGGCGCACCTTCTTTCTGTTCATATTCTAAAATACACTTAGCCACATATTCAGCCAGCTTAACCGGAACGGCATTACCTATTGCCTGTTCAACGTCTGTTTTCTTTCCCTCAAATACAAAAGATTCAGGGAAAGTCTGAATGTAACTGCGCTCTTTGGAGGTCAAAGCCCTAACGCCATCCGAGATATCGGCTTTGTCTGCGTGGTGCCTTTTATACCCATCCGGAATGGGACGGTTGACTCCACGGATCGTAGCACTTGGCTCGTGTATGCTAAATACAGCGCGGCGATTATAACTTCTTGGATGCATATAATAGTATTCCGTATGAAGAGAATCGCCCAAATAGTCGTAAACAGTCATCGGCTTTTCGGATTGTCTACAATCAAGTAGTTCTCCGAGAAAATCGTCTTTATCTCCGAGATGTCCCACCATGAAGAAGCGCATTCGTGCCTGCGGTACGCCGCAGTAACTTGCGTTAAGAATTCTTGCGGTAAGACCATATCCCCCATCCTTAAATATCTTTATTGCCTTGGGCAAAACCGGCATCCTTTCGATATTATACACATTCTCCATTACAAACCATTTAGGTTTGAGCCTGCTGATAATCTCAGCATAGCGGATAGTAAGATTTGCGCGTTCCCCCATATTCCTGTGTCCGGCTATTGAGAAGTCCTGACAAGGGGGACCTCCAATAATGACATCTGGTTGAAGCTCCTCGATTTGATCAACGGGAGCATCTTCGTTTAAGTCGGCTTTATAGATGGGATGAGTGAAATTCTTACTATAGATGTTTACGGCAGGTTCCCAATTATCAAAAGCCGCGACAACATCAAAGCCGGCATTTTGGAAGCCGAGCGACATCCCTCCGCAGCCGCTAAATAAATCAATCGTTCGCATTTTCTTTTCTCCGTTTCGGTTTACGGTCATATGTCCGTAGTGCGGCGGCTACATATTCAGCCAACTTTACCGGGACAGCGTTACCAATCATCTGATTGAGATCGGTTTTATTCCCTTGGAAAACAAAGTCTCTGGGGAAAGTTTGGACATAGCTTCGTTCCTCAATGGTCAACGCACGGACTTGTGGACCTATCTCGACAGGGTCGGAAGGGTGACCGGGATATCCTGGGGGAATCGGTCTGTCCACTCCTCTTATTGTTTGGCAAGGTTCATCAATGCTGAACACGCCACGTCTGCTATAACTCCTTGGGACACGGAAATAGTAATCGATTCCTAACGAATCACCAAAATAATCGCGCATGGACATAGGTGCGTCAGCTAAGTTTCTGTCCAGTTCTTCTTGGAGAAAATCATCCTCGTCATTAAGGCTGCCGACCAAGAAGAAGCGCTTGCGCGATTGTGGCACACCACAGTAACTTGCATCAAGAACACGCTCCGTTAATCCGTATCCAGCCTCTTTGCAGCTGTCTTTTATTTCTTTAAGGATTGCGCTCTTTGTTATCTCTGGCACATTTTCCATTACAAAATACTTCGGTTTTATCTGAAGGATAATATCACGATATGTATATGTTAGAACGGCACGACCAAGATTTTCATCTCGATTACCTGCGGAAGAAAAGTCCTGGCAAGGTGGACCGCCAATAATTACGTTTGGCTTAAATGCCTTCATTCTTTTCTGTACCTTTTCGTCAGCTAAGTCCTCTGAAAAAATCGGATGGTCAAAGTTGAGTTCATAAACATCCACAGCCGGTTTCCAATTATCATATGCAGCGAGAAGCTCGAATCCCGCATTTTGAAAGCCGAGCGACATTCCTCCGCAACCGCTGAACAAGTCGATTGTTTTATATCTTCTAAGCATAATAACTCGGAGACATCAGGCCTCCACACTCTCCATTTCCATAATGTCGCTTGTGTCGCAATCAAGGGCATTGCATATTTTATTTATGATCTCTGTATTGACGTTTTCGTTGCGACCAAGTTTTGCGATGGAGGATGAACTGATGCCCGCCATCTTTTGTAAGTCTTTCTTCTTTAAGTTCTTATCAATAAGAAGTTTCCATAATTTTTTATAGCTTATGTTCGCCATGCGTGATTACCTCCATGCATAATACCCCATCACATCGTATTATACCACGAATTTGTGAGAAAGTCAATATAATCTTCGAGAACGCACAATTATTTCTTTGTGTGAAAAGCAGATGGAATTTCCATAAACGCATTGCAAAAATGTCAACCAGGTGCTTGACAAAACGAGCGTAATGGTGTATACTGAATAGTGTCAATCAGTTGGTTGATTATCATTCGAAAGGAGGAACATAAATGGGCTTAAATGGGTTGAGTTTCGGAAAGTATATTGAGTCCATCCGTACTGCAAGAAGAAAATCACTTCGGGAGACAGCGAAAGCAATCGGAGTATCGCCGCAGTTCTACAGCGAGGTTGAAAAAGATCGCCGCTGTGCCTTTACTGCGGATAGACTCGAATTGCTTAAGAAGTTTCTGGAAATGTCTACGGAAGAATTCGAAGAAATGAACAATAAGGCAGCGGAGTCTTACAAGGGCAAGAATGTGGCTGTACCGCAGGATTTCGCCGACTATATCGTTGAGCGTGATTATGTGATGTCGGCCTTGCGTACAATGAAAGAGATGGATGCTGATGAAGATGACTGGAAGAAGATGGTTGATGAGTTTGTTGCCAGCAAGAAGGGGGAAGGTCAATGATTGATTTGCGCCTGAAATACGGTACGAACAATATCCCTATTGTAAGCAACGAAACAATAGATGAACACGCAGAACTGCTCATTGGAGATTATGATTCGAGTCTTTTGTCCATGCCGCAAGCTATGGATGTAGAGGATTTTGCGGAGAATTATCTCAGACTGCATTTTCACTTTACAGATCTGTCTCACAACGGGTTTATCTGGGGCAGGATGGTTTTTAATGATGCAAAAATCATAGTCTACAATCCAGACACAAGATGCCCGGACGAGGAACCTGTGGAAGGGTCTACGATAGTTATTGATAATGGTTTGTTAGACGAGAAGAAGGAACACGCTTTTCGGTCAACTGTCATGCATGAGAGCGGTCATGCTATTTATCATGATGAATACTATTACATCGATTACTATCAACTGCCCTTGGAGAATAAAAGCGAAGTTGGTCATTTGCCATATACATCCTGCGAGGCAAAAAGCATTATGGGTGGGACAAGCGGTTCATCGAGAAAACTGCGAACGGACCTTGAGTGGATTGAACACCAGGCTAAATACTTCAGCGCTGCCGTATTAATGCCAAGAAAGACAATACGAATGCTCTGTGCCGATCCCAAAGTGCAGCAATTCTGCTTTGGAGAACATCCGGGATATGAGAATGACGCTCTTATTGCTATGATCTCTAAAATATACAATGTTTCCTATGAATCGGCGCGGATTCGTATAAAAGAACTGGGCTTAACATATATTTCGCCACTTCCAGCACAAGACAGTTATTATTTAACAGGAAATTATTATTCTATACCGCTTCTTTGACAGAAGCAATAGCTGCACCTCTTATGAGGTGCAAAAAAAAACTTCAAGCGTCAACCAATTAGATGATAAAAGGAGAACATATATGAAAGAAGAATTTCACTATAAATGTCCATTTGCACCAACATGTACAATACACAAACAATGCCATGTGTTAAAAACGGCAGAGCGCCTTCATTCTATCATTCCAGCGATTGTTAAATGTCCGGCGCAGAAAAACAAAGAAATTGTGGTAAAAATAGGAGGGATACCAATACATTAAAGTTAATATGAGTGACTCACAGGTAAGCCGCTTGGACGAGCTAAGCTGTAGAACTTTATGAATGATTATTGCTGATTTCATTGGGTTTTATATGTAGCGTGTCTAAGCGGCTTATTTTTTACTGGTTTCAAATTTATTTGCTTTGTATTATAAGCTTTTGAACTAGGAAATACCACTTATTCCCATTGAAAATATGCAAACATATTAATACTTACACAAGCTTAATGATAACAGAGTTTAACTCCAAGTAAAAATTCACAAATAGCCTGATTACGTATAAGGGCAATCGTGGATACATATATTGCCGCTCGCTGATAAATTCAGCGAAAGGTGCGATATGCGTACCCTTTATTCCTTATACCATTTTTTCAGGCATACCGGTCGGGACGCATATAATCCCGGCTATTTTTGTACCATCATTGCCCTATCCGTCAACAGGCGGAAAGAGGTAAATTATGAAGTACAAGAAAACACCAACAGCCAAAAGAGGAACTTACAAACTTTTCGATGATGACGGGCATTTTATCACGGAGTACAAGCCCGGCAAAGACGGAGTTACGGAGGTCGATATTCTCAATCTCCACAGAATGGACGATCACGAGGTGTACATAAACAACAAGGACAGGTGGCTGCCCAAAGATTGTATGCCGATGTATGAGCAAATGAAAGCGGAATTTATTGAGAAATTTAAAGAAGAACATGGTCGAGAGCCACGCAACAGCGAGATTCCAAAGCCGCACCGTCAGTACATATCAATTGATGCTCAGATTACCGCAAGCGGTGATGATCTCGGCGACAGCAGCCGGCTTGAGGCGGAGCTTGCCGTATATGATGATGCCGATGATGAGTCGGATGCCGTTATTCGCTTAAAAGAGATAATTGCCTAAATGCCGGAAAAGTGGCAGCAAGTATACAGGCTGTTTTATTCTGAGAAATATAACAAAACACAGATAGGCAGAATGCTTGGTGTCAGTGAAAGTTATGTCAGACAATTGATTAAAAAAATTGAATCTGCAATAGCAAATGACGAGATTTTGAAAAAAATTTATCGCTGACACTTCGGATTTTACATTTTTCTTTTGCCTATAGGTATGTAAGGGCAAACGAAACAGTCCTTGCAGAAAGGAAGGCAAAAGATATGGCGCTTAGGCACAGGATACAAATTAATGTATCGGATGAAAAATCCAAGGCAAGAGTTCTTGAAGGCGCTGACCGCAGATTGCCGATGCGATTGCTCCGTTTTTTGTTCGGAGATTTCACAACGGTATATCTGCTGTCACCCGGACAGAGTGTCGAATCGGTGGAAATTCATGAAGTCAAAGGAGGTGGAAAGGCAAATGAGCAAAGTAAAACTGTTGTTGGACGTAATTGAAGATATTCGTTCTTTGGGTGACAGCCTGCAGGTTTTAGCCGATGCAATGGCAAGCGGCGACATAGCCGAACAACCCAAAACAAAGGCGAAACCTGCTCCAAAGGCTGAACAGAAAGCAATCACACTTGAAGATGTGAGAAAAGTGCTTGCCGAAAAATCAAGAGCCGGTTTTACAAACGAGGTTAAGGCAATCATCACCGCACACGGTTCGGATAAGCTGTCGGATATAGCCCCGGCGGAATATGAGTCCGTGTTGAAAGAAGCCGAGGTGATCGGCAATGCCTGAGCAGCACGCAGTATTATCTGCATCATCAAGTAAAATGTGGATGTCATGTCCGCCGTCGGCACAGCTTAATGCGGCGGCAAATGACACCCCTACCGAATGTGCAAAACAAGGTACCGCGGCACACCTGTGGGCGGAAACGAAAGTAAAACGCATTCTCGGACAAAACATAAATGATCCGACAGACGGTGCAGAGTATTACGATGCCGAAATGGCTGAATGTACCGACAGTTATGCGCAGTATGTATCCGAGCAAATTGAAAAGACAAAACAGCGATGCACTGACCCTATTGTACTTGTAGAACAGAGAGTTGACTTCTCCAGATGGGTTCCGGGAGGATTCGGCACAGCAGATATGGTCATAGTTTCAGATGATGTTCTTTCGATAATCGATCTGAAATACGGAGCGGGGATACCCGTTGATGCCGAGAATAATTCACAAATGATGTGTTATGCACTCGGTGCATTGGAACTTTTTGACGGCATCTATGACATCAGCAAGATTTCAATGACGATATTTCAGCCAAGGAGAGAAAATATCAGCACTTATGAAATTTCAAAAGCGGAATTGTTGGAATGGGCGGACACAAAACTTGCTCCGGCAGCCGAACTTGCGTCAAAAGGCGAAGGCGAGTTTAATGCCGGTGAACACTGTCGTTTCTGCAAGGTAAAAGCGACTTGCCGAAAGCGCGCCGAATATAATCTTGAACTTGCACAGTATGACTTTAAGATGCCGGATGTTTTGGAAGATGCCGAAATTGAGATGATACTTTCAAAGGTCGATGATCTTGTTTCGTGGGCATCGGACATTAAAGAGTATGCACTATTGCAAGCGGTGAACGGCAAACAGTGGAATGAATGGAAAGTTGTCGAGGGTCGGTCAAACAGAAAATATACCGATGAAGGATTGGTTGCCGACAAAGTGAAAAACGCAGGCTTTGACCCTTACGAACATAAAATTCTGGGAATTACGGCAATGACAAAGCTTCTCGGAAAGAACAAATTTGAAGATTTGCTTGGCGGTTTTATAGAAAAACCAAAGGGCAAGCCAACATTAGTACCTATGTCGGACAAGCGTCCGGCTTTGAGTAAAGCGGCAGATGCCGCAGATGATTTTAAGGAGGAAATTTAACATGACAAAATTTAATAATCCCACAAAGGTAATCACAGGAGTAAACACAAGATGGAGTTATGCAAATGTATGGCAGCCAAAGTCGATTAACGGCGGCACACTGAAGTACAGTGTATCTCTCATTATACCCAAAACCGATACGGATACCGTAAACAAGGTAAAGGCCGCAATCCAGGCGGCATATGACGAGGGCGAATCAAAGCTTAAGGGCAGCGGCAAAAGCGTACCTTCCCTCTCGGTTATAAAAACACCTCTGCGTGACGGTGATTTGGAAAGACCCGATGATGAGGCTTACAAAAATGCATATTTCATAAATGCAAACTCCTCAACCGCACCCGGTGTGGTTGATGCCGACAGGCAGCCGATCATTGACACATCTGAGGTATACAGCGGTGTTTACGGCAGAGCGTCTATCAATTTTTACGCATTTAATTCCAACGGAAATAAAGGAATTGCCTGCGGACTTAACAATCTTCAGAAAATCAAGGACGGCGAACCGCTCGGCGGAAGGAGCCGTGCAGAGGACGATTTTGCGGATGCGGACGATGATTTCTTAGCATAATAAATATACATTGGCGGCAGGGCAACTTGCCGCCATAATTCTAAGGCGGTGAAAATCAATGAAAAACATATTTATTGACCTTGAAACTTACAGTGATATTGACCTGCAAAAATGCGGTATCTACAAATATGCGGAAAGTCCGAATTTTGAAATATTATTGTTTGGGTATTCTGTTGACGGCGGAGCGGTTTCTGTTGTTGACCTTGTAAATGGAGAAAGCATACCGACCGAAATATTAATTGCTCTCACAGATGACAGTGTTACAAAATGGGCATTTAATTCACAGTTTGAACGGGTGTGCCTGTCGGCATACCTTAAGAAAAACTATCCGCAGTATTTTAATTCATATAGTGCCGATGATGATGCGGCAGGCAGCTATATTTCTCCGAAAGGTTGGAAATGCTCTCTTGTATGGGCGGCATATATGGGACTTCCGCTGTCGCTTAAAGCCGTGGGCGAAGTGCTAAAACTAACCGACCGGAAAATGGACGAGGGAAAAGCGCTTATTAAATACTTTTCCGTTCCATGCAATCCTACAAAAGCAAACGGCGGCAGAACGAGAAACTTTCCGAAACACGATATACAAAAATGGAATACATTCAAAGAATATAACAAGCGTGATGTTGAGGTGGAAATGTCAATACATGAAAAGCTGCATAACTTTCCTGTTCCGGATTTTCTGTGGGAGGAATTTTGGATTGACCAGGTGATAAATGATCGTGGGATCGAGATAGATACGGACATCGTTAAAAATGCCATAAAAATTGATAAGATAGCAAAGACAAGGCTGACGGCGGCAATTAAAGAAATAACGAATTTGGAAAACCCAAACTCGGTAATACAGATGAAACAATGGCTTGCGGAAAACGGACTCAAGATTTACTCGCTCGGCAAAAATGAAGTGAAAGAACTGCTTAAATCCGCTCCCTCAACGCTTGCGACTGTGCTTGAACTCAGACAGCAGCTTGCAAAATCTTCTGTTAAAAAATATCAGACAATGCAAAATACAATGTGTGCCGATCAGCGTGCAAGAGGAATGTTTCGCTTTTACGGTGCAAACCGTTCTGGGCGGTGGGCAGGCAGATTGATTCAGCTGCAAAATCTGCCGCAAAACCATATGCCGGACTTAAGAGAGGCTCGCGAACTTGTGAAAACAGGAAACCTCACAGCTCTTGAAATTCTGTACGATGATATATCCGATACCCTCTCTCAGCTGATCCGAACCGCATTTATTCCCAAACAGGGATATAAATTTATTGTTTCGGACTTTTCTGCCATTGAGGCAAGAGTGATTGCTCATATTGCGGGCGAAAAATGGAGAGAAGATGTTTTTAAACTCGGCGGAGATATTTATTGTGCGTCTGCGGAGCGAATGTTTCATTGCAAAGTTGAAAAACACGGCGAAAATTCGCACTTACGTCAAAAGGGCAAGATTGCGGAATTGGCGCTCGGATACGGCGGTTCGGTCGGCGCTTTGAAATCAATGGGTGCGCTTGAAATGGGAATGAACGAAAACGAACTTCAGCCGCTTGTTGACAGTTGGAGAAATGCAAATTCAAATATTGTTAACCTGTGGTGGGATGTTGACAGATGCGTAAAACAGGTTATAAAAGAAAGAAACTACGCAGATACGCACGGGATAGGCTTTAAGTATGAAAGCGGTATGTTGTTTATCATTCTTCCGAGCGGCAGACGGCTTTGTTATGTGCGTCCGCGTATCGGCGAGAATCAATTCGGCGGCGAGTCTGTGACTTATGAAGGCATCAGCACATCAAAGAAATGGGACAGGATTGAAAGCTACGGACCGAAGTTTGTGGAAAACATTGTACAGGCAATAAGCCGCGATATTCTCTGCTATGCAATGAAAGCTCTATCCGATTATTTTATTGTGGGCCATGTACACGATGAACTTATTATCGAATGCAAAAAGGATGTTGCTGTTGATTCTATATGTGAGCAAATGAGTAAAACTCCGCCGTGGATGCCTGGGTTGATGCTAAGTGCGGACGGCTACGAAACGGATTTTTATTGCAAAGATTAAATTATATATTCCGGGATTGCGAAAAAATATTGTCAATCCCGGATTTTTTTATGACGCTACTTCGGATTTTACGATTTTCTTTTGCCTATAGACTCAGAAGGCAGATTTTATGCCTTACTATTTATAAATCGGAGGTAATTCCTATGAATGAATTACAAATTTACAAAAATGCGGAACTGGGTTCTGTAAGAGCGCTTGCAATCGGCGGCGAGGTGTACTTTGTGGGCAAAGATGTGACTGAGATACTCGGCTATGCCAATCCGAGCAAGGCTTTATCTGACCATGTCGATGATGAGGATAAACTCAATAACGAATCGTTATCGAGTTTGGGACAGCGCGGCGGCTGGCTTATCAACGAAAGCGGTCTTTACAGTCTTATTCTTTCAAGCAAGCTGCCGAGTGCAAGAAAATTTAAGCGTTGGGTTACATCAGAGGTACTCCCTTCCATTCGCAGACACGGTATGTATGCAACGGACGATTTGATTGCAAATCCCGACCTTGCCATTGCGGCATTTACGGCATTAAAACAGGAGCGTGAAAGAACAAGACAGCTTTCCGAAACAATCGCAGTGCAAAATCAGCAGATTGCGGAAATGCAGCCGAAGGTATCGTATTATGGCATTGTTCTTCAATGCCGAGATGTACTCCCGATCAGGGTCATTGCCAAGGACTATGGGTGGTCTGCAAATAAAATGAACAAATACCTGCATGAAAAGGGTATTCAGTTTAAGCAGGGCAATAAAGTGTGGCTGTTATATCAAAAGTACGCAAACAAAGGCTATACATCAACTAAAACTCATGTGTTTGAAGGCTCAAACGGCGAAAATCACACTTCCGTTCATACATACTGGACGCAGGCAGGGTGACTTTTTATATACAGCCTTATGAAAGCCGACGGGTATCTGCCGCTTATAGAACAGGAGGTTTAATGTGATGGACAAGTTCAACAGTGAGGGTTATGCAGACCTTACGGCATATGAGGCTTTGATGAAAATCGAACAGGAAGAAAGGGCGGCAAGGAAAGCCGCCAACTTCCGTCCGCTTGTATATATTTGCAGTCCGTACAGCGGAAACACGGAGTTTAATGCAAATAATGCGAGGATTTACAGTAGGTTTGCCGTTGCAAAAGGCGCTATTCCGTTAGCGCCGCATCTTCTGTTCCCTCAGTTTATGTCTGAGGAATACGAACGCAGCCTTGCCCTTTTTATGGGGAGCGTGCTTTTGGGAAAATGCAAAGAAGTCTGGGTGTTCGGAGATACAATGTCGGGAGGTATGAAAATTGAAACCGCAAAAGCGAAGAAAATGGGAAAAGTGATACGCTATTTTAATGAGAAATTGGAGGAGATACAATGCAGCTAACACTATACACGACACATTGCAAAGGCAAGAAAAATAATGCGGTTTATCCGAATAAGTGCATAATTCGAAATCCGGAGGATTTGTGTGCGGCGGCTGCATTCGATCATGTTTGTGCCGAATACCGAAATTCGCACAGGAGTGTAGACGATTTTATGTCAGCCGATTGCACCGTTATGGATAACGATAATGATTTCTCCGATAACCCGGATGATTGGATCTATCCGAAAGATTATGAGAAATTATTCCCGGGTATCGCATATGCCGTAGTGCCGAGCCGAAACAATATGAAACAAAAGGACGGAAAATCAGCAAGGCCAAGACACCATGTGTATTTTCCACATGATGTGATATCCGACAGCGGGATTTATAAAAGCCTGAAAGAATCGATTATTGCAAAATATCCGTTTTTTGATGAAAATGCGATAGATGCCGCAAGGTTTATTTACGGAAATTCGGTAGATGAAGTGATATGGAACGATGGCGAACTTACGATAGACTGCATTGTTAATCTACAGGCCGAAAGTCAAAACCACGGCATTCCGCAGGGACAGAGAAACTCCACAATGTCACGCTTTGCGGGCAGGGTTGTAAAAAGGTACGGAGCGACCGACAGGGCATATAACATTTTCTTAGACGAGTCGAAAAAGTGCAGTCCGCCTTTGGAAGATGAGGAACTTAACCTCATATGGTCGAGTGCCTGCAAGTTTGCGAAAAAAGTACAAAGCCAGAAAGGATATATACCGCCGGAAGAATATGAATTTTCTGCCGGGTCATTGCGCCCCAATGATTACTCGGATATAGGACAGGCAAAGGTGATCGCGAAGGAATACGGTGATGAACTTATGTATACTGCGGCAACGGATATGCTTAGATATGACGGTGTGTGTTGGGTGGAGTCAAAGCAGAAAGCGGTCGGTGCGGTGATTGAATTTCTTGACCTGCAGCTTGCCGATGCCTTAGACGAAATGCAGCGTGCTTTGGATAATCTTATATCAAGTGGTGTGCCTAAAGAAGATGCGGTATCCGGCGGAAAGAGAGTCATAAACAACCTTAATGAGGAACAGCTGAAGTTATATGAGGAGTATTTGTCGGCAAAAAAATACCTTGCTTTCGTAATGAAACGAAGGGATATGAAATACATCGCATCGGCACTGCAAACCTTAAAGCCGATGGTTGATGTTCCCGTATCGCAGCTTGACAGCAATCCGTATTTGCTGAATACTCCAAACTGTACTTATGATCTAAGGCACGGAACAGACGGATCGCACGAACATACACCGGAGGATAATATCACAAAGGTTACTGCGGTATCACCCGGTGATAAGGGAAAGGATTTGTGGCTGTCAGCCGTGAATGAATTTTTCTGCGTTGACGCACAGCTTATCGAATATGTGCAGCAGATGATGGGACTTTCGCTGCTCGGAAAAGTGTTTGTTGAGGCTCTCATCATTGCATACGGTGAGGGCGGAAACGGTAAATCAACATTCGGGAATGCAATACTTAAAACCATCGGCACATACGGCGGTATGATTTCAGCCGACGCGCTGACTGTCGGCTGCAAGAGAAATGTAAAACCGGAGCTTGCCGAGGCAAAGGGCAAACGGCTCCTTATAGCGGCAGAACTTGAGGAAGGAATGCGCCTTAACACATCAATGGTAAAACAGCTGTGTTCCACAGATACGATTGAGGCGGAAAAGAAATATAAGGACCCGTTTCATTTTACACCGACACACACGGTGCTCTTATACACAAACCACCTTCCGAGAGTCGGAGCAATGGATGAAGGCATATGGCGAAGGCTTATTGTAATACCGTTTAACGCAAAAATCAAGCCGAAAAAAGATATAAAAAATTACGGTGATTATCTGTTTGAAAATGCCGGTGAGTATATTCTCTCATGGCTCATTGACGGCGCTGAAAAGATAATCAAAAACGATTTCAGAATACAACCGCCGAAAGTCGTCATGGACGCTGTCGATAAATATAAGTGCGACAATGACTGGCTTGCACATTTTCTTGATGCGTGCTGTGAAGTCGGTGACGGACTTGAAGAAAAGTCCGGGAACTTTTATGACGCATATCGTGCGTTTTGTGCAAGAAGCGGAGAATATGTGCGTAATTCCGCAGAATTCTATGCGGCGGTTGAGCAGCGCGGGATAGGCAGACGCAAAAAAACAGAAGGCCGTTTCGTGACCGGAGTCAGACTTACAGAAAGTGATTTTATTTAAAAAATGACACCTCCGACACCTCATATATAAAACCCCCTTTAGGGCAGTTAAATTATAAAAAAATTATATATAAGAGGAGTTTATGTTAAGAGGTGTCGGAGGTGTCATAAAGGAGAAAGCATATGCGTGAAAAAGATATAGAACACAAGTTGGTGACGGCAGTTAAGAGATGCGGCGGTGCGGCAGTTAAGTTTATATCCCCCGGCTTGGACGGAATGCCGGACAGGCTCGTTCTTCTGCATGGCGGCAAACTGGGTTTTGTGGAGTTAAAGGCTCCCGGCAAACATCCCCGCCCGATTCAGACGGCAAGATACAAAATGCTAAAAAGGCTTGGATTTAAGGTATATGTTATTGATTCGGCAGAACAGATTGGAGGTGTTATTAATGATATACAATCCTCATAATTATCAAAAATATGTAATCGAATATATCGAAACACACCCGGTATCGGCTGTGTTTCTTGATATGGGACTCGGCAAGACAAGCATTACGCTTACGGCAATAAACAATCTGCTTTTCGATTATTTTGCCGTGCGTAAAGTCCTTGTAATAGCGCCGCTGCGAGTAGCAAAAAACACATGGAGTGCTGAGATAAACAAGTGGGACCACCTAAACGATTTGAAATACAGTATCGTTGTCGGCACACCTGCCGAAAGAAAAAATGCATTAAAAACGGCTGCTGATATTTATATCATAAACCGTGAAAATATTCCGTGGCTTACAGAGTATATGGGGACGGCATTTGATTTTGATATGGTGGTAATCGATGAACTTTCGTCCTTTAAGAATTATCAGGCAAAGAGATTTAAGGCATTGATGAAGGTCAGACCAAGCGTGAAACGAATTGTCGGGCTCACAGGTACACCATCGTCAAACGGTTTAATGGATTTGTTTGCGGAATTTAAGCTGCTTGATATGGGAGAGCGGCTCGGAAGGTTTATCGGTCAGTACAAAAACACATACTTTATGCCGGATAAACGAAACGGACAGGTCATTTTCAGCTATAAGCCGCTTCCCGGTGCGGAAGATACAATATACAGAAAAATATCCGATATTACAATTTCTATGAAAGCCGCCGATCACTTAAAAATGCCAAAGCTTGTGACAACGGATTATGAGGTGACTCTTTCCGAAAAAGAGCAGCGGAAATATAAAGAACTCAAGGATAATATGGTATTGCAGCTGTCAGATGATGAAATTACAGCCGCCAATGCCGCAAGTCTTTCAAACAAGTTGTGTCAGATGGCAAACGGTGCGATTTACGATGATGATAAATCGGCGATTCACATTCATGACCGAAAGCTTGACGCACTTGAGGATGTCATTGAAAGCATGAACGGCAAGCCGGTGCTTGTGGCATATTGGTTCAAGCACGATTATGACAGGATTGCGGACAAGCTGAAAACATTAAGTATTCCGTTTGAAAAGCTTGATACAATCGGCAGCATAGAAAAATGGAATAACGGAAAAATTCCCGTGGCGCTCATACACCCGGCATCCGCAGGTCACGGGTTGAATCTTCAAGACGGCGGCTCAGCGCTTGTATGGTTCGGACTTACCTGGAGTCTGGAACTGTATCAGCAAACAAATGCAAGGCTCTATCGGCAAGGTCAAAATTCGGACACGGTTGTTATTATGCACATTGCGGCAAAAGGTACAATTGATGAACAGATTCTAAAAGCGTTAAAGAAAAAAGACAGCACACAATCGGCGCTTATTGATGCCGTAAAAGCTGAAATCGGAGGTATAGTGAAATGAGCGTAAAAGAATATTTATCACAAGCGCGTTATTTGGATATGCGTATACAGTCAAAGCTTGAACAGCTTGAATCATTAAACGAGCTTGCAACAGAGTGTACCTCGGTGATAACGGGAATGCCGCACTCACCGAGCAAACGTACATCGTCTATGGCAGATACTATTAACAAGATTATTGATTTGCAGTGTGAAATTAACAAAGATATAGATAATCTTGTTGATTTGAAAGAAGAAATTTCACAGGTTATAGCCGGTGTTGAGCAGACAGATCTTCGCATGATACTTGAAAAGAGATACCTGTGTTTCCATTCATGGGAGAAGATTGCAAGTGAGATGTTTTATGATTTGAGATGGCTGCACCGCCTGCACGGCAGAGCGCTTGGGAGTGCCGGGAAGGTTTATGACAAAATACATTCAGACCACTAAAAGCCACTTGAATACATATGGGAATGTGGTATAATGGTAGTATGAAAAATGTGTATACAGACAGCCTTCATGGGAGAAATCCTGTGAGGGCTTTTCTTATGCCCAAAGCGAGGTGAAACAAAAATGCCCAAAAAACCGAAACGGCCGTGTTCCTATCCCGGATGTCCTAAACTTACGGACGGCAGATTCTGTACGGAGCATCAAAAGCAGGAGAATAAACGATACGAAAAATATGACCGTGACCCGGCGGTGCGTCAAAGCTACGGACGGGCATGGAAACGAATCCGTGACAGGCATGTTGCATATCATCCGCTTTGCGAGATGTGCTTAAAGAAAGGTAAGCTTACACCCACCGAGGAGGTTCACCATATCATTCCTCTGTCCCGCGGCGGAACACACGATGATGATAACCTTATGAGCCTGTGCAAGGCTTGCCACTCGGAAATAACAGCAAAAGACGGAGACAGATGGCATAACAAAAGCCGCATCAGATGAGCGGCTTTATGTTATAGTTGATGGTCGAGTACCCATTTTAATAAATCGTCAAATGTGTATTCGTCTGCGGCAACTTTGAGAATGGTATCGGAAAGTTCCTTTTGCGTGTAATCAAGCTCAATTTTATTGAGCGCAAGGAACGCAAGCATTACATGAGTTCCGATTCGTTTGTTACCGTCAACAAAGGCGTGATTTTTAATAAGACCGTATCCGAGTCTTGCCCCCTTTTGTTGAATTGACGGAAACACTTCCGCATTGTCAAATGTCTGAAACGGAGCATTGATTGCGGCTTCAAGTAAATTTTCATCTCGGATTCCATCACTGCCGCCGGTTTCAGCTATAAGACTTGAATGCAGTGCGACTATTTGTTCTTTTGATAAAATTATCATTTGGCAAGCACCTCATAGGCTTCACGGTTCTTAGCTATAAGACGTTTGGAAACGGCAAGAAGGTCCTCGTTATCGGCGAGCTGTTCTTTTTCTGCCTTTTCGAATTCTATCAAAAGATAACGAGGTGAGTTGTTTTTCAAAATAACAACGGAACCGTTTTCATCAACCATGCGTGCAATCCGTGAGAAGTTTTGGTTTGCCTCGGTAATGGATACAAGATTATTTGTGTTAACGTTCATGATTAAATCCTCCTTCATATAGTCTCATATATATTATACACTATTGTTAGGAGAAATTCAACCTATTTAATGAAAATTTTCAAAAAATTTTTATACCAAGGGGCGGTCTGAATCTCTGTGAGCCTATCACAGAAGAACGGGCGCCTCCCTTCATACACAAAAAAGCGAAATCAAACAGGGGGATAACCCAAAAAGAGAAACGAGGTGAATTTGATATGGCAAAGGACGGTACAAACCGGGGCGGCTCAAGAGCAGGCGCCGGACGGAAATCAAAGGCGCTTGCCGATAAGCTGACAGCCGGAAACCCCGGCGGCAGAAAACTCACGGTTGTAAACTTTGATAACGACACCGCCGAACTTGAAGGTTCGGATATGCCGCCCGTGAAGGAATATTTGAAAGCAAGCCAAAAAGGCGGCATTGATTTATGTGCCGAGGATGTATACAAGGAAACATGGCAGTGGCTGAAAGAACGAGGATGTGAAAAGCTAATAAGCACACAGCTTTTGGAGCAATATGCAATGTGCATTGCAAGATGGATTCAGTGCGAGGAGGCTATCAGCACATTCGGATTTTTGGCAAAGCATCCGACAACGGGCGGCGCTATGACCTCGCCGTATGTTTCGGTGAGCCGTGACTATATGAAACAGTCCAATCAGCTGTGGTATCAGATTTACCAGGTTGTAAAGGAAAACTGCTCTGTGGAATACGGCTCGGCAACACCGCAGGACGATTTAATGGAGCGGCTTTTGACCGCTCGGAAAGGACGATAAAATTATGTTTGAAAAAGTAAATCCCGCTCACCCGGACAAGGTAGCGGACAGAGTTGCCGGTGCGATTGTTGACCTGGCATACAGCGCGGAGAACAATCCGAAAATTGCCGCTGAGGTCTTAATCGGACACGGTGTGTGCCATGCGATTATCGAAACCTCCGCACCGATTGAAAAATGTATGGTTGAAAAAGCAATACACCGAATCGGCGGTTCAAACCTTAAATGCGATACTGTTATCACTCCGCAAGACACACACCTTGCAAAGAACCAGGACAGTATTATCAGATGTGGTGATAACGGCATATTCAAGGGTATGCCCATAACCGAGGAGCAAAAAACACTGACCCAAATTGCAAAGGACATATACAATACATATCCCTTTGACGGAAAATACATCATTGACGGAGCAAGGCTCATCATCTGCCAAAGCAATGCGGATACGGATAAACTCAAAAAATATTATCCCACAGCCGAAATCAATCCTCTTGGTGATTGGACCGGCGGAACGGATGTTGACACAGGTGCTGCCAACCGAAAGCTCGGCAGTGATATGGCTGACAGCGTAACAGGCGGCGGTCTGCACGGCAAGGATTTATCAAAGGCCGATGTGAGTGTAAATATTTACGCATTTCTTAAAGCGCAGGAAACAGGAAAGCCTGTGGAGTTTAGCTGTGCAATCGGCGATGAATACATAGACGGTATTCCTTACGAAAAAATCATGGAAACGGCAAGAGAATATATAAAGTCGGTCGGCGGCTTTGAGAAATTTGCCGAGTGGGGTTTGGTATGCTGATTGAAAAAATGAAAACCGAAAATCTGCTCCCGGCAGACTACAATCCACGAAAGGATTTGAAACCCGGTGATGAGAAGTATGAAAAGCTGAAACGCTCGATTGAGCAGTTCGGCTATGTTGAGCCGGTTATATGGAACAGGACAACCGGCAGAGTTGTCGGCGGTCACCAAAGGCTCAAAGTTCTAATCAATATGGGCATAAACGAGGTTGACTGCGTTGTTGTCGAAATGGACGAAAACAAAGAAAAAGCGCTTAATGTGGCGCTCAATAAAATATCCGGCGAATGGGATAAGGATAAGCTTGCTCTTTTGATTTCGGATTTGCAGGCAGAGGATTTCGATGTATCTCTCACCGGATTTGACGCTGCGGAAATAGATGATTTGTTCAAAGACACCATCCAAGATAAAATCAAGGATGATGATTTTGATGTGGATGCCGAGCTGCAGAATCCTACAATTACGAAACTCGGAGATGTCTGGCAGCTCGGCAGACACAGACTTGTGTGCGGGGACAGCACAAAACCCGAAACATATGATATGCTCCTCGGCGATGAAAAAGTCAATCTTGTTATTACCGACCCGCCGTATAATGTCAATTACGAGGGTTCAGCCGGGAAGATTAAAAATGATAATATGGAAGATGATAAGTTTTACAACTTCCTCTTTGACGCTTTCAAAAATACAGAAAAATGTATGGCGGACGATGCGAGCATTTATGTGTTCCATGCCGATACCGAGGGCTTGAATTTCAGAAAGGCATTTAAGGACGCGGGGTTCTATCTCTCCGGTACCTGTATTTGGAAAAAGCAGAGCCTTGTACTTGGCCGTTCGCCGTATCAGTGGCAGCACGAACCGGTGCTGTTCGGCTGGAAAAAGAAAGGCAAACACCAATGGTACACGGGCAGAAAGGAATCGACCATATGGGAATTTGACAAGCCGAAGAAAAACGGCGATCATCCCACAATGAAACCGATACCCCTGCTTGCATATCCGATTATGAATTCATCAATGAGCAACTGTCTTGTTCTCGATCCGTTCGGCGGCAGCGGAAGTACACTGATTGCCTGTGAACAGACCGACAGAATTGCAAGAACAATCGAACTTGATGAAAAATTCTGCGATGTAATCATAAAAAGATACATCAAACAGGTCGGAACATCGGACAATGTGTCCGTGACAAGAACCGGTGTGACGCTGAAATATGCGGAGGTGGCGGCTGATGAAGGATAAATTAACCCTGGGAAGTCTGTTTGACGGCAGCGGCGGCTTTCCCCTGGGCGGACTTTTATGCGGAATCACTCCCGTATGGAGTTCCGAGATTGAGCCGTTTGCCGTGCGTGTCACAACCAAAAGACTGCCAAAGGTAAAACATTACGGTGATGTATCTGCGCTTAGCGGCACAGAACTTCCGCCCGTGGATATTATCACATTCGGCTCGCCATGCCAGGATATGTCCATAGCGGGCAAAAGAGCCGGCCTTGACGGCAGCCGTTCAAACCTCTTTTATGAGGCAATACGAATTGTAAAGGAAATGAGGGATAAAACAAATGGAAAATATCCGAGATTTATCGTGTGGGAAAATGTGCCCGGAGCATTCTCGTCAAACGGCGGTGAGGACTTCAAAGCCGTCCTCGAAAGCGTCTGTTCCGTCAAAGAAGATAAAGCTGATATTCCTCGATATGAGAAATGGCCGAATGCCGGAGAAATCGTGGCAGACGATTACTCAGTCGCATGGCGGGTTTTCGACGCTCAATACTGGGGAGTCCCCCAACGAAGAAAACGCATCTACCTTGTCGCAGATTTTGGAGGCAGGTGTGCCGGTAAAATATTATTTGAGCCGGAGGGCGTGTCTGGGTATCTTAAGAAGGGCATCTTCCCGTGGCAAAGAACTGCCGAAGATACTCAAAACAGCATTGGAGCGACAGGCTATGACGGATACAACGGCTGTCTGACGGGTGATGTATCGTCTACACTCGGTGTTAATTGCGGAATATCCACCGGCAGAAACGGCATTGTATTAAATGACCAGGGTGGTGAGCGGATTGATGTTACTGAAAATGTGACGGCAACACTCCGTGCCGAGGCACATCATCCGCCCTGTGTTATGGAGTCGGCGGGATTTTGCACGGAACATTCGGCAAAAGCAAGGTCGATAGGTTTTGAAAAAGAAGTATCTCCGACACTGCGAGCCGGTACTGTTCCGGCGGCTGTTTATGAAAACCACGGGCAGGATACAAGATTTAAGGGACCGCTTGATACCGCACCGACAGTGATTGCGACCTACGGCACAGGCGGAAACAATCAGCCGTTTGTGGTGGAGCAATGCTATGATATGCGGTTTACTTCGGAAGGCACAAAAAATGCAAGGCAGAATTGTTATGAAACCGATGTTGCAAGAACAATCGACACCGGCGGCAACGCTCCGGATTCCAATCAGGGCGGTGTTGCGGTTGTATACGGAATATGCTCCAAAGACAGCAATTCCATGAAATCGGATAATCCGCACAGCGGTTTTTATGAGGCTGACACATCACGATGCCTTGACGCAAACGGCGGAAATCCGTCATGCAACCAAGGCGGTATGGCAGTATGTGTTCAAGGCTCAATGATAGGCCGCAAGGATGAAAACGGTCCGCAAGGTAATGGCATAAATGAAGATGTATCGTTTACGCTCAACGCAACCGATAAACACGCTGTTGCATACGGAATTGACAGAGCAGCTTTCAATCAAGGGCAGAATGCAAAGTATTCATTTGCGGTTGAGCAAGAGGTTCAGCCGACAATGGTGGCAAAAGGGCCGGGCGCTGTTGCGGCACCGATCTATTCGAGTTCAAAGGCATCTTTTTTTACGAATGCCGAAAAGGAGCTTGCAAATACGCTCGTTGCCACCGATTATAAAGACCCGCCGATGATAAACGATACAGATGATAATGCCGAATACATAGTACGCAGGCTCACCCCCACCGAATGTGCAAGACTTCAAGGTTTTCCGGACGGTTGGTGTAAAAACCTTGAAACCGAAAACCCGACAGATGAGGACATTGCATTTTGGAAAGATGTTTTTGAAACACACCGAAAGGCTATGGGAACATCCAAAAAGCCGAAGTCTGATAAGCAGATTGTAAAATGGCTTAGAAATCCGCACTCCGATTCGGCAGAGTATAAATTGTGGGGCAACGGAGTCGCACTGCCATGCGTATGCTTTGTGCTTTCCGGGATTGTGAGGACAAACAAAAAATACTCCGAGTAATTTCGAAGTATTTAGTGAGTTTCTATTGTGCCGTGTTCCGATTCAAATTCGGCAATGCGTTTTTTTATCAGCTGTTCAAGTTCTTTGTTCTTGGTTCTGCCTTCGTATTCGGCAATATATGCAAGCTTATCAAGCAAAACTTGAGAAACTCTGAGCGTGTAACGCGGAAGATTATCTTTCATAATTGACTCACCTCTGACTAAGTATTGACTAAATTATATCATTGTAGTATAATGAAATGCAGAAATGACGAAGTTTTGACGCATAGAAAATGAGGTAATTTTATGAAAACAGCTATAATCGGTTCAAGAAATATAACAAATGTGGATTTATCAAGGTTCATTCCGGTTGGTACAACAGAGATTGTATCGGGTGGCGCAAGAGGTGTTGATACCGTTGCAAAAGAATATGCAAACCGTAACGGACTAAAGCTAACGGAGTTTTTGCCGGACTATGAACGCTTTGGTCGGGGCGCACCGCTTAAAAGAAATATTACAATAATCGAAAACGCAGATATTGTGCTTGCATTTTGGGACGGAAAATCAAGAGGCACAAAATTTGTAATAGACAACTGCCGCCGCAGAAATATACCGATAAAGATATATTTGGCGCCGGATTTTGTGCAAATGGCAGAATAATATTTATATTGCAAAAAGGACTTGATATTTCCTCGAATCTGAGTAATATATGTACTTAACAAAAAGAAAGGCGGTACGATATTATGAACGAGGAAATCAGTAAATTTGTTTTGGGACGGCTGAATCTGCACGGCAAATCCGAGCCGACAGAACTCCAAGACGCATATCTGAAATTCAAGTCCTGTATGGATAATTTAAGAAAAACACTCTCCGATGAGCAGAAAAAGCTGTTAAACAGATGTGAAAACGCATATGCACTGCTTGACGGCGAAACAGTCGACCATTATTACCGCACGGGTTTTTCCGATGCGGTTATATTTTTGGACGGATGGAAAAACGGCAAATGGATTACCGATAAGGAAGGCAGGAAAAATATGCTGATTGATGAAATTAAAAAGCTATACCCCATCGGCAGCCGTGTGGAGCTTGTGAAAATGGATGATAAGCAAGCACCGCCTGTCGGAACAAAGGGCACCGTCAAGGGTATTGATGACATCGGAAGTCTGCTAATCGATTGGGATAACGGCTGCGGCTTAAATGTTGTCTACGGCGAGGATGTTATACGGAAAACTTCAGATTAAAATCCGTCATAATATGCTTACATATACACAATTATATGTGTGTATCTTTGGGTAGTAATCGTATTGATATAATCCTCTTTCAGAGTTAATATGTGTATAACAAAATTAAAGAAAAGCCTTGCGGGACAAGGGTTTGGGAGGATTATACAATGACAGACAGAACATTAAATCAGATTTCGGAAATGAAGAAACAGACCATCGGAGTCGAGGTTGAGATGAACAACATAAGACGAGATAAAGCCGCAAAGCTTGCCGCCGAATATTTCGGAACAGGGCGATTTGCAGACACTGCAAGGCGAAACGGATACTGCACTTGGTCGGCTTGGGATTCACAAGGCAGAGAATGGAAATTTCAAAAAGATGTGAGCATTGCGGGAACTGACAGCGAGAAATGCGAAATGGTTACACCGATACTTAAATATGATGATATGGAACTTTTACAGGAACTTGTAAGACGGCTCCGCAGAGCGGGCGCAAAGAGTGACGCAAGCCGAGGCTGCGGAGTCCACATTCACATCGGAGCAAAGGGACACACACCGCAGACGCTCCGAAACCTTGCAAACATTATGGCAAGTCACGAAGAACTTTTAATAAGCGCTTTGGCAATCGACAGATACCGCACGGCAAGGTTCTGCAGAACGGTTGACCCAAACTTCCTTACACAGCTGAACAAAAGAAAACCGAAAACAATGTCGGCTTTGGCAGACATTTGGTATGGAAGTCACGGAGCCGATTACTGCAGAAGTCAGCACTACAATGACAGCCGATACCACCAACTGAATTTACACGCAACATTCACAAAAGGCACGGTTGAATTCAGGCTTTTCCAATTTGATGAACCCTCAAACGGAAAACAAAACGGCTTACACGCAGGACAGCTTAAAAGCTACATTCAGCTTTGCCTTGCACTTTCGCAAATGGCAAAGACGGTAAAAACAGCAAGTCCCAAACCACAGCAGAACGAGAACCCAAAGTACGCAATGAGAACATGGCTTTTAAGGCTTGGATTTATCGGTGACGAATTCAAAACAGCAAGAGAACTCCTTACAAAAAGGCTTTCGGGCGACACAGCCTTCAGAAACGGCAGAACCGCTTGAACCACAGTCACCACACCTACCGCCAAGTGCGGTCTTTAGGTGGTAGAAGGATAATTTGAAAGGAGTTTTTTATATGGATAAAAGATACTATATCGCATACGGAAGTAATCTTAATGTTTATCAAATGAAGTTTCGCTGTCCGAATGCAAGGATTATCGGAACGGCGATTGTGCCGAATTATGAACTGCTTTTTAAGGGCAGCAAGACGGGTTCATACCTAACCATTGAACCGAAGGACGGTTCAAGCGTTCCCGTTGCCGTGTGGGAAACCACAGCAGAGGACGAACTTGCACTTGACCGCTATGAGGGGTATCCCATCTTCTATTACAAAAAGGAGCTTGTGCTGCCGATTAAGGGCATTAAAACGGGCAAGTTGCGAAACCGCAAGGTTTATGTTTACATTATGCACGAGGACAGACCAATCGGCATACCCTCAAAAAGCTATGTCAGAACCTGTATTGAGGGGTATCACAATTTCAGATTTGATATTGATGTGCTTAAAAACGCATATGAACGGAGCAGAAAGGAATGTTTGAAATGAAAGAAACAATGACAAGAAAAGCCATATGCCCAAGGTGCGGAAAAGTATACACGGACAGACCGGCAATTTCAAGGACAGACGGTAAAACTCCAATCTGCCCGGACTGCGGCATACGCGAGGCGCTTGAAAGTATCGGAATTGACACCGCCGAACAGGATAAAATTTTAAGGGCAATTCACGGAAATATGAGTTCATAATATGCTTATATATACACAAATATAAGTGTGTATCTCTGGTGGATAATGGTATTGATATAATCTCCTTTTAGAGTTAATATGTGTATAACAAAAACGAAAGGGGCATCAAGCCATGACAAAGAAAGAATTGAATCAAATCGTAAAAATAGCACAGGAGAACATTATATCAATGGAAAACAGATCAGACCTTGAACAGCACTTCAGTGATGAAGAAGATTTCTTTGAGATTTCGGTTTGGGGGTTAAAGGACGCCCTCGTTGCGGCATACGAACTTGGAAAGAAAAACAGATAAGGAGTCTTGCATTATGTGGAATGAAGGAACAGTCAGCGTAAACGGAGAGATTTTTCATTATTGGATGAAACAATATGAAGAAGGTTCCGAATTCGGAATTAACGGAGGACGGATTTCAAAGCTTACGATTAAACGCGGCGGCAGAGAGGTTTATAACTATGACCGCGGTGAAGATATTGCACCGATTGACAAGAACACCGAAACTGCACTTGCGATAATTCTTAAGCGCAATAACTAAACAGAACAATATTGAAACGGAGCCGTGAAAGGTTCTGTTTTTCTCTATATAAATTTTAAAGTCGCATTCGTGCGGCTTATTTTTATGCACGGGGGTGAGAACAATACGAAAACTGAAAAAATACAGGCCTACAAAATTCAAGGCAAAAACATCGGTTTATGATAAAGACTCCACCGATTATGCGGTTATGTTTATCGAGAGTCTGTGCCACACCAAAGGCACCTGGGCGGGCAAACCGTTTGAACTGATTGATTGGCAGGAGCAAATAATCCGTGATATATTTGGAACATTAAAGCCGAACGGTTACAGGCAGTTTAACACCGCCTACATTGAAATTCCAAAGAAAATGGGAAAATCCGAACTTGCCGCCGCTGTTGCGCTGCTTTTAACCTGCGGTGACGGTGAGGAACGAGCCGAGGTTTACGGCTGTGCCGCAGACCGACAGCAAGCGTCCATTGTATTTGAGGTTGCGGCTGATATGGTTCGTATGTGTCCGGCGCTTTCAAAACGGGTAAAAATACTTACCGCAACCAAGCGGATAGTATACACACCCACAAACAGCTTTTATCAAGTGCTGTCTGCCGAAGCATATTCAAAGCACGGGTTTAACATTCACGGAGTGGTGTTTGATGAGCTGCACACACAGCCGAACAGAAAGCTGTTTGATGTTATGACAAAAGGTTCGGGTGATGCAAGAATGCAGCCTTTATACTTTCTGATCACAACAGCCGGCACAGACACGCATTCGATATGCTATGAAACGCACCAAAAGGCAAAAGACATATTAGAGGGCAGAAAAATTGACCCGACATTCTATCCCGTTATATACGGCGCAGAGGAATCGGATGACTGGACTGACCCAAAAGTGTGGAAAAAAGCAAATCCGTCGCTCGGTATTACGGTGGGCGTTGATAAAGTTAAGGCTGCGTGTGAGTCGGCAAAGCAGAACCCGGCAGAAGAAAACAGTTTCAGACAGTTAAGGCTTAACCAGTGGGTAAAGCAATCGGTGCGTTGGATGCCGATGGACAGATGGGATAAATGCTCATTTGCCGTAAACGAAGATGAACTTGTCGGCAGAGTCTGCTACGGAGGACTTGACCTTTCCTCCACTACCGACATAACGGCATTTGTGCTTGTGTTTCCGCCGCTTGATGAAACGGACAAATATATAATTCTTCCGTACTTTTGGATACCGGAAGATAACCTTGACCTGCGTGTGCGGCGCGACCATGTACCGTATGATGTGTGGGAGCGCCAAGGAAAACTTCAAACCACCGAGGGCAATGTTGTTCACTACGGATATATAGAGCAATTTATCGAAAGCCTGGGCGAAAAATATAACATCCGGGAAATTGCGTTTGACCGTTGGGGTGCGGTGCAGATGGTGCAGAACCTTGAGGGTATGGGATTTACGGTAGTCCCGTTCGGACAAGGCTTTAAGGATATGTCGCCGCCTACAAAGGAATTGATGAAACTTGTGCTTGAAGAACGCATTGCCCACAGCGGACACCCGGTTCTTCGTTGGATGATGGATAATATTTATGTAAGAACCGACCCGGCGGGAAACATTAAGCCGGATAAAGAAAAGTCCACCGAGAAGATTGACGGAGCCGTTGCAACCGTTATAGCACTTGACCGGGCAATACGCTGCGGAAACGATATGAGCGAGAGCGTGTATGATGAACGCGGGATTTTGTTTATATAATAATTTATCAAAATTAGAGCATAATACTTAATGCATTTATATATTTGGGGAGCATTATAATATGTTTTTATTAAAAAATATTCCCCAAACCTATTGACTATTGGGGAACATTGTTGTATAATATATGTAATAAATGTTCCCCGAAGGAGGATAAGTAATGTCAGTACAATATAATGAAATACAAGAATTGCTTAGAATTCGTGCCGATCTTCACGCAAGATTAAATTTGATGCCTTACGATGGAACACCTGAAATCAAAGAGCGTGGTGACGGAAAATATCTCTATGTAAGAAAACGTGTAGCAGGCAAACAAACTTCTACTTATGTAGGAATATACACCGATGAACTGTATAACCTACTTCTCCGAAATGCCAAAGAAGCTCGTGAAATAAAAAAAGAACTTCGAAAAGTGGAAAAACAGCTTGTTGCCGTGGGATATTCGGAGGATGAATTATCCGCTGAGGTAATAACAAATATTGAATTTGCACGTGCTAATATGAAAATGAATATCTATGATCAAGCTGTATTAGAAGGTGTTGCCACATCCTTCCCTCAAACAGAAGAAATTATAGAAAACGGAAAAGTATCGGGTATGACAGCTACCGATGTTCAAAAAATTTTGAATTTGAAACACGCATGGGAGTTTATATTGGATAGAGATGTAATTTTAAGTAAGTCCGATTATTATATGCTCAGCCATATTGCAAGACTTGTTAATGAAGGCTTTTTTGCAGAGGGCGGTCGCATTCGCGGTATTCCGGTAACCATTGGTGGTTCATCATATATACCGCCTTTGCCAAACGAAATTGATGTAAAGGATAGAATTCGTGAAATTACGGAAGAAAAAGATGATGCAGTAAACATTGCAATCAAGCTGTGTCTATATTGCATGAAAACACAGATATTTATAGATGGTAACAAACGTGCATCTGTAATTTTTGCAAATCACTATCTTATTTCTCATGGTGGTGGGTTTTTGGTGATTCCCGAAAAAGAAGTGCCGAAATTTAAAAAATTACTTGTGAAGTACTATGAAGGTGAAGATATTTCAAAAATTTCCACCTTTATGAAACAACGTTGTTGGAAAACAATATAAAAAGGAAATACAGAAATTGTGAATATGAGCATCTATCAAAAAATGATAGGTGCTTTTTTCATGCCCGCATTTAAGGAGATGATGTAATATGGGTATTTTACAAGGACTATTCCGTTCAAGGGATAAGCCCCAAAACAGAACAGCAGGCTCGGGTTACAGTTTCTTCTTCGGAGGAACAACCTCCGGCAAAGCGGTAACTGAGCGAAGTGCCATGAAGATGACGGCAGTGTATGCCTGCGTGAGAATATTATCCGAGGCGATTGCAGGCCTTCCGCTGCACCTATACCGATACAAAGAGGACGGCGGCAAGGAAAAAGCCGTAGACCATCCGCTGTACCTGCTTTTACATGACGAACCTAATCCAGAGATGAGTTCATTTGTGTTTCGCGAAACGCTTATGACTCATCTTTTGTTATGGGGAAATGTTTATGCACAGATTATCCGAAACGGCAAAGGCGAGGTGATTGCACTCTATCCGCTTATGCCGAATAAAATGACGGTTGACCGTGATTCGGACGGACATCTTTACTACAAATACATGAAATCCACCGATGAAGCGCCGACTATGCCGAACTCAACCGTTATACTCCCTCCGTCCGATATTTTGCACATACCGGGACTCGGTTTTGACGGACTTGTCGGATATTCACCGATTGCAATGGCAAAGAACTCAATCGGTATGGCAATTGCCTGTGAGGAATACGGTGCAAGGTTTTTCTCAAACGGAGCCGCTCCGGGCGGTGTTTTGGAACATCCAGGCACGGTAAAGGAACCGCAGAAAATCCGTGACAGTTGGAATCAATCGTTTATGGGGACGCAAAACTCGCACCGCATTGCCGTTTTGGAAGAAGGCATGAAATATACTCCGATCGGAATATCACCGAACGAAGCACAGTTTCTTGAAACACGAAAATTTCAGATTAACGAAATAGCTCGAATTTTCAGAGTGCCGCCGCATATGGTCGGTGACCTTGAAAAGTCGAGCTTTTCCAATATAGAACAGCAGTCGCTTGAATTTGTGAAATACACGCTTGACCCGTGGGTTTCGCGGTGGGAGCAGTCAATGGTGCGTTCCCTTCTTCTGCCCAACGAGAAAAAAGAGTATTTTGTAAAGTTCAATGTGGACGGACTCTTGCGCGGTGATTATCAAAGCCGAATGAACGGCTATGCAACGGCAAGGCAGAACGGATGGATGAGCGCAAACGATATACGGGAACTTGAAAATCTTGACCGTATTCCAAAAGAGGACGGCGGTGACTTGTATTTGGTAAACGGAAATATGCTGCCGCTTGATAATATAACGAAACATAATGCGTACTTTGATGAAGGTATGCAAAAGGAGGATGAAAACAAAGATGAAGAAGTTTTGGAACTGGACGAACCAAACGGACAATCCGGAGCAGACGGACAGAACACTGTTTCTGAACGGCACAATCGCAGACGAGAGCTGGTATGACGATGATGTCACACCACAGCTGTTCAAAAATGACCTTTATGCGGAAAGCGGTGATGTAACCGTGTGGCTCAATTCGCCCGGCGGCGATTGTGTTGCCGCAGCGCAGATTTACAATATGCTGAAAGAATACCCCAGCAATATCACAATTAAAATTGACGGCATAGCCGCAAGTGCGGCATCACTCATTGCAATGGCGGGTGATGAGGTTTTAATGTCCCCGGTGTCAATGATGATGATTCACAATCCGATGACTGCGGCAATCGGAAATGCGGACGATATGCAAAAGGCGGCAGCAATGCTTGATGAGGTCAAGGACAGCATCATTAACGCTTATGAACTGAAAACGGGACTTTCCCGCGCAAAACTGGCACATCTGATGGACGATGAAACCTGGCTGAATGCGGTAAAGGCTGTGGAACTCGGCTTTGCCGATGGCATTTTGTATCGTGATTCGGATAAAAACGATGAGAAACCCGAGGATGACGATAAGACGGACGGTGAACCGGAAACAAAGAACGAACCGGATGAGGAAAAAGAAAAACCTCAATCTTCCGAAAGGGAAAACAAAACCACCAATAAAGCACCCGAACCTATGCTGTTTTCACAGCAGAAGTCGGATTTGGACTTGATTCAAAAAATCAACAAGCATTTTGCACCGCATAGCGAAAAATCGAAAGAACCCGTAAAACAAGGCCGCAGTGCAGCCGTACTGATGGAGCGGCTTAACCTAATGAAATACTAATTTTTTTGAGGAGGATTTATTTATGACTATCAACGAAATGAGAACCAAAAGAGCAAAAGCCTGGGATGCCGCAAAAGCATTCTTAGACTCACACACCAACGAAAATGGTATGCTCTCCCCGGAGGACGATGCCGTTTACACCAAAATGGAGAATGAAATTGCGGATTACTCAAAAGAAATCGCAAGGCTTGAACGCAGAGAAGCGCTTGACGCAGAACTTAATATGCCAACAAGCAAGCGTATCACAGAAAAACCGGATACACCGAAATCGGAGGACGAAAAGACAGGCAAAGCGTCCGATACATACAAAAAGGCATTCTGGAATCAGCTCCGCTCAAAGGCGGGTGTAACCGCTCCGGAACTCCGCAACGCACTGCAGGAAGGCACAGATTCCGAGGGCGGATACCTTGTGCCGGACGAGTTTGAACATACTCTTGTTACGGCAATGAATGATGCAACGGTTATAAGGCCGCTTGCTCATGTAATCACCACATCAAGCGGTGCACATAAAATTCCCGTTGTCGCATCGCACGGCAGTGCCGCATGGATTGATGAGGAAGGAGCATATACCGAGGGTGACGAAACTTTCGGACAGGCACAGCTTGACGCACACAAGGTCGGCACAATTATCAAGGTATCGGAAGAACTCTTAAACGATTCCGCATTCGACCTTGAGGGGTATTTTGTTACTGAATTTGCAAGACGAATCGGCGAAAAAGAAGAAGAGGCTTTCCTTGTCGGAAACGGAACTCTTAAACCTACCGGTATTCTCAATACCACAGGCGGCGGTGAAGTCGGGGTCACATCTGCAAGCGCAACAGCAATTACGGCAGATGAACTTATCGACCTTTATCATTCACTGAAAGAACCCTACCGCAAGGACGCTGTCTGGATTTTGAACGATTCCACGGTAAAGGCAATCAGAAAGCTTAAGGACGGAAACGGTCAGTATTTGTGGCAGCCGGGAATTAAGGATGGCGAGGAAAACACAATCCTCGGCAGACCCTACTTTACATCTTCTTTTGTTCCCGAAATCAAAGCAAGCGCAAAAACCGTAATCTTCGGTAATATCAACTACTATTGGATCGGTGACCGTGAGGGCATCACATTCAAAAGGCTAAATGAACTGTTTGCCGGCAACGGACAGGTAGGTTTTCTTGCATACAAAAGACTTGACGGTAAAACCGTACTGCCGGAGGCTATCAAGGTTCTACAGATGAAGTCTGCATAATTGAGGTGAATCCATATGAAAATACAGATACTTAAAAGCTGCGCCGGACTTGATTTTGCATATTATGAGGGCGAGATTGCCGATTGCAAAGATTCTGTCGCAAAGGACTTAATTTCCGCAGGCCATGCAAAGGAAATAAAGTCGGCAAAACCGAAAGCAGGTGGAAAGGCAAATGCTGAAACTTGACGAGGTAAAAGGATTTTTAAGGATAGACCACAATGAGGAGGACGGATATATTTCCGTCCTTCTGCTTTTGGCAAAGGAATTGTGTGAGAATTATATGAGAAAAGACATCATTGAGCCGATGCCGGGGTCTGTGCGCCAGGCGCAGCTCTTGGTTATTTCGCATTTTTATGAAAACAGGAGCGGCGGCAGTGTGCCGGATACTGTATACAGACTGCTTGACGCATACAGAAAGGAACTATTCTAATGAATTTTTCAAAATTAAGGCACAGGATTATTTTCCTGTCCCCGACAGATGAAATTATAAATTCTATGGGTGAAACGGTGCCGAGATACAAGCCGTTTAAGCCATATCTTCCTCTGCCATTGCAAACGCAAAAGAATAAGGTGTATCTTTCACATGACAATGATGGGAATGCAATTCTCACTGAGCAGAACGGAAAGCCGATTGCACATAAGCTTGCACTGTCGGAGTATTCTGTTGCGGCATTTGTTGCACCGACCACAGGCAGAGAGTATGAGGAAAGTCAGAAAATCCGAGCCGAAACCACATACAAAATCTCAACAAGGTATTTTAGGAACATCACACCGGCTATGCGTATTCTCTACAATAACCGTGAATTTGAGATTGTGTCCGTGCTTGACCTAAATGAACGGCATGAGGAGTTACAGATCATAGCCGCCGAAAGAAACACACAAACGGCACAGAATTTCGATAAGGGTGAGTATAATGGCGAAGAATGACGGAACATTCGGATTTGAGGACTTGCAAAAGGCTTTCAACCGTATCGAGCAAAAATATGAAAACAAAACGGACGCCATGCTTATGGCAATGGCAAATGTCACAAGACAGCGTGTCCGTGCCAAAACACCGACGGGCAAAACAAAAAAGCTGAAAGGTTCATGGCGAACCAAAAAGCCTAAGACCTTCGGCAAGGCGCGTGTTGCCCGTGTGCAGACCGAGAACCGGTACGGTCATGTGGTCGAAGAAGGTCACAGAGTTGTAACAGGCGGCTCTACTGTCGGCAGAAACGGAAGAAAATTAAACATCTTGCAGAGAGGTATCAGAGGAATTTCGGTCGGCGGTAAAACAAAGGGCGAGAAAATGATTGAAGATACGGTCAAAGAACTTAATGCAACCTTTGAGAAAAATGCAAAAAAACTGCTTGATGATTTAACGAGCGAGGTGGAGCTGTGATAACGATAAAGGATATACAAACGGCGGTTTCAAAACTGCTCACAAAGAACAAATACTCGGTTATTGCATCCGAGGTTAAAGAGGGTTTTCAAAAGCCTGCTTGCTTTATTGATGTTTTTCCAGTGAGTGTTGCGGCAGAAAACAAATTTTATGAATTGGTTACTTTGGGTATTGAGATTTCATATCACCCATTAATGGAAACAAAAGAAGAACTGATTCTTAATGCCGAAAAGCTGAAAAACATATTTTTATATACTCCGATTAAGGTAAAGGACAGGTTTTTATCGGTCAATGAAATAACCTTTGATTCCGATAAAAGCGCTCTTATCGCATATTTTGAATTGGAGTTTTTACAGGAAACAAACACAAAAACGGCTTCAATACCGAAAATGAAAACTTTGAATGAGAGGACGGTGACCGGAAGTGGGACTTCCGAAGATTTTAATTGAGTTTAAGACGCTTGCAGAAACACTGATTGCACGAAGTGAGCGCGGCATCGTGGCTGTCATACTGAAAGATAACAGCAATACAACAAAAACCGCCGTATACACAAAAGAGAGCGAGATTGTAAAAAGCCATTATACGGCGACCAATCTTGCATATCTGTCCCTTGTGTTTATGGGCGGCCCTTCAAAGGTGATTGTGGAGCGTGTGCAGACCTCCGATAATATTTCGGACGCACTCGAAAGGCTTAAGAACAAACGGTGGTATTACCTTGCTGTTCCCGGTTTGGGTGACGGTGAAACAGATACCGTTGTTGAATATATTAAGGAACAGCGCACGCAGTATCATAAGACCTTTAAGGCGGTTCTACCTTCAACCGTGGCGGATAACGAGGGCATCATAAATTTTGCAACTGATAATATAAAGGTTGGCGCAAAGACATATACAAGCGCAGAATTCTGCTGTCGGATTGCCGGGATTCTTGCCGGACTTCCGCTTAACAGGAGTGCTACATACTACACTCTGCCGGAGGTTGAAAGCATAACCGAAAGCGAAACTCCGGACGATGATGTGGATAACGGAAAGCTGATCCTCATCAATGACGGCACAAAAATAAAGATTGCAAGGGGCGTCAACTCTCTTACAACCGCCACAGAGGATAAAGGCGAAGATTTCAAAAAAATCAAAATCATTGAGGCTGTCGATATGATTCGCGATGATATTCGTGCAACCTTTGAGGATGAATTTGTAGGCAAGGTTGAAAATTCATACGATAACAAAATCGTATTTATTGCCGCCGTAAACAAATACTTCAAAGACCTCGCAAACCGAGGAGTGCTTTATGATAAGTATGACAACAAGGCTGAAATTGATATTGACGAAACCAGAGAATGGCTTTCAAAAACGAGAGATGTGTCCTCTTGGGATGATGAAAAAATTAAGACGGCAAACACCGGCACAAATGTGTTTGTGAGAGCAAGCATTCAGATCCAGGACGCAATTGAGGATTTGAAGTTTGGAATCTACATTGAATAAGGGGGTAAAAAGCTATGGCGGTAAAACCTACTGCGCCGAGAGTTATGAACGGCAAATGGGGCATGGTTTATCTTGACGGAGAGCCTGTCTATGAAACCGATTCATATGAGGCGAAGATAAAAATTGAGCGTGAGGATGTGGACTTTGTCATGCAGATGGCAAAGGACTCGAAAATGACGGGACTTACCGGCGAATGGAGCATGAAGGTCAAGAAGGTGTTCTCACGAGGAGCACAGCTTTTGTCGGAGAAAATAAAGAAAGGCATTGATGTTCGCATTCAGATTATCTCAAAAATTGATGATCCCGATGCCTACGGAAGTGAGCGGCTTGTAATCGAGAATGCTTGGTTTAACGAGCTGACACTGCAGAAGTTTGAAAACGCAAAAATGATTGATGAGGAGTATAGCGGTGGATTCACCGACTACTATTTCCCCGATTTAGTGAAAGTGAGATAAATTGAAGTATTAAAAAGTTTTTTTAGAGATGGTATTGATATTTTCCTATATGTACGCTATAATGTACATGCAGGAGGCGATATGTATGATAAATACAAATGCAACAAGTTTCAGAAAAAATATATTTTCATTACTCGAGCAAACAATCAAATATAATGAACCGGTTAATATCAGTACAAAAGACGGGAACGCTATATTGCTTAGTGAAGAAGACTACAACAATGTTATGGCAACCTTTGAGATATACAATAATCCTACGCTTTATAAAAAAATTCAGGCTGGAAAAGAAACACCGGTTGATGATTGTATTTCGGAGGATGAAGTACAGTGGTAAATTATAAAGTGGTATATACAAAGAATGCTGCAAAGGATATTTCGAATTTAAAGGCAGCCAATTTGGCAAATAAAGCTCAAAATCTTATTGAATTGATAAAAGGCAATCCGTTTCAAAACCCTCCGCCGTATGAAAAATTGCTCAGAAATTTAAGCGGACTATATTTGAGAAGAATAAACATACAACACAGGCTTGTATATAAGGTTTTGGAAGATATAAAGACTGTCAAAATCATCTCAATGTGGTCGCATTATGAAAATATTTAATTCAAATTAAGTCGCTTTAACTGCGGCTTTTTTGTTTACGAAGATAAAGGGGTTAGTATATTTTTTCTTCCGCTGCATACAATAAAAGTGTACACTATTGACAAAGTGTACACTTTGTGCTATAATAGGAGGCGTAAGGAGTTGATAGATATGTTAACTATGAATGCAACGGATGTAAGAAAGAACTGGAGCGAAGTTTCAGAAAGTGTGATCCGTGAAAAACCGAGGTTTATAAAGAAAACCCGTGATTATATGCTTCTTTCCAATATGGAATTTATAAACGAACTGCTCTTAGGATATTCGTTTACGGCAAATAAATACATTGAGGATGACGGAAGTGTTACTCTCTCCCTCAATGAGCTTGATTTGGTTGAAAACGGTTCGGACGAAAAAGATGCTATTAATAATTTGTCACGGGCAATTTTGGAATATGCAGCCGATTTCTACAATGAGTTTAATGTGTGGTCTGTCGCACCAAACAGAAAAAGAGAAATTCCGTATGTTTTTAAGGCTCTCGTATTGGATGATATCTCGAAGATCGGAGAATGTATAAAATGCCAAGATGGAAGGATTTAAAACGATTTTGTGAGCGTGACGGATGGGAACTTTATAAAAATACCGACCACTATTTTTACAGAAAAACGGACGCTGACGGAAACATAAGATTTACAAAGATATCACGCGGGAGCGGAGAAATTAAGGGATTTTTGTGGAAGGAAATCTTAAGAAAACAGCTTGGCGTCACCGAAGAATACTTTAACAGCAAAATATAAATACAAAACTATGAAGTCGCATTTAACTGCGGCTTTTTGTTTGCAAAAAAGGAGTTAACAATGAATAAAAACACAAAAATAACACTTGCGGAGCTTATCCGCAGAAAAGAGCAGATGCTTGAAAGCAAGAAAAAACCGAAAACCGCGACACTGTATATAAAGTCACTCGGCGGCACTATCACAATTGAAAGTCCGACATCTGATTTGGCAAGAGACGCACAGGATATGGATAACGGCGACGCATATATGGTTTATTCATGTGTGACGGAGCCTTGCCTTAAATCAAAGGAACTTCAGACAGCTTTTGAATGTGTTGAGCCGATGGAGATTGTCGAGAAAGTGTTTGAGCCGGGCGAGATTCCGCAGATTGCGGTTGAGTGCTTAAAGCTTGCCGGATATGTTGACGGAGTAAAGGCGGTTGACGATATAAAAAACTAATCAGAAGTGACGGAGAACTTGCCATGCTCTGTCACTTTTTGAATCGTGGTATTGAACCGGAAAAGATAATCAATCTTCCGCTTTCGGAAAAGCTTTTTTATAAGGCTTGTTATGAGGTTTATATGGAAGATGAATATGAAAAATACAAAGCACTGACTGGTGGTGAATGTTAATGAGCAAGAAGAATATTGGTGCAACATTATCTATCAAAGACAACAACTTCACCGCCGGGATAAGAAATGCCATAACGGGTGTAAAGAACCTCAAAAATCACACCACCAACGCAACTGGCGGACTAAAGAAAATGCAGTCGCAGAGCAAGCTGACGGGCGAGGGACTTGCATCTCTTGCAAAAAAAGCCGCCGGAGTTGTAGCGGCTTATGCAGGGTTTAATCAGGTCAAAGCTTTTATGTCCGACTGTGTGGTTGGAGTGCTTGAGCTTGAAAGAGCAAATGAACGACTCGGCACTCTTATGAAAAATGTGAAAGGTACAACACAGGCACAGGTTGATGATATAATCAAGTACGGCGATGCACTTGAACTTGTGACAACCGTTGAGGGAGATGCAACAGTGGCGGGTGCGTCACAGCTTGCAACCTTTCAGCTGCAATCCTCAACAATAAAAGCATTGCTGCCGTCACTGCAGAACCTTGCTGTCGGCACATACGGCGTTAATGTGTCGCAGGAGCAGATGATTCAGACGGGAAACCTTGTCGGTAAGGTTATGCAGGGTCAAACAGGCGCTCTTTCGCGTGTGGGCGTTTCCTTTTCGGAGGCACAGGGCAAAATATTAAAAAGCGGAACGGAAGCCGAGAAAACAGCGACGCTGATAGAGGTCTTGAATCAGAATTTCGGTGGTCTTGCCGAGAACATGGCAAAAACACCGGAAGGACGAATTCGTCAGCTGAAAAACGCATGGGGTTCTGTTAAGGATATTGTCGGTTACGGTGTGCTGCCCGTTATAACATCGGCTGTAAATTTTCTTGCATCAAAAATACCGGACGCACAAAACGCTATGACAAAGGCTGTTGAAACGGTTAAAGTTCCGATTGTGTGGATTAAGGACAATGCTCTGCCGCCCCTCATAACCGCATTTCAAAATGTATGGAATTACGGTGTGTCGGCATTTAATAATATAAAAACAGCCGTTATGCAAAACAGTGAGAAGTTTTCCGGCATTATCACGATTGCCGGCGGTGTAAAAGACGCTCTGTTTAATGCCTTTGAATTCTGCAAACCGGCGCTTAATTGGATAAAGGACACAGGACTTCCGCTTGTTGTAAACGCTCTTGCAGGTGTTGTGCAAAAGGCAACCGATGTATATAACTTTTTCGTGAATAATTGGGGTTGGATTGCTCCGATTATTTCCGGTATTGTCGGTGCGATTGTGACATTTCGGATTGCAGTGTTTGTGATCAATACCGCAATGAACGCATGGGCGATTGTACAAGGAATATGCACCGCCGCACAATGGGCATGGAATGCGGCGATGACGGCAAACCCTGTCGGCATTATCATTGTCGCAATCGGGGCGCTGATTGCAATCGGCGTGGCATTGTGGATGAATTGGGACAGCGTGTGTGCGTGGTGCAAGCAGGCATTTCAAGCGGTCGGTGATTTCTTTGTATCGGTCGGCACAAGTATTGGTTCTTTTTTTGTCGGACTGTGGACGGGAATTAAAGATACGGCTGTCGGAGTTTGGAACGGCATAACCGGATTTTTAAGCGGTGCGTGGAATACCATATCCTCTGCCGCTGTTTCTGTATTTACGGGAATCGGAAATGCGATCAAGAATGTATGGAACGGAATCGTCGGCGCGATCAAGGGTGCTGTTAACAGCATTATTTCCGCTATCAACTCAATGATTCGTGGTGCTGTCAGCGGTGTAAACGGACTCATTAACGGAATAAACTCCGTCACGGGCGCTGTCGGGATTCCTGCAATTCCCACATTTAATGCACCGCAGATTCCGATGCTTGCAAACGGCGGACTAATAAGAACGACGGGTACTGTTATAGTCGGTGAGAAAGGTCCCGAAATGCTTTCACTTCCGAGCGGTGCAAAGGTATCACCGATTGATAAATCAAGGCGTAGCGAAAATAAATTCTATATCAATATCTATGCCGAAGGCAAGAGTGCGGATGAAATCGTGGACGAGCTTGTTCCGAAGTTAAAGCTGGCGCTGGATAATATGTAAGGAGGACGGCAGATGGATATATATTTAAGCGTAAATAACAGAGCCGAGGTTTTGCGGCTGCCTGTTCCGCCGCCGGAGTTTACGGTTTCAAAAGGCAGAAACAACGAGGTGTTTGAAACGGTATCGCAAGGTCAGCTGAACCTTATCGGTACGCAAGCCTTGAAGAAAATATCATGGTCGAGTTTCTTTCCGTGCCGTGACTATCCTTTCCTTCGTGACAGGAGCGACACTGCTTTCGGTTACCTATATACAATAGATACATGGTATGAAAGAAAACTCCCCATTCGGCTTATTATTACCGATACACCGATAAATATGGCGGTTACAATAGATGATTTTTCATATACAATCGGCAGAGACGGGGATATGAAATATTCAATAACGCTGTCGGAGGTGAAGTTAATCTGATGGGTGCAGTGATTGAAAGTGCCGTCAACTGGGCGGTTAAAATTGCAAATGATAATTCACACGGCTATGACCAGAACAGCCGCTGGGGACCGAACTATGATTGCTCCTCTCTTGTTATCTCGGCATTTGAACAAGCCGGGTGCAAGGTAAAGTCCGGCGGCGCTACCTATACCGGAAATATGAAGTCTGTATTTTTAAGATACGGGTTTTCCGATATTACAAGTAAAATAGCGCTGTCAACGGGACTTGGACTTAAGCGCGGTGATGTTTTATTAAATACCGTTCATCATACGGCTTTGGTGGTTGAGGACAATGGGAGAACAATCGTCAATGCATCAATCAACGAAAAAGGCAAAACCACAGGCGGTAAGTCAGGAGATCAGACCGGCAGAGAGATATACACAAGGGGATACTACAATTATCCATGGAATGTGGTACTCCGCTATAACGAAAGTTCATCAACGGCAGCTTCTGTAACAACCTCAGCCAAAGAAGATAAGGACTACTCTCTCTCCGATAGTTTCGGAACAGGTGGAAACACAGTCGGTGATAAATTTTCCGCAAGTGTAAATGAAACATACAAGCTGATTGTGGGCGGCAATGACATTACTTCTTATGTAGGTAATCTGTCTTGGCAAAACTCAATAGATGAGCTTGCGACAAAGATGAGTTTTGAAGTGGCAAAGTCCGATACAAATTATGTGAATACATACACTCCGCAGATTGGCAACATCGTAAACTTCTGCACCAATATAGAGATATTCCGCGGTATCGTTATTGCGGTCGATGACGGAGATAAATTTAAGAATAAATATACGGTGACGGATTTCGGCTGGTATCTCAATAAAAGCAAGGAAACATATCAGTTTAACAACATGAACGCAAAGAAAGCGGTTATACGGCTTTGCTCCGACTTCAATATTCCGATTGATTCCGTGCCGGAACTGAATACAAGCATCACGCAGATATATATTGACAAGTGTATCTCTGATATTCTTTCCGATATTCTCGATAAATGCGGCGGCAGTTATAACTTTGACATGACTCCGAACGGGATTCGGATCTATAAATACGGTGAGATATATGCCTATCCGGAATTTAGAATCACACCAAATACGCATTTGATTTATTCTCCTTCGCTCAGGGGCAATGTATCGCATACCATTTCAATTGAAGATATGAAAAACAGCGTAAAAGTAATAACCGAAACTGATAAAGTGTATACCGTCAAAGCTGTAGCAAAAGATACCGACAGCATATATAAATACGGAGTATTGCAGGATGTATTCAAAATTGATGAAAAGGATGGAGATGCAAATACCTATGCGAAAAACAAGCTGGCGGAACTCAATAAAATTAAGGAGAGCTTTTCAATAGAAATCATAGAGGCGATAAACAGCTACACCCGAGCCGGTGCGTTGATTACCGTTGACAATATTAATTATCTCATCGAAAGCGCCGACCACAGCATAAAAAACGGAATACATTATGTGAAATTGGGACTGAGAAGGTTCGGATAAAGCAATATAGGGGAATTAAATATTTCTGAAACATATGAGAGCAAGTATTCAATATGTCTACTTGCTCTCTC